>SIRX01000046.1 GCA_004563715.1 Actinomycetota bacterium | reverse complement strand
AGTATAATTGTGCTAGAGAGCGTTTCAAGAGTTATTTCGACAGCAATAGAAAAACGCGAAGCTTTGTAAGTCTACACACGACGAGAAGGGCCGGAGAAATCCGGCCCTTCAAGACGCCCGTTGTGCCCTTGGATTCTAGGCGTCGAGGTAGCCGTGCGGGTCGAGCACGAACTTCTTGGCCGCGCCCTTGTCGAAGTCCTTGTAGCCTTGCGGGGCTTCTTCGAGCGAGATCACCGTGGCGTTCACGGCCCGGGCGATCTGGGCCTTATCGTTCAGGATCGCCATCATCAGCTCCCGGTTGTACTGCATGACCGGGCACTGGCCGGTGTAGAAGGCGTGGCTCTTGGCCCAGCCCAGCCCGAAGCGGATCTTGAGCGTGCCTTCTTGGGCGTCCGGGTCGGCGGCGCCCGGGTCACCCGTAACGTAGAGGCCCGGGATGCCGAGCCGCCCGCCCGCCCGCGTGATGGTCTGGATGTCGTTCAGCACCGTCGCCGGGGCCTCTTCCGCCTCCGGCCCGTGCCCGCTGGCCTCGAAGCCGACGGCGTCAACCGCGCAGTCCACCTCGGGTTCGCCGACGATCTCCGCGATCTGGTCCGCCAGCTCGGCCTCTTCGGCTATGTTGATCGTCTCGCAGCCGAAGCTCCTCGCTTGCGCCAGCCGCTCCTCGTTCAGGTCCCCGACGATGACGACCGCCGCCCCGAGCAACTGGGCCGAGTGGGCCGCCGCGAGGCCGACTGGTCCCGCCCCGGCCACGTAGACTGTGGAGCCCGTTCTCGTGCCCGCCATGTAGGCGCCGTGGTAGCCGGTGGGGAAGATGTCCGAGAGCATGGTCAGGTCCAGTATCTTCTCCAGCGCCTGGTCCTTGTCGGGGAACTTGAGCAGGTTGAAGTCCGCGAAGGGGACCAGCACGTACTTGGCCTGCCCGCCGGCCCAGCCGCCCATGTCCACGTAGCCGTAGGCCGAGCCGGCCCGTGCCGGGTTGACGTTCAGGCAGACGCCGGTCTTGCGCTCCTTGCAGTTCCTGCAACGTCCGCAGGCGATGTTGAACGGCACGGAGCACAGGTCGCCCTCGTTGATGAACTGTACGTCGTTGCCCTTCTCGACGACCTCGCCGGTGATCTCATGCCCCAGCGTCTGGCCGACGGGGGCCGTGGTCCGGCCCCGGACCATGTGCTGGTCGGAGCCGCAGATGTTGGTCGAGACCACCTTCAGGATGGCCGCGTGCGGGGCCTCCACGCTCATCCCCATGGCGCTGGCTACCTCTTCGGGAACCTCCAGCTTCGGGTACTCGATGTCCTCTACCGCTACTTCGCCCGGTCCTTTGTAGACAACGATCCTGTTGTCCGCCATACAGCGTACCTCCTTGAACAAATGCATCTGCATGCCCGGGGATAACTCCGAACAGCAGAAGGGGTTCGTTTGCTACCGTCTTGCCTGGGTCCTCGTCAAAGCCTCCTTTCCCTTTCCCGCACCTATACACGGGTCTTGTAAGGTTTACCGTACCAGATACATCGGTTTTGCTCAATGTTTGCGAAGTTAAGTTTTGTTTACCGCCGTCCGCCGGCCATCCGTTTCTCGCCGTGGGGGTTACGGGTATAATCCGCCTCCAGGGGTACGAGGCAGGTCGTGGCTAGCGTGGAAAGGTGCGGGTCTTGTTCTTCAAGCTTACCGGAAAAGACGGGCTCTGGGCCAAGGTCAAGAATCACGTTGGCATCAAGGTAGAGCATCCGGTAAGCCCGGCCACCCGCGACATCCGCTCCCGCCTCTCGGACGAGGGCGTGCAGAAGTCGGTGGGCGTCTGCCCGTACTGCGCGGTCGGCTGCTCTACGCTGGTCTACCATCGCGCCGGACGCATTATAGATATCGAGGGCAACCCGGACAGCCCCATAAACGCCGGCACGCTGTGTCCCAAGGGGTCGGCGATCTACGGGATGGTCGTCACACCGCACCGCTGGACGAAGGTCCGCTACCGGGCGCCGTACGCTTCCGAGTGGCAGGACCTCTCGCTGGACGAGGCGCTGGACATGATCGCGGAGCGCACCAGGAAGGCGCGCGACGAGAGCTGGGAGGACGCCAACGAGGCGGGCAAGAAGCTCAGCCGCTCGCAGGCCGTAGCCTCCATCGGCGGGGCCACCATCGACAACGAGGAGAACTACCTAATAACCAAGCTGTTTCACTCGATGGGCTTTACGCGCATCACAAACCAAGCGCGGATATGACACAGCTCCACGGTGCCTGGTCTGGGCGTCACGTACGGTAGGGGAGGCGCCACCTCCACGCTGCAAGACCTCCAGAACTCCGACTGCATCATCATCGAGGGCTCCAACATGGCCGAGGCCCACCCGGTCGGCTTCCGGCACCCCATGATCGCGCGTGAGAAAGGCGCCACGCTTATCCACGTGGACCCCCGCTTTACCCGAACGAGCGCCATGTGCGACATCTACGCTCCCATCCGGCCGGGCACGGACATAGCGTTTCTGGGCGGCCTCATCAACTACGTCATCGAGAACGAGCGGTACTTCGAGGAGTACGTGGTCAACTACACGAACGCCGCCACCCTCGTGACCGAAGACTTCGAGGACGCCGACGCCTCGGGCCTGTTCTCCGGCTGGGATGAGGAAACAAAGTCCTACAGCGCCGAGACCTGGCGCTACGAGGGCATGCCGCTGCGGCACGCGGCCGTCGGCGGCAGCCAGGACTCCGTGGTGGGCGAGGCCGGGGAGGGACCTGCTGCGGAGGAGACGCACGGCGGAAGGCCACGCCCCAACGACCCGTCGCTGCAGCACCCGCGCTGCGTGTTCCAGATCCTCAAACGCCACTTCGCCAAGTACACGCCGGAGATGGTCGAGCGGGTGACGGGCTGCCCGAAGGAGGCGTTCCTCAAGGTCGCCGAGACCATCTGCGACAACTCCGGGCGCGACAGGACCACGGCGTTCTGCTACGCTGTCGGCTGGACCCAGCACTCCAAAGGCGTCCAGATCATTCGCACGGTGGCCATCCTGCAACTCCTGCTCGGCAACATCGGGCGGCCCGGCGGCGGCATCATGGCGCTGCGGGGCCACGCCACCATCCAGGGCTCCACGGACATAGCCACGCTCTACGACGTCCTGCCCGGCTACCTGCCGATGCCGGACGCCAACAAGACCCACGACACGTGGCAGGAGTACGTCGAGACCGAGACCGCCGAGACCGGCTGGTGGAGCAACATCCCCAAGTACCTGACCAGCATCATGAAGGCGTGGTACGGGGAGGCCTTCGACCCCGAGAACGGCGAGCTCTTCGACCATTTCCCGCGCCTCACGGGCGACCACTCCTACTACCCGACGCTCATGGACATGAAGGACGGCAAGGGGGTAAAGGGCTGCTTCGTCTTCGGTCAGAACTTCGCGGTCGGGGGGCCGCACGCCCGGCTCGCCCGCGACGCTATAAGGAACCTGGACTGGATCGTGGTCCTCGACGCCTTCGAGGTGGAGACCGCCACCGCCTGGAAGCTCGACGGGGTCAGGCCCGAGGAGTGCGGCACCGAGGTCTTCTTTATGCCCTCGGCGCTCATCGCCGAGAAGGACGGCTCTTTCACCCAGACCCAGCGCATGCTCCAGTGGCACGACAAGGCCGTCGAGCCGCCGGACGACGCCCGCAGCGACGCCTGGTTCGTCTTCCACTTGGGGCGCAGGATCCAGGATCTCTACAAGGACTCCACCGAGCCGCGCGACGCGCTCATAAAGGCGATGACCTGGGACTACCCGACGGAGGGCGAGACCGAGGAGCCCCACATCGAGAGCATCCTAAAGGAGATCAACGGCTACAACGTGGCCGACGGCTCGCCGGTCGGCGGCTTCGCCGAGCTAAAAGCCGACGGCTCGACGGCTTGCGGGGGCTGGATCTACTCCGGCGTCTACGCCGGCGGGGAGAACAAGGCCCGGCGGCGCAAGCCCTGGTCCGAGCAGGACAACGTCGCCGCCGAGTGGGGCTGGGCGTGGCCGATGGACCGGCGTATCCTCTACAATCGGGCCTCCGCCGATCCCGAGGGCAAGCCCTGGTCCGAAAAGAAGAAGTACGTGTGGTGGGACGAAGAGCAGGGCAAGTGGACCGGCCTCGACGTGCCGGACTTCCAGGCCGACAAGCCGCCGGACTACCGGCCCGACCCCGACGCCCGGGGCGTGGACTCCATCCCCGGCGATGGGCCGTTCATCATGCAGGGCGACGGCCGCGGCTGGCTCTTCGCCCCCGTGGGCCTCAAAGACGGGCCGCTGCCGGTCCACTACGAGGCGGTCGAGTCGCCGGTGCCGAACCTGCTCTACGAGAAGGTCCATCACGACCCCGTCGCCAAGACCTTCGACCGGCCGGACAACCCGTACAACCCGCCGGAGGACCCGCGCTTCCCGTACGTGGTGACGACCTACCGGCTCACCGAGCACCACACCAGCGGGGCGATGTCGCGCTGGATCCCCTGGCTCTCCGAGTTGCAGCCGGAGCTCTTCGCCGAGATCAGCCCGGACCTCGCCGCCGACAAGGGCGTCAACAACGGCGACTGGGTGACCATCGAGACGACGCGCGCCAAGATCCACTGCAAGGCCCTCGTCTCCGACCGCATCCCCGTCTACGACTTCGAGGGCAAGAAGCTGCACACCATCGGGCTTCCCTACCACTGGGGACCGAACGGGCTGGTAAAGGGCGACGTGGTCAACGACCTCGTCCCGGTCTCCCTGGAGCCCAACGTCGCCATTCACGAGGCCAAAGCCTTTACCGCCAACCTGGAAGCGGGGCGCGTATGACGACCCCGAGAGGAACCCGGTCCGCGCCGGGCGACACGGCGAGCGCCACCTATCACGGCGAGCGCACCCGGCGCGAGGTGATGGAGCAGGACCTGATGCGCCTCGGGCTGTGGCTCACCGAGCACCCCGAGGCGGCGAAAAAGAACCTCAAGCCCATAAGGCGACAGGTCCCCCTGGAGCCCGGCGTCTACTACAACCGGGGCACCGGGATGGTCGAGCGGCTCTACTCTCCCCAGCGGCCCTCGCTCGGCGGCAGGTTCTTTCGCATCAGCAGCGACCCCGCGGCGCAGGTGGACGAGCTCCGGCGCCGCGTCATGGAAGGGAGGTAGAAGGTGGCGACGGGGTTTCTTACCGACACCACGGTCTGCATCGGCTGCAAGGCTTGCGAGGTCGCCTGCAAGCAGTGGAATCAGCTCCCCGCCGACGGCTACGAGCTCACCGGCGACTCCTACGACAACACCAAGACGCTCTCGGGCACCACCTGGCGCCACGTGGCGTTTATCGAGAACCCGAAGAAAAAGCGCCTGACCGGCGACGTGGAC
Organism: Actinomycetota bacterium; assembly: GCA_004563715.1. Lineage (GTDB taxonomy): Bacteria > Actinomycetota > Rubrobacteria > Rubrobacterales > Rubrobacteraceae > SIRX01. The sequence continues at coordinate 12,466 of SIRX01000046.1, read as the reverse complement.
CTGGTGGCCCTCGCCGAGGACGTGCGGGAGCAGCTCCCGGGCGGCGCCGAGCTCGACGCCCTCGGGCGCTGGGCGTTTATGAGCGACGTGTGCAAGCACTGCGTCGAGGCTCCCTGCCAGCAGGCGTGCCCTACGGGCTCGATCATCCGCAACGAGTTCGACAACGTCTTTATCCAGCCCGACATCTGCAACGGCTGCGGGTACTGCATCCCGGCCTGCCCCTACGGCGTCATAACCCGCGTCCCGGAGGACGGCCGGGCTTTCAAGTGCACCCTCTGCTACGACCGCCAGAAGGACGGCCTGGAGCCCGCCTGCGCCAAGGCCTGCCCGACGGAGTCCATCATGTTCGGCGAGGTCGAGGAGCTGGAGAGGAGGGCTGAGCAGCGGGTGCAGGAACTGCACGACCGGGGCTACACCAGCGCCTTCGTCTACGGCACGCCCGAGGTCGGTGGGACTGGCGGCATCGGGGGCAACCACTCCAAGTTCATCCTCATGGACGAACCGGAGACCTACAACCTGCCCCGCCACCCGTTCCTGCCGCAGGAGAAGCTAAACCAGGCCAGCGCGGCGAGCATCGCCGCCGCCGCCGTGCTCGGCGCGGTCGTGGCCTGGGCGTTCAGGGGTTAGAGAGGGAGGAGCTAGATGACCGACGTAACGCGGGAGGCCCCGCAGCAGCGAAACGGGCACGTGGAGACCTCCCACCATCCGCGCAAGGACGACCGGCGTCAAGACAAGGGCTACTATGACATCCCCCCAATAAAAGAACACACTTGGACCTGGGAGGTCCCGGTCTACTTCTGGCTCGGCGGCATCGGCTCCGGGGCGCACGTCGTAACCACCATAGCCCGCATGTGCGGCAACAAGGATTTGGCTTTCCTGCGCGCCGGCCGGTACATAACGCTCGTCGCCATGATGTTGAGCCCTGTACTCCTGATCATGGACCTCGGCCGTCCGGAGCGCTTCTACAACATGCTCCGCATCGTCAAGTGGCGCTCGCCGATGAGCATGGGGACCTGGGGCCTGACGCTCTTCGCCAACCTCTCCGGCCTCGCGGCGGCCTCCCAGGCGGCCCGCGACGGCCTGCTCGGGCGCGAGAACTTCCTCGCCCGATCCTTCGCCGCGCTGCCGGATCGCCTGCTCTCCATCCTGGCGGCGCCCTTCGGCGTGTTCGTGGGGGCGTATACGGGCGTCCTGATCGCGCTGACCTCCACCCCCATCTGGGCGCGCAACGCGGTGCTGATGGGGCCGCTGTTCCTGACCTCGGCGATGTCCACCGGGCTCTCGGCCATCTCGTTCGTCCTGAACCTGGGCGGGTGGGGCGAGAGGAAGACCCTCGAATCGCTCCAGAAAGCCGAGCGCGCCTCGCTGCTGCTGGAAATGGGGCTTATCGCGGCCTCCCTGCTGAGGATGGGCCGCTGGGGCAAACCGCTGCGCTCGGGCAAGCTCGGGGCGGCGTTCTTCGGCGGCACGGTGGCGGGCGGTGTCCTGGCGCCCCTGGCGCTGCTCCAGGGGCGCGAGAGCCGGGGCCGGGGGATACTGGCCTCGCTGCTGGTCCTCGCCGGCGGCTACATCCTGCGCCGCGCCATCCTCGAGGCCGGCAAGCACTCCGCCCGCGACCCGGAGGCTACCTTCACCTTTGCCTGGCAGGAGAACCTGCCGCTCCGCGACGAGAACGTCTAACCGGGGACGCTGGTCTTACGGCGCGTACTGCTCGTCCGTGACTGGCCCCAGCCAGTCGGTGCCGCCCCCGGTGTTTATGGCGGGGGTTATGGCGAGGTGGACCATGAAGGTGTCGGGGGCGGCGCCGTGCCAGTGCTTCTCGTCCGGGACGAACCAGACACAGTCTCCGGCACCGACCTCCAGTACCTCCCCGCCCTCGGTGCCGACGCGGCCGGCGCCCGTGAGGATAAAGAGGAACTGGCCCTCTGGGTGGGTGTGCCAGTTGGTGCGGGCCCCGGGCTCGAACGAGACGTGGAAAAAGCCTGCTCCCGGTTGCGGTACGGTGGCCGTGTTCAGCCATGCCCCGCCCGTGAACCAGTCCTCCGGCCCCTGGCGGGTCTCGGTGGCTTCCTGCGAAACGACTCTCATGAGCCTCCCTCCTGGTCTGCCAGTAGTATAGCCCTGATAGTACTCGAATCCCCGCGCCGCGTCGGACGGAGCTACCGGGGGGCGGTGCCCGATACGATGTGGTCCACGACGGCCCGCAGCGAGCCGCGCTTCTCCAGGACAGTACGCTGGGCGGCAGCTCCGGAACCGCGTTCCACCATCTCCAGGATGCCTTCGAGCTCGGCTTCGCAGCCGAGGTCCTGGGAGGCGGGACGTAGTTCCGCGACCAGCCGGCGGGCCAGGGCGCGGGCGCCGAGCTTCTCTCCGGCGGCGAAGTCGTAGAAGACCGCGTCGAGCCCGTAGCGGGTGGCGAGCCACTTGTTTTCTTCGGTAAGGAGCGGGTTCTCGGGCTCGCGCTCGTCCGCCGTGGCGACCAGGCACTGGACCAGGGCCGCCAGGGAGATCGTGTGGGCGACGTCGGTCTGCACGTCCGGGGAGCGCAGCTCGATGGTGCCGAACCTGGGGTGCGGGCGCACGTCCCACCAGCACCAGGTGTAGTCCGGGATGCTGCCGGAGGCGATGAGGGTCTCCACGTGCCGCTCGAACTCTTCCCAGGTGTCGAAGGCTGGGGGAAGGCCGGAGCGGGGGAAGATCTCAAAGACTTTGATGCGGGTGGAGGAGAGCCGGGTGTCAGACCCGCGCCAGAACGGGGAGTTGCCGGAGAGCGAGATCAGGAGCGGCACGTGCCGCGACAGTACCCCCATCGCCCGGATGGCCGACGTCTCGTCCGGAATGGCGACGTGTACGTGTAGCCCGTAGATGGCCTGGGTCCGTGCGACCCACCCCATCCGCTCCTCTACCCGGAGGTAGTGGTCCCCTTCGGTAAACGGCTGTTCTATGGGGTTAGAGAACGGGTGGGTGCCCGCGCCCGCGATCTCCACCCCGCAGCTTCGCGCCAGGGTCGCGAGCCGCCGCCGGTACTCCGGCAGCGCCTTGCCAAGCTCCGCCGCGCTCTCGAACACCGGAGAGACGAGTTCCACGCAAGACTGGGAGAGCTCAGAGGAGATCCAGCCCAGGTCTTTTCCGGCGGCGAGCACGGCGTCTATGGCCGGGTTTAGCTGCCGCGTCCCGGGGTCCACGAGCTGGAACTCCTCCTCCACACCCACCGTGTACGGGCCGCCGCCGAAGTTTTTCTCCATCCGGGTAATGTAGCAGGATCGGGGTGTTAGCCCTAGCGGTGGCGGGGCTTGCGGGTGAGGGTGGCCTGTATGCGGCGGGCTTCTTCGAGGTCCCGCATGGCGTCGAAGAGTTGGCCCTCGGGCACGGTGGCGGGCCACCGCTCGGTCCGGTAACCGTAACGGCGCTTGAGCTCCCGCACGGAGTCGGTCGTGTAGCGGAGGGCGTACACCAGCCGCCGCGTCTCGTTGGGCTGGCGCGGCAGAAGACCGTTGCGGGCCTCGGTCCACCAGGAGACTTCCGGCATCGGCTCTCCCTGGAGGAGCAGGAGGTTCGATTCCCACTCCACCCTGAGGGCGTTCATCTCGAAGGTGCCGGGTAGCACGGCCAGGGGCGCGAGGGAGAAGGTGTCGTCTCCCTGGAACCCGAAGGTGCGCCCGAGACGTTCTTTTAGCGCCCCGTCCCGGAGCTTCTCGTAGCGGGAGCGGAGCGCCAGGAGCTGCTCGTCGGAGTAGGCCCGGAGACCGCCGAGGGTCGGGTGCCGGGGGTTCAGGCCGCCGCGTTCCAGCAGCGCTGCAAAAGAGGCATACGCACGCAGGTTTCTCATGAGCCAGATCAGGTACCCCAGAACGGCCAGTGCGAAGCACGCGCCCATCGCGGCGTAGAACGTCCACGCGGGCACCGCGACCCCCTGGCCCTCCACGTAGCGGGGGCCGAAGACGTTGTAGAGGAGCACGATCGCGGTCATGAGCGCTATAAAGGAGGTGAAACCTACCAGCAAGAACGCTCCGAGACGTTGGAGCGGGGGCACGCACGCCGCCGCCAGCCCTTCCCAGAGCAGCCGTTCCTCGCCGATGTCGAACGAGTTTGCCCGCAGTTTCTCCACGCGCACCAGTATAACCAAAGCGCCGGTTTCCGGGATGGGTGAACTATCACGCGTGGGGGCGCGGGACAGGTTGAGGAATAGATATATGGCATTCGCTGTGATTCCATAACCCTATGGAACACGAGCGTTACGGTAGCCACGGCAACAAGCGGGAAGCCGCCGCTGGCGGAGTACGGAGTGGTCGGCGGCTGCTCCCGGTGCTGCTGCTCCTCCTGTTGCTCGCGGGTTTGATCTACGTGTTCGGCCCGCTCGGCGCGCAGCGGGCGGTGCTGCTGGGCACTGACGCGGACGCGGAAGGAACCGCGCGGTCGGACACGATCATCGTGGCCTCGGCCGATGGCGGCCTGCTCTCGGTGCCGAGGGACACGCTGGTTGAGATCCCGGGCGTGGGAGACGACAAGGTCAACGCCGCCCTAGCCTACGGCGGCCCGGAGCTTGCCGTCGAGACTTTGGAGGGCTTTACCGGGCTCCCGATAGACAACTACGTCACCGTGGACTTCGGTGGGGTAGAGGAGATCGTGGACGCTATCGGCGGCGTCCGTATAGACGTCGAGGAGCCCATCGCCTACCAGCTGGCGGGCCGCTACGTATACATACCGTCCGGTGAACAGACCCTGGATGGCGCGGCGGCGCTGGCCTACGTCCGCTACCGGGGTGGCCCGACGGCGGACATCGGCCGGATCGACCGCCAGCAGAAGTTCATCTCCGCGCTGGCCCGGGAGGCCAGGTCGCCCGCCAACCTGCCCCGCCTGCAAAGAACGCTCGGAGCCGTTCGCGACAACGTGGAGACCAACATGAACCCCTTCGAGGCTACGCGGTTCGCGGCTCAGCGGTGGCTCTGGAGTGGCGGAGGCCCGGCCGAGACTTACCCCGGGGTTCCGCAGTACATAGGCGGCATCTCTTACTGGGTGCCGGACCGGGAGGCCGGAGAGCAGGTGGTCGGAGAGACCATAGGGTGAGGGGCAACGGTTCTCTAGGCCGCCTCAGAGGCGGCCTGCTCTTTCTGGCGGGAGATGAGCCGGTCGAGCCAGGCGAGGTTGTCCCCCTCCAGGGTCCGTTCGGCGTTGACGTACCAGTTGAGGGCCTCGCGGTGGTGGCCCAGGCGGCGGTTGAGCTCGCCCACCAGGTAGGTCGTTACGGAGAGCTCGCGGCCGTAGAGGCCTTCCTGTTCCAGGGAGCGCATGAAGTGCCGGACGGCCCGTAACTGGAACGTGCTCTCGAAGGGATGCTCCTTCTCCTTGCGGCAGACCCATGACGCCCGCAAGCAGATGTCACCCAGGTCCCGCGCCCGGTAGCCCAGCTCCTTGCTGCAAACCTCGGCGGCGTGAAAGGGTAGCCAGGGCGGCGGGCTGGTGCGAAAAACGCGCAGTAGTCCATCTTCCCTGAGCCGCTCTTCTACACCGTAGCGCTCGTCGAAGGTCAGGTCTAGGCTACCGAACTCCTCCTGGGAAGCGAACGAGCACGCCGGACACATGGTGACGGCGTTCCGGATCAGGCGCGCCCCGTCCGACGGACGGCCGGGAAACTTGGGGCAGAGGTCCGCCTCGCGCCCGACGGTGACGTAGGCCCCGCCGGAAGGGACCCGGAAAACGTACCCGCATACGGGGCACCGGGCGTAGGCGTGCTCGACCTTACCCATATGCTTCCTTTATTCTGTTGGCGGTTGCGGATTTGAGGCGTTCCGGCATCAAAGTACACCCGAGTTTACCATAGCGGTCTCCGCCTCCGGCCCCCCGGACCCCGCTATAATGCGGGCTCGGAGTCTGCCCGGAGAGGACGGTTTTACGTGGAGCAGCCCAAGAGCGAGGCCGAGGTCGCCCTGGAGCTTATGCGCCTGGTGCTGGAGCAGGCCGGCAGCCGTCGCCTCTCCCCGACCCGGACGCTGGCCCTCTATCATCTCTGCAAGGAGGCCGTCGCCTACGCGCCTGAAGGGGCCGTTACCGCCGACTACCTGGAAGAAAACCTGAAAAAGCTTCTCCAGTAACCCGGAGAAGCTCGCGTAGCGTCTCTTGGCAACCCCGAAAAGAGCCCGCCCACCGGCCTGGGCTGGGGCTCGGCTTCCGGGCTCGCCGTCGCGCTATCTCCCAATCGGCGAGCCGTGCGTCCAGGGATACAGCGAGCTTCGCTAAAGGCGCCGGGCTCTGGGGCCGATTACAATTCGAGTTGAAGATCGTAACGACGGGGGAGAGCGCGGACGCGAGGGTGTTCCGGCTACGCGTCCAGGGACCTAGGGCTGTTCCCCCACAAGGAGGGGAACATACCGTGTTGGATAAAGACCTGACCTCCCCCGAGAACGGGAGCTATGACCCGGGTACGGCGCTCAGCCGCAAAGATTTTCTGAGGTTGGGCGGCGCCGGCCTCGCCGCCACGAGCCTAGCCGGGACCGCCTTGCTCTCGGCCTCCGGAACCGCCGCGGCGCAGACCACGAGGTACATAGACTTCAAGAGCCACGGCTCGGGCCACTTCTCGAAGGGCCGGAAGAGCGGTGTCGCGGTCCGGAACGGCGTCCTGCGCCTCGCCAACCCGAGAAAGCGCGGAAACTGGTTTATCGGCACGCTGACCTCCAGGCCGGTCGGCACCAACGTCGTCTACGATACTCTGGTCCCCTCCTGGAACGCCGCAACACCGGGTGGGACGAGGGTCGTGATGCTGGTACGGGTCCGATACGGGGGTACCTGGAGTAGCTGGATGAGCCTCGGACCGTACTCGGGCACCGGCGCGAGCCGGAGCGTCAGCACCACCCACTCGAGATGGCGGGTTGACGTGGACACCATACTTTCCCGCGGCGGGGAACGGGCCAACGCCTACCAGTACCGGCTGCGGCTCATCTCCAACCGCCGCGACCGCACGCCCCTCGTCCGGCGGGTCGCTCTAGTGGCCTCTCAATCCTGGAACCACGGCAGGAGGATCAACGTCGGCAACCTCACCAGCGCCCACGGCAGGTCGCTGAACGTGCCCCGGCGCTCCCAGTACGACCACCGGGCGGGGGCGGCCTGGTGCAGCCCGGCCTCCCTGAGCATGGTGGCCGCCTACTGGGGCGACCGGGCCAACACGCGGGCCTGGATGAAGTCCGTGCCGGCAACAGCAAAAGGCGTGTACGACGCCGGGGCGCGTATCTGGGGCAACTGGTCCTTCAACACCGGGTATGCCGGGCACCTGGGTCTCAAGGCCAGCGTAAGCCGCTTCAACTCCCTGCAACAGGTCGAACGCTGGATCGACAAGGGCATCCCCGTTATCGCCAGCGTAGCCTGGGACAATAACTACTCCAGCCGCCGGCTGGACAACGCCTCGATCCCGCGCGCCATCTACGGCCACCTGCTCGTGATCGTCGGCTTTGCCCGCAACGGCAACGTGGTCGTCAACGACCCAGCAGCCTCACCCGCTTCGGCCGTGCGGCGCGTCTACCGGCGAGATCAGTTCGCCCGTGCCTGGCTCGACAGCGACCGCTGGCGCGGGGGACGCTCCGACGGCGTCGTGTACCTGGTACACCCCCGCAGGTGGTCCACACCGTACGCCTACGCATCCAACGGCAGCTGGTGAGTTTTTCCAAGTTAGCGGACCATACGGCCCGGCAACTTGGCGTCAGTGCCCGGCGCGGCCGCCGGGTCCGGTGGAGGCTTAGAACCCGACCTTCCGGTTTTTCGCTGTCTCCGGGATGGGTGCTTCTACCTGCTCCTCGTCCAGGTACTCCACACCTCCCACCAACAACTGCGGCTCCACCTCCAGCCCGGCGGCCAGCTTGCGGATGGTGCTCGGGTACGCCTTGCGCCGCCCCGTCTCCAATTTAGAGATCGTGTCCCGCGCCACCCCACTCTTCTCCGCCAACTGCTCCTGGCTCATCACCGACCGCCGCCGGAAGTTCCTCAAGTGCGGAAGATCCACGCCAACCTCCTAAACACTGCAAAAAACTTGCATAAAAACTTCAACAATGTTACTCTGATAAAGTATAGCCCACCGAAGAAGAGGAGGATTTGAGATGAGTTCGGATCCCAGGCTGGTGATCCCCTACGTTACGGAGCAGAGCCCGCGGGGAGAGCGGACGATGGACATCTACTCGCGGCTGTTGAAGGACAGGATCATCTTCCTGGGCACGCCGGTGGACGACCAGATCGCGAACGTGGTAATGGCGCAGCTTTTGCACCTCGACTCCGAAGACCCCGAGCAGGACATCAACCTGTACATAAACTCGCCCGGCGGCAGCATCTACGCTGGGCTCGCCATCTACGACACCATGCGGTTCGTGTCGGCGGATGTGTCGACGACGGCCCTCGGCATGGCGGCGAGCATGGGCTCTTTCCTGCTGGCTGCGGGTGCTAAAGGTAAGCGCAACGCGCTCCCGAACACCAGGATACTGTTGCACCAGCCGAGCGTCGGCGGCGGCATCGGCGGGCAGGTCTCGGACGTGGAGATCCACGCCCGCGAGCTGGTGCACACCAAGCGGCGGATAAACGAGCTCTACGCCGAGATGACCGGCCAGCCCTACGAGAAGATCGAAGCCGACACCGACCGTGACTACATGCTCGGCCCTGAAGAGGCCGTAGAGTACGGGATCATCGACCGGGTCGTCAACCGGCCGGACGGGGACGGTACGGGCTAGCCTTCGGTCCCTTCGCAGAGAGGTAGCGGCATGAACCTCACGGCGGAGTACATCCACCAGCGCAAGGGCTACAGGCTCGGGACCCACTGCTGCTGGGTCCGCGTCTACCGGGGCGCCGCGGGAGACGCCCCGGTAGTCGTTTGCCAGGAACTGCGCGACGGCGGCGCGTTCGTCTCCGAGATGTCCGAGTACCTGGCGGCGGAGGTGATCCGGGAGCACTTCCCGGACGGTCTCCCGGATCTGCCACGGCCCCTGCTCTGGATCGAGCACCGCCCCGCCCGCCGGCGGGGCCCGGGCCGTTACCGGCTGGTCAGCTTCTCCTCCTACGTCCCGTGCCTTACCGGGGCGGGCTTCGTGCGCCGCGAGAAGCTCGGCCCTCCGGCCCGGCGCGAAACCCTGACCGCCAGGGAGATCGCCATCCTCACACAAGCAGGCTGAGAAACGCGGCTCTTAACAGGAAAGCGAATCGTGGTCTGTAAATTCAGACTATATGGTACAATCAGACCGGTAAATTGATTTAGACCACAAAGAGGTGAAACGATGCATCTAGGATCCGACCCGCGACAAGTTTTGAACGAGATGTCCCGGGAGAGAGAGGCGTTGAGAGAGGAGGTTCGGCTGGGGTCCGAGGCGAAGGGAAATTCGTGGTTTGTCCGGGGCTGGAGGCCCAGGGCGTTCAAGCTCTGGCGCCTGCACGTAATGGTGTGGGTCGATGGCACCGGCAGGCCTTCGTAGATGGCCGAGGAGCGCAGCAAGCCGGACTACGAGCTAGAGGGTGTGCTCGAGGTTCGGGAGCCCGAGCAGTTCCGGGCGGTCGGGGACCCTACGCGGCAGCGGATCATCAGCCTGCTCTCGGAGAAGGCCGCCACGACCAGCCAGCTCGCCGGGGCGCTCGGGCAGTCGAAGGGCAGCATCGGGCACCACCTGAAGGTGCTGGAGAGCGCCGGTCTCATCCGGGTCGTCCGTACCCGGCAGGTGCGGGCCATAACCGAGAAGTACTACGGGCGGACGGCCCGGTTGTTCGAGTTCCTGGACGCGGAAGGAAAGCTGCCCAAGGAGCCTGCGTTCCACCTCTTTCGCGAGGCCATGAACGAGTACGCGGTGCCGGAGGACGCCAGCGGGCAGTTCAAAGACGTCGTGACGTTGGCCCACGCCCGCATACCGGAAGACCGGGCCCAGGAGTTCGCCGAACGGGTGTGGAGGATGGTCGAGGAGTTTCGGGAGCTCGACAGCGTGCCCGGCGAAAAGGTCTACGGTTTTATAGCCGGCGTGTACCTGACCGACCTTCCCGAGCTGCCGGGAGAGAGAGCAGAGTAGCGGCGCTTGGTCCGTACCGGGCTTGGCGCGAACTACTGGAAGCTTTGGACGGCCAGCACCGCTTCTAACCTGGGCGACGGCGTCACGCTGGTGGCGGCGCCGCTGCTCGCGGCCACGCTCACCCGGGACCCGTTCCTGGTAGCGAGCCTGACCCTGGCGCACCGGCTGCCGTGGACGCTGTTTGCCCTGGTGGCCGGCGCCCTGGTGGACCGCCTGGACCGGCGGAGGGTCATGTGGGCCGTAGACGCGGCGCGGACGGCCGTGATCGGTCTGCTCGGTGTCGTGGTTTACCTGGGATGGGCCAACCTGCCCATGCTCTACGCGGCCTTTTTTGTCCTGGGCACCCTCGAAACCTTCTTCGACAACGCCTCGCAGGCCATACTCCCCGCCGTCGTGCGGCGCGAGCAGCTGGAACGAGCCAACGGCCGGCTCTTCGGCGCCCAGATCGTCACCAACGAGTTCGCCGGCCCCCCTCTGGGCGGCTTTCTGTTCGCCGCCGCGGCCGCCGTTCCCTTCCTGCTCAACGCCGGAACCTTCGCCGCCGCCGCGGCCCTGGTGCTGGCGATGCGCGGTTCCTTCCGCCCCAGGCAGAAGGCGGTCGCGCCCGCCACGTCGCTGGCCGCCGAGATAGGAGAGGGCTTGCGGTGGCTGTGGTCGAGGCCCCTCCTGCGAACACTGGCGATAATGCTCGGCGTCATGAACGCCACGTACGCGGCCGTGCAGGCGATCTTCGTCCTCTTCGCCCTGGAGATCCTCGGCCTCGGCGAGGTCGGGTACGGTGTCCTGCTCACCGCGGGGGCCGCTGGCGGCCTCCTGGGGAGCTTCGTGGCGGAGCAGATCACGGTTTGGCTCGGCCACGGGCGGGCGCTCCTTGCGGTCGTGCTCGTCAGCGCCGCCGCCCTCGCCGGCATCGCCCTGACCACGAACCCTTTCGTCGTGGGTGCCATGTTCCTGGTGTCGGGCGTGAGCGCCGTGGTGTGGAACGTGATCACCGTCTCCCTGCGCCAGTCTGTTATCCCCGAGCGGCTCTTCGGCCGGGTGAACAGCACCTACCGGCTGCTCGGCTGGGGCGGCATGTCTCTCGGTGCCCTGCTCGGCGGCCTGCTCGCTGGCGCTCTCAGCCTCACGGCTCCCATGTGGTTCGGGGCCGCCGTACTGGTTGCGATGTACCTGATCGTGCTGCCGTCCGTCAACAACCGTACCGTGGCGCTGATGCGCACGAAGACTTCGGAGGGTGTTTAGCGGCCCAGCAACCGGCGCCAGAACCCCCGGTTGTCCGAAAGACGTTCTTCGGGCGGTTGCTCCAGGATGCTTGCCTGGTGCTCTAGCAGGCCGACCATCGTATCTCGCGGCACGACCTGCACCTCCATGCCACCTTCCCACTTTTCGGGTGGGGGGCTCAGCGCGACGTAGAGAACCTCCTCGCCCTGGAACTCCAGAAGCTCTGCCAACTGCCGAGCCGTGACCTCCCGGGCCTGCCAGTCCCCGGCAAAGTCACCCGTGGCGGCGAGAAAATCCTCGGCTTCTTCGACGGACTCGAACAACGGTATCGCCTCGCCGTCATCCAGCACGATGGCGAGCAACTCCGCCTCGGGCTCGGGACCGCCGACTATGATCACGTGGTTGGGTAGGGTCTCCACAACCAATAAATTCTACCGGAGCACGCGGCCCCGGACACGGCGAAGGGAGCCGGGCTTCAGCCCGGCCCCTTCCCGTCTACGCGCGGTTGTCTACGAGGACTGCTCGGCCGGGGCGATGCCGATACCCGGACCTTCGGGCGTCTCCACCCGGTCCAGGGTGCTCCCGTCGAGGGCCTCGCTCACGGGGGCGGCGATGTAGAGCAACTCCTCGCCCTCGTGCTCTACCACCTGGTCGCCCTCCTGCTGTGTGCCGGCGGAGATGCCGATCTGCGTCTCGCCGCTGCTCTGGTCCGTCACCGGGTCCAGGCGCAGGACGGTTCCCTCCGGGCGGTCGACCTGTAGGAAAAGGTCCTTCGCTTCCTTGGTTACCTCGATCATGCCTCTCCTCTCTCACCGTCAGTGGCAGACGGCGAATCGGTCGAAGCGTGCAGTATCTTTCTCAGGCTACCAACTATCCTGTGACCTTAAACCCGAAGTCTGAACCCGGGCTTCGGGGTTGACCCGGCCTCTTCCGGCGGGTACCAAATGCGGTAGAGAAACCCGGACGACGGTCGTAGAGGAGCGATATGCCCGAGAATAAAGAACCTACGGAGTACGCCATAAAGCAGGTCGGCGACCGGTACTACCCGGTGATCGTGGACCGCGAGGCCGGCGGCCACTACGAGATCAGGAACCCCCGAGATATAACCGAAAGTTGTGGATTGGGGATTTCCTTTTGAGCGTGGTGTACCTTCCCTTCGAGCAATCGAACGGAATAGCCGACGCGCCAACGTCGGCGGGAAGGAGACACCGATGCGCAGCATA
>SIRX01000045.1 GCA_004563715.1 Actinomycetota bacterium | reverse complement strand
TCCGGTGACGCTTGGCACCCGGACGATACGGCGGAGATCTTCGGTGATCCTGTCTTTGTCCAGGATTCCAAGAACGGTATGCTCGACCTCCAAACACTCCACCGGAACCTCCTAGCAACTCTAGCGCCCGCCGCAAACGATACCTGGACAAGCCTCCCCGCTTCGCTACCACTGCAACACGTGCAAGCGGCCTTCGCATGACACAAACACACGTTAACACACAAAAGCATCAAACGAAACCGGACACACAAGAAGTATATTTTTTTACTTGTATGTTTCACAACGGCGAGGCACGTGAGAAAATCCGGGTTCCCGGCTCCCCACGAAAGCGGTCCCGCGCTGGGCGCTGCGCTGCTACTCTAAAGATCGGGCTACGGAGACCGGTTCAGCCTGTTTCGGTGTGGGATGAGCAAGCTGGGCACAGACCGTAGAGAATCACCCTTGTCTCTTCGACCATAAAACCCTGGCTTCCGGAGATCCGCAGGGCGTCTTCTCCCTCCAGGTAAACGTCGTGCAAGCCGCCGCAGGCTCTGCACCGGAAATGTTGGTGGGCGGGGTCGAGGTTCGGCTCGTAGAGGGTAGCGCCGCAGGCTTCGATCCTCTGCAGGAGCCCCGCGCGCACCAGCTCCCCGAGCGAGTTGTAAACGGTGGACCGGGATATCTCCGGGAGCTCGCGCCGGACACGCCCGAACACTTCCTCGGCGGTGAAGTGGCCGTCTGCTCCGCTCTCGAACACCGAACAGACGGCACGACGCTGTGGGGTGACGCGCAGGCCCGCAGACCTCAGACGGTTCGCTACCTTCGCCTCGTGGTCCACCCCTAACCCCATCCCCGACCACAGGGTGGCCGAGGCCTCACCGCGCCGTAAAAGCCGGGCGCGGAGCCCAAAACGTGGCTCCGCGCCGTCGTACTGCGAACCCGGTGAGGGGAGGGGGCAATTCTGGCCGCCGCCTCAGTTGTTCTTCATCAGCCGCTGGGCGATCTCGGCCAGCTCGCCCGGGTCGTAGCCCGGCGCGTAGGCAGCCGGCTCCTCGGGATGGTCGACGGCCTGGCCGCCCTCCGGCGGTCCGTCATGCACCGCGACCTCCTGCCCGTCGTCCGGGTGGGTGCCCTTCCAGATCTTGTCGATGTCCTTGAAGTCATCGGGGCTGAAGCGGTAAAGGGTGCGGTGGCTGCCCTCGTCCATGAACGTCCGGGTCTCGGGGAACTGGTCGTTGGCGACCCGCGGTATGTTGAGCATCTTCTCGACCTCGACGCCCGTGATCTCTTTGAGAGCCTTGGCGTAGGCGAGCTGGTGCACACCGCCACGCACCAGGAGGTAGCCCAGCATCTGCCGGGCTATAGGGTGATCGGTCATCTCGTAGACCCGGATCTTGCCCATCCTCGCCCCGGACTCGAGGAAGAAGTTGTGCAGGAGGTCCAGTACGAGGTCTCCCGAGTTGAAGACGTAGTCGCCCTGCCACGGCTGGCCGAGGGCGTTGCTGACCAGCGCGCTGCCACCGTTGTTGCCGAAGTGGTGCGGGTTGCCCACGCCGGCGAGGTTCGCGAGCGGTACGGTCGTGGGGTCTACCGGCCCGTCCCCATCACCGTCGGCCGGAGCGCCGGTCAGCATGCCGTTGATCGTCGCGGCCACCAACTCGATGTGCCCTAGCTCTTCCGTGGCGATGTTCGCTATGAGGTCGTAGAACGGCTTGACCTTCGTGCGCCCGCGGAAGTTGAACGACTGGTACGTGTAGTTCATCAGGGTCGACATCTCGCCGAAACGGCCCCCGAGCAGCTCCTGGACCGCGTTGGCCGCTTCCGGCGCCGGCTCCTCCGGCATCGGCATCTCGACCTGGAGCCTGTCTATGCGCAGGTACATTTCCCTCCTTCTGGCTAGCTATTCGCCCTTTGCCGTCCCGAAACCTGCTGCAGGCTGGGGACCAGCCCGGGGGTCTTACCCCGCGATCCTTAATGCTAAACAGTCCTATATAGTACGTAGTCCGAGAGCCTCGCTGAACGTCTTTACCCGTCCGGTTGACCGGTCGAGTATCTTTGCGGGGTATGATGGATACCCGAAGCTCACAGGCAAGAGCGGACGGACTACGTTCAACGAACGAGGAGGCAGCGAAACAGTGATCACGCTCGAAGAAGCCCAAAGGGTGGTCTCAGCCGCGGAGCAGAAGGCCCGGGAGATGGACCAGCCGATGAACATAGCCGTGATGGACGCCGGCAGGAACCTCGTGGCGTTCAGCCGGATGGACGACGCGTGGGTAGCCAGCATCGACATCGCCATAGACAAAGCCTTCACTTCGGCCGGCAGGGGCCTGACCACGAGAAAGATCGGGGAGATGGCCCAGCCCGGCCAACCCCTCTTCGGCGTCAACACCACCAACGACGGCCGGATCGTGATCTTCGCCGGCGGCATTCCGCTGATGCGGGACGGCAAAGTGGTCGGCGCCGTGGGGGTGAGCGGCGGCACGGTGGACGAGGACCACGAGGTGGCGGAGGCCGGCGTCGCCGCCTTTGGCTAGAGCTCGCGGACAGCTCCAGAGCTCCAGCAAACACGAAAAAAGCGGGAACCCCGCGTGGGGTTCCCGCCCTGCGATACGGCCAGAAAACCTAGAGGACCCGCACGTCTACGTAGTCAACCCCGCTGAGGCCGATGGCGGCAGCCGAACCCTGCGAAAGGTCCAGACCCCGGCCGTGGATGTAGGGACCCCGGTCGTTTACGCGTACCGTCACGCACTCCACGTAGCAGACCTCAAGCATCGTGC
>SIRX01000044.1 GCA_004563715.1 Actinomycetota bacterium | reverse complement strand
GCGGTAGCCAGGACACTGAACTGCAGGCCTCGGAAAACGCTGGACTGGAAGACTCCCGCCGAAGCCTTCCAAGAGCGGTTAGACTCACTGGCAAGCACAAACGTTGCGACGACCAGTTGAATCCGCATTATATATTAGATTCTTCTAATGTGTAAGATAATTAGAACGTTTTCATCTGAGTTTAATCATTGTTTAACGCTGGCGGCGCAAGATGGGGATGTCACGTTGGAGGAGCCACTCGCACAAGAGGAGGTGAAGATAGTGGCTAAGTTTTCCCGGATGTTCCCAGCCCGCCGGCGGCGTCGCGCGGCTAACAGCGACAGCAGCAACAGCGGAGTAAAGCGCCGCCGCCGGAGGCGTCGCCGCCGTCGTCGCAACCGCCGTCGTCGCGACACCGACACCTGATAGGTTGCTTGGGGTAAGTTACCAGAGACCAGGCCCTCAAGAGCGGTCCCGCCAGCGGCGGGACCGCTTCCTGGTGGTGTAGAGTTCGGGTTTGATGAGGTACGGGATGAAGTTGCGTGAAGGCCTCCGCCGGCTGGTGGCCGACGTAGAGGAACGTGAAGAAGAGGTCGTCGCCGCCGCGCCGGCAGTCCCGGTCGGGGAGGTCTTCCGGCGTTTCTGGCCGCACGCGCGGCCCTACCGGCGGTGGCTGCCCCTGATACTGCTCTTCGTCGCGCTGGGTCCGGCGCTGGACCTGGCGATGACCTGGATGTACAAGATACTCGTGGACGAGGTGCTCGTCCCGGCGAACTTCGGGCTCCTCGTCTGGGTGGTTCTGGCCTACATCGGGCTAACGCTCGTGGACGGCGTGGTGGGCTTCTGCGACCAGTACCTCTCGGACTGGGTAGGCGGACGCTTTATAGTCTCGTTGAGGACGGAGTTCTTCGGGCATTTGCACGACCTCTCCCTGGCCTTCTTCGACCGCGAGCACCTGGGGGACCTCATCTCCCGCCTCACCGACGACGTGGAAGAGATCGAGGACCTCATGCTCTCGGGGCTGGCCTCGGCGATCTCCTACGTCTTCCAGCTGCTCTTTTTTACCGCGGCCCTCTTCTACCTGAACTGGCAGCTCGCCCTGGTCTCGCTGTTCGTGGCGCCCCTTTTCTGGTTTCTGGCGCGGCACTTCTCGCGCAAGATAAAGCGCGCCGCCCGCGAGGAGCGCCGCCGGAGCGGCTCGATCAGCGCCGTGGCCGAGGAGAGCCTCTCCAACGCCGCCCTGGTGCAGGCGTACAACCGCAAAGAGGACGAGGTCGCCCGCTTCCACCGCGAGAACGAGGGCAGCTTCTTCGCCCAGATGGCCGCCACGCGCCTGAGCGCGCTCTTCTCCCCGCTGGTCAACCTCGTCGAGCTCTCCGGCCTGCTCGTGGTGGTCGTCTTCGGCGCGTACCAACTCTCCCAGGGGCGGCTCACCATCGGGGGCCTGCTGGTGTTCATGGTGCTCCTTACCCGGCTCTACAGCCCCATCCGGGGCCTGAGCAGCCTCCTCAACTCCTTCTACGCCGCCTCAGCGGGCGCGGAGCGCATTATCGAGTTCCTCGACGAAAAACCCTCCGTGGAGGAGGCATCCTGGGCCCGTCCCCTCCGCGACGCCCGGGGCCTGGTGAAGTTCGACGCCGTCTCCTTCACCTACCCGGAGGCCCACCGGCCTGCGCTGGAGGACGTGTCGTTCTCGGTCAAACCCGGGGAGACGCTCGCGCTCGTGGGCGCCAGCGGGGCGGGGAAGTCCACGGCCGCCAAGCTGCTCCTGCGCTTCTACGACCCGGACGCCGGGACCATCCGGCTCGACGGCCACGACCTGCACGACCTGACGCTCCACTCCCTGCGCGAGAACGTGTCGGTCGTGATGCAGGAGACGCTCATCTTCGACGGGACCGTGCGGCAGAACATCGCCTACGGCAAGCCCGGCGCGACCGAGGAGGAGATCGTGGCCGCCGCAAAGAGCGCCGACGCCCACGAGTTTATCGAGGCGCTGCCCGGAGGCTACGACACGCTCGTGGGCCAGAAAGGCCGCCGGCTCTCCGGCGGCCAGCGCCAGCGCATCGCCATAGCGCGGGCCATGATCCGGGACGCCCCCGTCCTGCTGCTCGACGAGCCGACCACGGGCCTCGACGCCGCCTCCAGCGAGAAGGTTATGGAACCGCTGCGGCGCCTGATGAGCGGCCGGGCGACCATCGTGATCTCGCACAACCTGATGACGGTCCGGGAGGCCTCGGAGATCGTGTTTCTCGCCGGCGGCCGCGTGGCGCAGCGCGGCACCCACACCGAGCTCCTGGAGAGCGGCGGCGCCTACGCCCGCCTCTACAAGCTGCACCACCCCGACGCCGGAGCCCGGAAGGTCCGCCCGTGACGGACGCTATGTACGAGGACGGTCTCGAAGATTTTGACTGCCCGCCGCTGGAAAACGGTACGCCCCTGGCCCCCGGCTACGAGGTTACCGGGCACCTGCACCAGAGCAACAACTTCGACGTTTACGAGGTGTGGAGCGGCGAGCGTGCCTGCTCCTGCATAGCCAAGTGCCCCAGGCAGGACCTCCTGGAGAGCGCGAAGGTCCGGCGCGGCCTGCTCCGGGAGGGCCGGCTCCTGGAGAAGCTCGCGCACCCGCACATCGTGCGTCTCTACGAGGTCTGCGAGGAACCTTACCCGGTCCTGGTTCTGGAGACCCTCACGGGGGAGACGCTCTCGTACCTGATCGAGAGCAGCACCCGGCGGCTCCCGCTCCCGGACGTGGTACACCTCGGGCTGCACCTCTGCTCGGCGGTCCACTACCTCCACCGCCACGGCATACTCCACCTGGACCTCAAGCCCTCCAACATCGTCTCGGAGCGCCAGATAGCCAAGATCCTGGACCTCAGCATCGCCCGGCCGCCGGGCCGCGGCAAGAAAGGCGCCGGCACCCTCCAGTACATGGCCCCCGAGCAGGTCCGGGGCGAGCCCCTGACCCCGGCGACCGACGTGTGGGGCATCGGCGCCGTCCTCTTCGAGGCCGCGACCGCCGTAAAGCCGTTCAACGCCGCGTTCGCGGAGGAGAGTTCCTGGTACTACACGGACGGTGAGCTTCCGGAAGAAAGCCCGGAAGACTATTCGGACACCAGCTCCGAGGCGGACCTCGAAGGCTACGAGCAGGTCCTGCGCCGGGCGGAGTCCGTCCGGGCCTACCGGCGCGTCCCGGCCGCCTTCAGGGAGGCCGTGGACGGCTGCCTGGAGCCGGACCCCGCCGCCCGCCCCACCCTGGAGGGCCTGAGACGCGCCCTGGAAGCGCTGGCGTAGAAAGCGCTGTTACAGGGAGCGGGGTCCGGAAGTGCAAAGATGGGTATACATAAGCGCGTACAGAGAGCCGTGAGAGGAGCCGCATGAGCGAAGAGAAGCGCCGGGACCCGGACGAGGAGCGGTCCGGCAAAGCCCCGGACAAGGAGAGGGAGAAGGACGCCACCCCCGAGCGGGTCGAGGAGGAAGAGAAGACCGGCGGGGCTCTGCCCTCAAACCGTCAGGAGGGGGACTGAACCCCAAGATCCGGGACGTCTTGAAAAACCCGCGCTTTTCATCTCGTCCGGAGTAGATAGAGCCGGGCGGCGCCGGGCGCCACCCTCACCCGTAGCTCCCGGCCTTCCGTGGTGCGTTTGGGTGAGGCTTTGACGAACCTTCCCGCGCCGATGTCCAGCCGGGAGACGCCCCTTACGCGGCCCGAAAGCACGAGGCGGGTGTCGGCCTGGCGGGAAAAAGAACGGTTCGCGACGAGCAGGTACCGGATATTCCGTGAGCCGGGCCTGCGGAACCTGCTCAGGATGGCGGCGCTACCGGCGGCCGACCGGACGAAACCGTCTTTTCGGAACGCCTTCGCGCCTCGGGGCAGCTCCTTCTCCCGGGCGTGAACGACGGTCTCGGAGACGAGCGGCAGCAGCACCCGGCCCATTACCCGCAGGTAGCCGTTTACCCTCCTGGCGTAGCGGTAAGAGGGGGTGGGCTCGCCGGCGGCGGAGACCAGCGCCGGCCCGAACCGTACCGGCGCGTCGGGCGGCACCTCCGGGGTCCAGTACGCGAAGTACTGGATGCCCTTGGCCCCGTAGGCGAGGCTGACGTTGACCTGCCACAGTATCTCGCGCTCGTTCGGCCGGCGGCGGGGCAGGAGGCCGACCCGGCGGCCGTCGAAGCCCATGCTCTGAATAAAAACCCACGAAGGAATACCGAGACGGAGCGCGTGGCGGCGGATCACCGCCCAGTTATAGAAGTAGTGGGACGTTATCTTGCTCCCCGACAACAGCGGGTAGTGATCGAAGCACAGCACGGGAGGCCGCACCTCGCCGAGGTACGCGGCCAGGTTTCGCTCGTAGGCGGCCGCCCCCGAGGCTCTCGGCGCCGCGGGAGCAAGGTTTATGAGGGGCAGCTTCCCGGGGACCGCCTGGCCCATCGTTCTCCGGGCGACCCCCAGCAACCCGTACATCGTCCGGTCGGGTTCGTCGAACAGGTTCAGCCCGGCGAACGCCGGGTGGCCCGCGTAGAGGTCCAGTAGCTGGCGGGTTCTGGTCCTCACCTGCTGCTCGGGGTCCGGGGCGGGTTCTTCTCCCATCTCCGAGGCAGCCCGAAAAGCCTGCTCCGGTTCGTAGCGCTCCGCGAGATGCCTCATGACGCCGGGCGGCGCGGTTTCCTGGGCGCTCATGGTCCCAGCGGCGCCGTTGCGGATGGTCCGCTGGAGTTGTCTGTCGGTCAGCACGAACCCCAGGCCGTTCGAGGCCGCAGCCTGCAGCGCGATCGGGTTGGTTACGTCGTCGGTTACGCTGTTGCCCCCGATGACGAAGTTGAAGCCGGCGTCCGAGATCTGGCGGTAGCGCCCCGCCGTCGTCTGCGCCGGAGGCGGGGGCCACCAGATACCTATGGGAAACTCCCTCTGCCTGAGTATCGCGGGCGTCCCGGAGGTGGCCGCCCGGGCGTCACCCGCGCCGACAGAAGCGGATAAGGAACTGGGAAGCAGCGAGAGACCGGCTCCGAGCCCGGCCAGCTGGAGAAACCTGGCCCGGCTGAGCCGACGCCCGGACAGCGCTCCCCGAGGTTCCCGGCGCTTCCCTCTCCCGCCCAACGCACTCCTTACTCTCGAAACATTCCTCCGGCCGAGACAGTATAGTATCGGTATGTTCCGGTCACACCTTGAACGCGGGGTGTCGGATAGCTCCGCATCGTGACGAGCCGCGTCCCCTCCGTCCGCGCGGGATGAGCCGGTGAAGCCGGTGAGCGCGATCGAACGGCTGGCCGGGAGGCTCGGACACGCCCGGTGGTTCGCGGTGGTGATGAAGCGCGTAGCCCCGCCGCTGGACCGGCTTCTCTACGGCCGCTTCGGCGGCAAGACCCTGGGGACGGGGCCACAGACGTTGCTGCTGACCACCGTCGGCCGCAAGTCCGGCCGGGAGAGGACCGTTCCTCTCCTCTACGTCCGGCACGAAGGCGGCGCCCTGGCGGTCGCCGCCAGCAACTGGGGGCAGGAGCACCACCCCGCCTGGTCGGAGAACCTGCTGGCGAACCCGGAGGCCCGCGTTACGGCCGGCCGCGAGACCTTTCCCTGCCGCGCCCGGCTGGCCGGGAGGGATGAGAAAGCGGCGCTCTGGCCCCGGTTTGTGAAGCTCTGGCCAGCCTACGACACCTACCGGAGCCGGAGCGGCCGGGACATAAGGGTCTTTGTCCTGGAGCCCCGCTAGCTTTTAGCCTGTTCGGGCGACCTTGACCAGCGCCGCTGGTGCAGGCAAGATGGCGGCAGGTGATGTGCGTGGATATGCGAACCGTCAGCGGCAGGGGTCCGGAGGTTGCACCGAAGGGCGGGCGGGTGTATCCGCCTCCCGGTTCCGCCGAGGAGTTGCAGATCTTCGCGGAGCTGCAGGCCCGGCTGGCGCCGCTGGCGCAGCGGCTCGTCACCAGCCCGCGCGTACCCCAGACTGTCGTGGTGGTGCCCAGCCTCTCGCTGGACGTGGAGGAGCTGGCCAAGATCTCCGGGGCTCACCACTACGAGGAGCGGATGCTGTGCATGCTGATGCTGCTGCGGATGCCCGGCACCCACCTCGTCTTCGTCACCAGCCAGCACGTCGCGACGGCGATCGTGGACTACTACCTGCACCTGTTGCCGGGGGTGCCGCTGCGCCACGCGCGGCGGCGGCTGACGCTCCTCTCCTGCCACGACGCATCCGACGAGCCGCTGTCGAAGAAGATCCTGGACCGCCCGCGCCTCATTGAGCGCATCCGCGCGGCCATCCCGGACCCCCAGTCGGCGCACATGTCCTGCTTCAACAGCACGGCCCTGGAGCGGAGCCTCGCCGTGCGGCTGGGCATCCCCCTCTACGGCAACGACCCGGAGCTAAACTCTCTAGGCACCAAGAGCGGCAGCCGGGAGATATTCCGTGAGGCGGGCGTACCGCTGCCGGACGGCTTCGAGAACCTGCGCGACGAGGAGGACATCGCGGAGGCCATAACCGAGCTGAAACGCCGGCATCCGGGCTTGCGGCGCGTCGCCGTCAAGCTGGACGAGGGTTTCTCGGGCGAGGGCAACGCCGTCTTCCGCTACGACGACGCCCCGGAGGGAAAGGAGCTGGCGGGCTGGGTCCGCGCGGAGCTTCCTAAACGCCTCAAATACGAGGCCGCGGGCGAGACCTGGGAGCACTACGCCAACAAGTTCCGGGAGATGGGCGGCATCGTCGAGTGCTGGGTGGAGGGGGAGGAGGTGCGCTCGCCCTCGGTCCAGTGCCGCATCAACCCGCTGGGCGAGGCGGCCATCGTCTCGACCCACGACCAGGTGCTCGGCGGGCCGACGGGCCAGATCTTCCTGGGCTCCACCTTCCCGGCCGATGAGGCGTACAGCAGCGACCTGACGGAGGCCGGACGCCGGGTGGGGGAAGTCCTGCAAAAACGGGGCGCCCTGGGACGTTTCGCCATAGACTTCATCTCCGTCAAACGGGAGGACGGCTGGGAGCACCGGGCTATAGAGATCAACCTGAGAAAAGGCGGCACCACCCACCCGTACCTCATGCTGCGCTTTCTCACCGACGGCAACTACGACGCCGAGGACGGGCTCTACTGTACCCCCACCGCCAAGCCCTGCTACTACTACGCCTCAGACAACCTCCAGAGCCCCGCCTACAAGGGCCTCACCCCCGACGACCTTATAGACATCGCCGTCGACAACGGCCTCCACTTCGACAGCGCGGCCCAGCGGGGCGTCGTCTTCCACCTTATCGGCGCGCTCTCGGAGTACGGCAAGCTCGGCACCGTCTGCATCGGCGACAGTCACGAGAGCGCCCGGCAGTTCTACCGCGACACGGTCTCCATCCTGGACCGTGAAGCCAACTTCGACAAACCTTCCGCGTAAAAACCCTACGCTCGGAACACCCTCGGGCGCGCCGCGTCTCGCGCCCGCAGCACCTTCTCCCTGGCGGCCTCCGGTGTTTCGGCGACGGCCGTAAGATGACCCATCTTGCGCCCCGGCCGGGCCGCCTTCTTGCCGTAGAGGTGCAGCTTCACCTCCGGGAACGCGCAGACCGCCCTCCAGTCCGGCTCCCCGTCCGCCCACAGGTCCCCGAGCAGGTTCGCCATCGCCGCCGGCCGCGCCCGTCCGGTGCTCCCGAGCGGCAGGCCGCAGACGGCCCGGAGCTGCTGCTCGAACTGCGAGGCAACCGCGCCCTCTATCGTCCAGTGCCCCGAGTTGTGGGGCCGCGGCGCGATCTCGTTGACCAGCAACCTCCCGTTCGCCGCCACGAAGAACTCCACGCACGCCGTACCGACGATCTCCAGTTCCTCGAAGATCCCCCGCGCTACCTCGACCGCCGGCTCCTCCACCTCCGGCGCAACGCCCGCCGGGGCCACGGTAACGTCCAGGATGTGCCGGTCGTGGGTGTTCTCCACCGCGCCGTAGTGGGCGAAAGAACCGTCCAAACCCCGCGTCGCCACCACCGAGACCTCCCGCTCGAAGTCCGCCCAGCTCTCCAGCACCGCCTCACCGCCCAGAGAGTCCCACGCAGCGTCCAGGTCCTCGGTGCCGGCCAGCCTCGTCTGCCCCTTGCCGTCGTAGCCGAAGCCCGCCGTCTTGAGCACCGCCGGAGCCCCGACCTCGCGCAGGGCATCGCCCAGGACGCTTCGTTCCGGGACGGCCCGGAACGGCGTGACCGGGAAGCCCGCCTCCCGGAGGAACTGCTTTTCCCGCAGCCGGTTCTGCGCCGTGTGGAGCGCCTTCCATCCGGGCCGCACCGGCACGACCATCGAGACCTCCTCGACGGTGGCCGCCGGAATGTTCTCGAACTCCAGCGTAACCACGCTCACGCTCCGGGCGAACTCCCGCACGGCGTCCAGGTCGTCGTAGGCGGCGCTCCACTCCTTGTCGGCCACCTGGCCCGCCGGACTGTCCTGGTCCGGCGAAAAGACGTGTATGCGGTAGCCCATCCGGCGGGCGGCGAGCGCCAGCATCCGTCCGAGCTGCCCGCTGCCGAGCACCCCGACCGTTGCGCCGGGCAGAATCAGGCCGTTCACGGCAGCTCCGACTCCAGGACTCTGTTCCTCTGCTCCTCCCGGAACTCGTGCAGTTTCTTCCGCAGCTCCGGGCGGCTGTTGGCGAGGATGGCTATGGCGAGCAAGGCGGCGTTCGTGGCCCCGGCGCGTCCGATGGCGAGCGTGCCGACCGGGACCCCGGCCGGCATCTGGACGATAGAGAGCAGCGAGTCCTCGCCCGAGAGCGCCCGGCTCTCCACCGGCACGCCCAGGACGGGTAAGGTGGTGTGGGCGGCGACCATCCCCGGCAGGTGGGCCGCGCCGCCGGCCCCGGCGACGATCAACTCTAGCCCCCGCTCCTCCGCCTCCTTCGCGTAGGAGGCCATGAGGTCCGGCGTCCGGTGCGCCGAGACCACCCGCTTCTCGTGCGCCACCCCAAACCGCTCCAGGGTCTCCGAGGCGTGTCGCATCGTCTCCCAGTCGGAGGTGCTGCCCATGATCACCCCGACGAGGGGGGTTCTGTTTTCGGTCTGATCCAAAGACTCTTTCTATGTTAGTCCGTGTACAGCGTGAATCCTACACGAGAATAGCGAAAAGTAGATGTTGGTAAAATTTGTGTCTCCTATATTATTAGCGT
>SIRX01000043.1 GCA_004563715.1 Actinomycetota bacterium | reverse complement strand
ACCTCCGCGTCCCAGTCGTCCATCGGGATCGAGAGAAAGACCGGGCCGCGGGGGTGCTGCATGGCGGTGTGGTAGGCCCGTTGTACCTCGAAGGGCACGTCCTCGGCCCGCAGCGGCTCGTGGCTGCGCTTGACGTAGGGCCGCGCGAGGTCTACCAGGCTGCCGGAGAGCAACGGCTCCAGCGCCACGTGCCGCCGGTCCTGCTGGCCGGCGGTCACGATCAGGGGCGTCTTGTTGTGGTACGCCGTGACCATCGCGCCCATCGCGTTCCCGAGCCCCGGCGCGGTGTGCAGGTTGACCAGCGCCGCGTTGCCCGTGCCCTGGGCGTAACCCTCGGCCATACTCAGCACCGTGGCCTCCTGCAAACCGGCGACGTAGCGGAAGTCCTCCGGGAACTCTTTCAAGAACGGCAACTCCGTGGAGCCGGGGTTGCCGAACACCGTCGTCATCCGGAAGTTTCGTAGGAGATCCAGGGTCGCCTCGCGCACCGTAGCCATACGGTCACCCCTTTCGGAAGCCTGCCACCGGGACTATACCAGAGCCGCGGCTGTGGCCCGCGCGAGGCCCGGCTGCGGCGGAGGGGGCCGTACGCGACCGGCGGCGGTGACGCAGGACCGAGAAACCCGGGACCCTGTCGTGGACGCGGGATCGCACCGCGGGCCAACGGGCAAGCGCCCGCACGGCCTGACAGCGGGTTGCGTAAGTAACGGACCCACGAGAAGATACGCCCATGAACGCGTATTCGAAGGACCTCAGGCTCAAGGTGCTCCAAGCCGTCGACCGCGGCGTACCCAGGAGGGAGGTGCAGGACCTGTTCGGCATCTCCCGCTCCACCCTCAAGCGCTGGCTGGGTCGCAGGCGTCTCACGGGGGGCGTCGAGGCGATGAAGATCCCCGGCCGGCCCCCGGTGAAGGGCACGGCCTTGAGGGAGTGGCTGCCCTCTCACCTGGAGAAAAACCCCGATCTGACCCTCGCCGAGCACCGCGAGGCCTTCGAGGACGACATGGGGATCGGGGTTTCCGAGGCGACGGTGAGCCGCCAGATAGCCCGGCTTCCGCGTGGGTGGCCGCTCAAAAAAAGTCCCGAGTAGCCCAGGAGCGCGACGAGGGACTGCGCGGCTTGTGGCGGTGGCTGGCAAGCCGCTTCGACGTTCGGCGCCTCGTGTTCGTGGACGAGTCGGGGTTCCATACCTCGATGGACCGCTTGAGGTCTCGGGCGCCGAAGGGGGAGCGGGCCTACGGGCGGGTGCCGCGCAACCGTGGCAAGAACACGACGCTGATCGCCTCCATGGATCTCTACGGGATGGGGGAGGCGGTGTGCTTTTCGGGAGGCACCAACGCCGCGGTCTTCGAGGCCTACGTCGGG
Organism: Actinomycetota bacterium; assembly: GCA_004563715.1. GTDB lineage: Bacteria > Actinomycetota > Rubrobacteria > Rubrobacterales > Rubrobacteraceae > SIRX01. Next base: position 26,071 of record SIRX01000043.1, on the reverse strand, counting down.
GAGTTCTTGGCCCCGACGCTCTCCGAGGGGCAGGTCGTGGTGATGGACAACCTCGGCGCCCACCGACCCGGTCGCATCAGGGAGCTGATCGAGGGGCGGGGCTGCGAGCTCGTCTACCTGCCGCCCTACTCCCCGGACCTCTCCCCCATAGAGGAGGCCTTCTCCAAGATAAAGAACGCCGTGCGCAAGGCGGGAGCGCGAACCCACGGGGCGCTGCAAGAGGCAATGGCGGGGGCGCTTTCGGAGGTCACCCCCCAAGACGCGGCCGGATGGTTCGCCCATTGCGGCTACCCCGTAGAGGTCCGATACTTATGAACACCGCTGTGAGAAGAAAACCACACCGGGAGCGGGGGAAGCTGATAGCATCACAAAGCAGTTTTATGCACCAGCCAGCGTAAAGGAAGTGGATCCCTGGTCCGGCCGAAAAACGCGCTTTGCCGAAACCCGGCCTCAGAATACTCTCCGGGCGGGGGACGGCACCTGCCAACCGGTGGCCCGAACGCCGCTAGAACGCGCCGACCTTTCTTGAGGACCCCGTAGAGAAACGCTAGACGCCGTGGACCTCTCCGTCTGGCTGCCCGTACTGGTAATAGTAAGCTCGCTGGTGCCGAGCCTGCTCATCTTCTTCCTGACGGAGCAGTACACGAAGCTGCGCACCGGGCTCTACCTCGGGGGGGAAGTCGTAAAGCTGCTGCTCGTCTTCGCGATGCTCTACGGTGTCTACCTGGGAGAGAGTTACGAAACGCGGGTACAGATCTTGCCGGGCATAGATCTCCTCTTCCGCCCGAACGCCCTCTCCATGCTGTTCCTGACGCTATCCGCCGGCCTGTGGCTCCTGACCACGCTGTACGCGATAGGCTACCTGAGAGACGATCCCCACCGGAGCCGCTTCTACGGCTTCTTCGGGTTGTGCGTTACCGCCACCGCCGGCATCGCCCTCGCCGGCAACCTCTTCACCTTCTTCCTCTTCTACGAGATGCTGACCCTCGCCACCTACCCTCTCGTGGTCCACACGGCCACCTCGGGTGCCCTCGCGGCCGGCCGCAAGTACCTGGCGTACACCCTCGGCGGGGGCCAGGTACTGCTGCTGGGCATAGTGGGGCTGTACGTGGTCTCGGGGCCGCTCGAGTTCGCCGCGGGCGGCGCGTTGACGGGCGTCGAGGCGAGCCCGGGCGTCCTCGTCGCCATCTTCGTCCTCCTGATGTTGGGCCTCGGCGTCAAGACGGCCCTGGTGCCGCTGCACAGCTGGCTGCCCACGGCGATGGTAGCCCCCACCCCGGTGAGCGCCCTCCTGCACGGGGTCGCGGTGGTCAAAGCAGGCGCCTTCGGCATACTGCGCGTCGTCTACGAAATATACGGCGTCGATCTTTGCGCCGAGCTGGATATGATGCTGCCTCTCGCCCTCGCCGCCTCCTTCACCATCGTGTACGGCTCGATAAAGGCCCTGGCCCAGGACGAGCTGAAGAGCCTCCTGGCCTACTCCACGGTCAGCCAGGTCTCGTACATAGTTTTCGGGGCGGCGCTCCTGGGGTTTCTGGACACCGTCGGCGCGCTGGCCCACCTCGTACACCAGGGGATAATGAAGGTCACCCTCTTCTTCTGCGCCGGGGTTCTGGCGGAGATGCTGGGCATAAAGAAGATCAGCGAGATGAAGGGCGTGGCGCGCCGGATGCCGTGGACCATGGCCGCCTTCACGATCGCCGCGTTCGGCATGATCGGGCTCCCGCCGACGGCGGGGTTCGTGAGCAAGTGGTTCCTGGGGATCGGGGCGGTCGAGACGGAGCAGACCTGGGCCGTGGCGGTGCTCGTGGCGAGCACCCTGCTCAACGCGGCCTACTTCCTGCCCGTAATCTACGCCGCGTACTTCAAAGCTCCGGAAGGCGAGTGGTCCGAGCAGCGCCCCGGCACCCGGTTCGAGGCCGACTGGCTGCTCCTGTTCCCGACGCTGGCGCTCGCCGGTCTGGTCTTGATCGTGGGTCTCTTCGCCAACCTCCAGATAAGCCCGCTGGGGTGGGCGAGGCTTATCGCCGTGGAGGAATGGGGAGGCCAGGTCGGGCGCGAGGCGACCGCGGTCACCTGGTCCCTGCTAGACTTTCTGTGGGTTCTGCCCCTCGCGCTTCCCCTCTTGCTCGCGGCGGCCCTGCTCGTACCCCGGCTGCGCCCCCTCGCGCTGCTGATAGCCCCTTTCTCCGCGCTGCCGGCCCTCGGGCTCGCGCTCTTCCAGGCGCAGTTCGAGTACGAGATACCCTGGCTGCTCTTCGGGATGCAGATCGGGCTCGACGGCACGACCCGGGTGTTCATGCTGTTTACCGCCAGCCTCTGGACGCTCGCCGGCTTCTACGCGCGCTCCTACCTGAAAGACGACCCGAAAGGGTACCGGTTCTTCACGTTCTACCTCGTGACCATGACCGGCAACCTGGGCCTGATCCTGGCCCAGGACCTCGCCAGCTTCTACCTGTTCTTTACGCTCATGAGCTTCGCCGCCTTCGGCCTCATCGTGCACGAGGCCACCGACAAGGCCCTGTACGCCGCCCGCGTCTACCAGGTGATGGCCGTGATCGGGGAAGCGTTCGTGCTGCCGGCCGTGCTCATCGCGGCTGCCACGGGCACCACTTCCTTCGACAACCTGGGCCCCGAGGTGGCCCAGTCGCCCCACCGGGACCTGATAGTAGTCTTGGCCCTCGTCGGGTTCGGCGTAAAGGCCGGCGCGCTCCTGCTGCACATGTGGCTCCCGCTGGCGCACCCTGCGGCCCCGACACCCGCCAGCGCCGTGCTCAGCGGAACCATGATAAAGGCGGGGCTTCTGGGTTGGATCTTCTTGCTCCCCCTGGGTGAGGAAGCGCTGCCGGGTTGGGGAGCACTCCTTGTTGTAGCGGGTCTCGGAGCAGCCTTCTACGGGGTAGCGGTCGGCCTGACCCAGAAACAGCCGAAGACGATCCTCGCGTACTCCAGCATAAGCCAGATGGGGCTGATGACCCTGGCCGTCGGGACCGGCCTCTTCGCCCCCGCCGCCTGGGGGGTGGCCCTGACGGCGGTCCTGGTCTACGCCACCCACCACGCCCTCGCCAAGGGCACGCTCTTCCTCGGCGTCGGCGTCTCCGAGAAGACCGGGGGAGCCCGCTACGGGTTGCAGCGGGCCATGGTCAGCGCCGGCCTGCTGCTCGGCGCCCTCGCGATAGCCGGAGCCCCCCTCACCAGCGGCGCGGCGGCCAAAGAGTTCCTCAAGTCCGCGGCGGAGCTTCCGCCCTCCGCCTGGGCCGACCGGCTGAAACCCCTGCTCGACCTGGCCGCCATAGGCAGCACGCTGCTCGTGGCCCGCTTCCTCTTCTACGTCTGGCCGCGGGCCGGCAAAACGGGCGGGCCGGCCCCGGGGCTCTGGTTGCCGTGGACAGGCTCCGTCGTCGGCTTGGCGGCCCTAGTCCTGTTCCTGCCCGTGCCGGCAGCCGAGCTGCCCGGGCTCCTCATCTCCTTCTCCGCCCTGTGGCCCGTTACGCTAGGCGCGCTCCTCGTAGCCGGGGCGCTGCTCCTCCACCGCCGGGCCGGAGAAAGGCTCCGGGCCTCGCTCGACCCGGAGATACCGGAGGGGGATTTGATCTCCCCGATAAACCGCCTTCTGCTCCTCGTCCGGGGCGGCTGGCGGGATCAGGCCCCACCCGCCAGCGAGAAGCTCAAGGAGGACCTGGGTTCCCTGGAGTCGCGCTCCCAGGCAGCCAGCCGCCGCCTGGGCTCCGCCGCGGTAACCCTCGAAGCCCGGGTACGGCTACTGGTCGTGGCGGGAAGCCTGGCCCTTCTGCTGTCCGTCGCCCTCATAGCCTTGAACGCCCTGGCGTAATCGTCCCGGGAAGCCCGGCGGCCGGTTCTACTCCGGCTCGTTCGCCGGTGCCAGCGTCGCCTGACGCTCCCACAGTACAATACGACCACAGGAGGCCAGCGAGAGAGGGAGAAGCATGAAAGCGATCCGGGTAAACGAGCATGGCGGGCCGGAGGTCCTCAGCTACGAGGACGTGGAGCTTCCGGACCCGGGACCGGGCGAGGCCCGTATCCGGCTCGCCGCCGCCGGCGTCAACTACATAGACACCTACCAGCGCACCGGCCTCTATCCGAAGGAGACGCCCTTCACTCTGGGCCTGGAAGGCGCGGGCGAGGTGGAGTCCGTCGGGGAAGGCGTCGAGGAGTTCTCACCGGGTGACTACGGGGCGTTCGCGATGGCGCCGGGGGCTTACGCGGAGTACGTCAACGTCCCGGCGGACCAACTCGTGCCGTTCAACGTCACGCTGGTCGAGGCCCGCATGGCAGCCGCGGTAATGCTCCAGGGTATGACGGCCCATTACCTCTCGCACAGCACCTTCCCGCTGGAGGAAGGCCAAACCGCCCTGGTCCACGCGGCGGCCGGCGGCGTCGGGTTGCTCCTGTGCCAGATGGCCAAGATGCGCGGCGCCACCGTGATCGGGACGGTCGGCACCGAGGAGAAGGCGAAGCTCGCCCGGGAGGCCGGGGCCGACGAAGTGATCCTCTACACCCGGCAGGACTTCGTAGAGGAGACGCGCCGCCTGACGGACGGCGAGGGCGTCCACGTCGTCTACGACTCCGTGGGCAAGGACACCTTCGACGGGAGCCTGGACTGCCTCCGGCCCCGCGGCTACCTGGTGCTCTTCGGGGCCTCCAGCGGACCCGTCCCGCCGGTGGACCTCCAGGTGCTCAACCAGAAGGGCGGCCTCTACGTCACCCGGCCCTCCCTCGGCCAGTACACCGCGACCCGCGAAGAGCTGCTCTGGCGGGCCGAGAGCCTGTTCTCCTGGATGGGCAGCGGGAACCTCAACGTCCGCATCGGCGGCACCTACAACCTCGCGGACGCCGCCCAGGCCCACCGGGACCTCGAAGGCCGCAAGACCACCGGCAAGCTCATCCTCATACCGTGACGGTAAAGGTAGACGTCGGCTTCGGCGTAGAGGACAACCCGCTGAAGAACGCCGGAGCTACCGCCCGCGCCGCCGAGGACCTGGGCTTCGCGGGTCTCTGGACGAGCGAGACGAAGCACGACTCCTTCCTGCCGCTCGCCGTCGCCGCCACCACGACGGAGAACCTGGAGCTCGGCACCTCCGTCGCCATCGCCTTCTCCCGCTCCCCGATGGAGGTGGCCCAGACCGCCTGGGACCTCCAGGACCTCTCGGACGGGCGCATGCTCCTCGGCCTCGGCACCCAGGTAAAGGCCCACGTAGAGCGCCGCTTCTCGATGCCGTGGAGCAAACCCGCCTCCCGGCTGCGCGAGTACGTCCTCGCCCTGCGCGCCATCTGGGCGTCCTTCCAGGCCGAAGGCCCCCTGGACTTCGAGGGCGAGTTCTACCGGCACACGCTCATGACCCCCTTTTTCAACCCCGGCCCCATCAAGCATCCGGAGATCCCGATCTACATAGCCGGCGTCAACACCCGCCTGGCGGAGCTGGCCGGCGAGGTCTGCGACGGCTTCCACGTCCACCCCTTTCATAGCCCCGAGTACGTCCGGCAAACAGTAAAACCCGCCATAGCCGCGGGCGCCGGGCGGGAAGGCCGCGACCCCGGCGACGTGACGCTGACCACGAGCGCCTTCGTCGTGACCGGGGAGAGCGCCGAGGAGACGGGCCGCCAGCGCGAGGCCGTCCGGCAGCAGCTCTCCTTCTACGCCTCGACGCCGACCTACCGAACGGTGCTGGAGGCCCACGGCTGGGAAGCCGTCGCCGACAGGCTCTCGCGGCTCGCCCGGGAGAAGCAGTGGCGCGAGATGCCCCGCCTCGTCACCGACGAGATGGTCGGGGCCTTCGCCGTCGAAGCCGCGCCGCATGAAGTGGGACCAGCCCTCAAGGAACGCTACGAGGGCCTCATCGACCGCGTCGCCCTCTACCTCCCGTTCGTGCCCGGCGAGAAGGACGGTTTCTGGCGGGCGGTGGTAGGGTCGGCACGTTGAACCCGGCTCCGGACCAGAAAGAGACGGTATGAGCCCCAAGACAACGGACATCTGCGACGCGTTCCCGGAGAGCGTGAGCGTCTGCGAGCCCATTTTCGCCTTCTTCGGGGCGGTGAGGAGTTTCTCCGGTCCCATCTCCACGGTGGAGGTTCACGAAGACAATGTGCTGGTCCTGGAGGCGCTGGAGGACCTGGAGCCCGGCGATGTCCTCGTCGTTGACGGCGGCGGTTCCCGCCGCTGCGCCCTGCTCGGCGACCGGCTGGCCTCCATAGCCGCCTCGCGCGGGCTCGCGGGGATCATCGTAAACGGCTGCGTCCGCGACTCCCGGGACCTGGCGGAGATAGAGGTCGGCGTGCTGGCGCTGGCGACCCACCCCCGCCGGAGCGGCAAGGAGGGTAAGGGCCGCCGGGACGTACCCGTGGAGTTCGGCGGCGTGCGGTGGACACCGGGCCACCAAGTCTACGCCGACGAGGACGGGGTCGTGCTCTCCCCCGACCGGCTGGCGTAGGTGGGGTAGTATAGAAGCTCAGGTGTCGGCGACAAAGGAGACGAAGATGGAGCTTGGCGGCATACACCACGTAACGGCGGTAACCGCCAACGCCTCAGAGAACGTGGCCTTCTACACCAGAACGCTCGGCCTGCGGCTGGTAAAAAAGACGGTCAACCAGGACGACACCTCCGCCTACCACCTCTTCTACGCCGACGAGCTGGGCCGGCCCGGCACCGACATGACCTTTTTCGACTGGTCGTTCGCCGGCCGGAACCGGCCGGGCGCGGGCCAGGTCTCCACGACGGCATTCCGGGTGCCGGGGAGGGAGACGCTGGAGTGGTGGAAAGCGCGCCTCGACAGCGAGGACGTCTCTTACGGCGAAGTCTTCGAACGGAACGGTCAGGCTGTGCTCCCGTTTACCGACCCGGAGGGCCAGCGCCTGGAGTTGGTTGACGACACTACAGAGGACGAGGGCTCGGGTGTCCCGCCGGGTGTTCCCTGGAAACACAGCCCGGTGGACCGTGAACGGGGCATCCGGGGCCTCGAAGGCGTCACGCTCGCCCTGAACCGGCTGGAGCCCACGGCTACCGTGTTAACGGAGCAGATGGGTTTCAGGAAGGTGGAGGAGCATACCGAGAACGGGCACCGTACGGCCACGTACGAGGTCGGTCCCGGCGGCCCCGGGACCGTGGTGCGGCTCGTGGAGCGCCCGGACCTGCGGATCCACCGCACCGTCGGGGCCGGCGGCGTTCACCACGTAGCCTTCCGCGTACCCGACGACGAGGCGCACGACGCGTGGCGGGCAAAGCTCGCGGAGGCGGGGCTCGGGGTAACACCGGTCATAGACCGGTTCTACTTCCGGTCGATCTACTTCCGGGAACCCGGCGGGGTACTCTTCGAGATAGCCACCGACGGTCCGGGCTTTACCGCCGACGAAGACCCGGAACGCCTGGGAGAGAACCTCTCGCTGCCGCCGTTCCTCGAACCACGCCGCACCCAGATAGAAGCCGGCCTGGAGCCCATCAACCCCGCCGGGGCTGCCCGCGCATAGAAGCCGAATCGGGCGCTACCCGTGAAACTCCTCTAGCAGCGCCTGGTTGTCCTCCGGCTGCGGTAGGAGCACCTGCCGGCCGTCCACCAGGGTGACCGGCGCGCCCCGCAACTGGCCGGTCGTAATCCGGGCGTCGTCGCCCCGGAAGAGCAGGCGGGCCAGCGACAGGTTCTCCTTGAAACCCAGGTCGGTCTCCACGTTGGTGCGGACGGACTCCACAAGCTCGGGCAGCTTCGTCACCGTTTCCCAGCTCAAAAGCTCGCCGCGCAGGGCGGCGATGATCTGCTGCTGGCGCTCGATGCGGTCCAGGTCGCCCCCGGGGGTTCCCCGGTAGCGGGCGTAGAACAGGGCCTGCTTTCCGTTCAGGGTCTGAACGCCCTCCATCTTGCGGCCGGGCGGCATCTCGTCTAGGATCTCTACCCTGACGCCGCCCAGGGCGTCCACCGTATCCACGAAACCCTCGAAGTCCACGACGGCGTAATGGTCCACGGAGATACCGGTGGCGCGCTCTACAGCCTCGGTCGTCTGCTCCACGCCGCCGTAAGCGTAGGCGGCGTTGACCCGGTCCTGCACCCCCGGCTCTATCTCGACAAAGAGGTCGCGGGGGATCGAGAGCAACCTCACCTCGCCCGTCTTGGGAAACACCCGCGCCAGCATTATGGTGTCCGCCCGGCTGCCCTCTACAAAGTCGTCTTCCGGCCGCTCGTCCACGCCGAGAAAAAGAATGTCGAGCGGCTCCCCGGCCTCTTCCCCCGATTTCCGTGTGGCCTCCTCGTCCGTTCCGGCGTCAGCCGTCGGCCGGGGCGCTTCGGGCGCCTCCAGGGTCTCGACGGGAGCCCGGAGGGTGCTGATGGAGATCTTCGGAGCCCGGGCCGTCTCCGACTCGGGGGTACCGCCGGCGCTGGCGCTGCCGAGAAACGGCAGTAAACCGGCCAGCACCAAGAGCGCGAGCAGGATCGCCCCGAGGACCAGCAGCGCTCCTATGCGCCGCCGGCGATAGACCCGGCGCCGCTCCTCGTAGGAGAGCCGCCGCAGCCGGGGATCTACGCGCCGCCGGGCGTTCCTTTCGTTCTCACGCCGCCCTCTTCCCATCCTCCAGCAATACCTCGTCGCGTGGCGCGCCGCTCCTCCCCGGAGCCGGCACAGGTTACAGACGCGTTAAATAATAACCCAGAGCCGGTCCCTTCACCGGCGCACAGAGATCGGAGGCCGATCAGGGCTTCAGGACCACCTTGATCGCGCCGTCCCGCTTTTTCTGGAACACCTCGTAGCCGAGCGGCGCGTCGGAGAGCGGCATCTCGTGGGTCTTGAGGTCTTCGGTGCCCAGCGGGTCGGTGGCGTCCTCGAGGAGCGGCATGATGTCGTTCACCCAACGCCACACGTTGGCCTGGCCCATGCGGACCTGGATCTGCATGTCGAACAGGTCCCCGAGGGGGAAGGCCTGGATCGGCCCCGTGTACACGCCGCTTATGGAGAGCGTGCCGCCGCGCCGGATGGAGGATATGCATTCCCGCAGGGCGTGGGCCTTGTCGAGCTGCAGCTTCGTGGCCTGGAGCACCGAGTCGATCCTCGACCCGCCGGCCTCCATGCCGACCGCGTCTATGGCGGCGTCCACACCCCGGCCGCCGGTCATCTCCAGCACCAGGTCCCGCACGCTGTCCACCACCGCGAAGTCCACCGTCTCCGCGCCGTACTTGGCCGCGAGCGAGAGCCGCTCGGGCACGGTGTCCACCGCTATGACCCGTCCCGCCCCCTGATGGAGCGCGATGCGGCAGCACATCTGTCCGATGGGCCCCAGGCCCCAGACGCCCAGGGTTCCGCCCGGCGGCACGTCGGCGTAGGCCACCGCCTGCCAGGAGGTCGGGAGCACGTCCGAAAGGTAGAGAAAGCGCTCGTCCGGCATGTCCGAAGCCTCTTCGGGCACCTTTATGGGACCGAAGTGGGCCTGCGGCACGCGCAAGTACTCGGCCTGTCCGCCCGGAACCGCGCCGTAGACGTGCGTGTAGCCGAACAGGCTCGCGCCCTTGCCCCGGCCGAGCAGGCTTGCCGCCCGCGCCAGCTTGCCTTTGTCCTGGGTCGTCTCGCACTGGGAGTATAGGTCCTGGTCGCAGAAGTAGCAGTGGCCGCAGGAAACGTTGAACGGCACGACCACCCGGTCTCCGGGAGAGATGTGTTCGACGGCACCGCCGACCTCCTCCACTATCCCCATCGGCTCGTGCCCGATGATGTCGCCCCTGCGCATGATCGGCGAGAGCTTCGCGTATAGGTGCAGATCCGAGCCACAGATGGCGGTGGAGGTGATGCGCACTATGGCGTCCGTTTGTTCCCGGATGGTAGGGTCCGGAACCTCGTCGACCCGCACGTCTTCCTTGCCGTGCCACACGACGGCCTTCACGGCTCCCTCCTCCCTACTCCGGTGAGCAACTCCCTTATACGCAGCGGGCCGCCGGTGTCCGGGGAGAGCGGCGGCGTGTCGAGGCCGGTCCCGGCCCTGAGACCCTCCAGGATATCCAGCAGGGCGTCTCCGGCGTTGTACCGCGGGGTCCAGCCCAGTACGTTCCGGGCGCGCGCCGTATCCATCACGGGGACGCTGCGCGACAGATCCAACCACCCGGGCGGAACCGGCTGCAGGCGCAGCCTCCAGGAGAGGTCGGCGGCGGCCCGGAACGCTCCCGCGGGCAGGGGAAAGGTACGGGCGTCGAGGATGCGCCCGACCTGCCGCGCGTCCAGTACCGGCTCGGCGGCGAGGTTGAACGCCCCCCGGGCTTCCCCGTTCACGAGGGCGAGCCGGAAAGCCTCCCCCACATCGTACGAGTGAACCACCTGCGAGCGCAGCCCGTCTACCTCGGGGACCAGGTTAATGAGCCCGGGGCGCGCCAGAAAACCCGGCAGAAACGGTCCCCCGAAGAGCCGCCGCACGCCCTGGGAGGCTTCTTTTTTGAATACCAGCCCCGGCCGCATCCGGACCACCCGCACGCCCGGAGCTTCTCTCTCGAAGCGGTCCAGCCGCCGCTCGACCTCGGCCTTCTGGCGGGCGTAGTACGAGGTGGAGACCCCGCCCGTCGGCCAGCTCTCGTCCACCGCCGCGTCCTTCGGACCCGGCGAGTACGTGCCCACCGAAGAGGCGTAGAGGAGCGCCGGGACGCCGGCCTCCCCTGCGGCCCGTGCGGCCCGCAGGCTCCCCTCCACGTTCACCATCCACAGCTTGTTCAGGTCCCGGGAGGGCTGTATAAGCCAGGAGAGGAGCACCACGGCGTCCGCCCCGCGGAAGTGCGGCACGAGGTCGCCCCGCGTTACGTCCGCCGCGGCCCATTCGACCTTGGGAACCTGCAAGCCCGGCAGCCGCCGGGCGAGGCCCAGCACCGACTCTACCCGATCCTCGTCCACGAGCGAGCGCAGGACGCTCGTCCCCAGGTTACCCGTTGCTCCTACCACGACCACTCGCATGGACCCCCCTTTACCCGCCGCCAGGGCGCGCGAAACTACATCCGGCGGCCAGGTAGTCTGCTACCATCCCCCGGAGCGATCCAGGAGGTAGAGCCAGCATGAAGGTCGTCGTGACGGGAAGTGCCGGCAAGGTGGGCAAGGCGGCGGTGGCGGCGGTGGCGGCGGCCGGCCACGAGGTGCGGGCGGTGGACGTGGCGCCGCCGGTCTTCGAGCGGCCGGACCCCGGCGACCCGGAGTACGTCCAGGCCGATCTGACCGACGCGGGCGACGCCTACGCCGTAACGCGCGACGCGGAAGCCGTGGTCCACGCGGCGGCCCTTCCGGAGCCGACGCACAACCCGCCGCACGTGGTGTTCCGCAACAACCTCATGGGCGTCTTCAACATGGTCGAGGCGGCGGTCCGCCTCGGGGTGGGTCGCTTCGTGAACATCTCCAGCGAGACGGTGCCGGGCTTCTTCTTTCCAGAACGGGGCTTCCTGCCCGACTACGTGCCGATGGACGAGGACCATCCCATAAGGCCACAGGATCCCTACGCCACCGCCAAGCACTTCGGTGAGCAGATCATGGACGCCGCCGTCCGGCGCTCGGACATCCGGTGCATCAGCATAAGGCCGAGCTGGGTGCAGCACGAGGGCAACTACGAGCGCAACCTGGGGCCGCAGGTCCGCGACGCCTCGGAGCTTTCCCCCAACTTCTGGAGCTACATAGACGTATACGACCTGGCCGACGCCATAGTGCTGGCCGTCGCGTGCGACCTGCCGGGCCACGAGGTCTTCTACATCGCCTCCCCGGACAACGTCGGCAACCGGGACTTCGAGGAGGTCGTACGCGAGTACTACGGGGACAAAGTAGAAATAAAGAAGCCCCTCTCCCGCCGGGACGCCTCCGGCATCTCCATCGAGAAGGCCCGCCGGATGCTGGGCTACGACCCGCAACGCACCTGGAGCGACTACCTGGACGAGAACGGAAAGCTCAAGCCGGGTGTGCAGGGACTCTTTTCGGGTTTGTAACCCTGGCTCAGACTACCCACCTTCGCTCCACGCGGCGTTATAGCCTTTCAAAACCTGCCAACCGTCCTACCCGCGCCCTGGACGTTAATGTAACATAGGTCCCATGACGCGCGACTTCATCCAACCGCGCGACGAAGCCGGCTCTCCCCGGCACTTCAGGAGCCACCGCGAAGCCCTGACCCGGATAGCGGGTTCGCTGGCAGGTCAGGGTCCAAAGTTCCTGCTCAACTTCGTGTGGATGGCGCTATTGTGGCTGGCCTGGAGGGCCTGGCGGGCACTATTTCACGGTGAGCCGCTGGACCTGCTGCCCCCAGAGCCCGGCTTGGCGGTGGTCGTGCCGGTAGCCATCCTGCTGGCGCTGTGGGTCTTGAGCACGATCCTGCTCTACGGCTACGTCGCCCTCTCGGGCGGCGTTATGGGCCGGGCGGAGCGGGACCAGGCGGGGCGGCCGCCCCGCGGGTAGGCCGCATCTCTAGGACTCCCGGGGTCCGGTCTCCAGGGGAACGGTGGACTCGACGACCTGCACCCGGTAGCCGGCCTCTTCGAGGGCGCGGGCCACGCCCCGGGGGTTCGTGGTCTCCAGGCGCAGGACGATAATGCGGAAGCTGGCCCGCTCCGCCGGGGAGAGAAAGACGCTGGAGATGTTGACCTTTCGGTCCCGGATCACGTCGGTGACGTTGGCGAGCATCCCCGGCTCGTTGGGGACCTCCACCTCGATCCAGCTCCCCCGCGCCCGCGCCCCGACGAGGAAGGTCAGGGTACGCAGCATGTCCTGGGAGGTGATGATCCCCACCAGCTCCCCGTCGGCGACCACGGGCAGGCAGCCGATCTTCCGGTCGTGGATCTCGCGGGCCGCGTGGTCTATGGTGTCGAGCGGGTGGATGGTGGCCAGGTCCGTGCTCATGATGTCCCGCACCCGGACCCAGCCCAGCGTGTTCTCCTGATCCCGGGAGGCCCGCGGGGGACTGACGTCCCGAAGGTCCCGGTCGGAGACCAGGCCGACGACCCGGCCCTCCTCGACGATGGGCAGGTGGCGTATCCCGTGCTCCCGGCACACGCCCCACGCCTCGGCGGCGCTGGTCTCCGGCCCCAGCGTTATGACCTCCCGTGTCATCGCGTCCCTGACCCGTAGCATCCGTACCCTCCTGAGTAAGTTTTACGAGCGTTCTTTCTGCCCACCCAACCCGGTAATAGGCTGTCCGGGCTCAGCTTACCACCCGCGAAAATACCACGCCACAGCCCGCCTCTGCGGTGTCGCTCCGGCCTACGTCCCGTCTGCGGAAGCGCCGAGGTGCTGCAGGAGGAGGTTGACGTACACCCGGCTGCCTCTGGGCTGCAGGTGCATGCCGTCGTCCCAGAACAACTCGGGCTGGTTCACGCTCGCACCGTACCAGTCGGCGAGCGCGGCGTTGGGGTATCGCTCTACACCCTCGGCGAGCAGCACGTTGTTCCGCTGCTCCCAAAAGCGCGGCACCTTCACGGTCACGAACACCGCCCTGCGGTCCTCCCCGACGACGCCCATTATCTCGTCGAACTGCTGGGGCCGCAGGGGACCGTTGTTGCCGACGTGGACCACCACGATATCCCCGAGCTCCCCGGCGGCCGCCCGCTGGTTCAGGATGGCTGTGACGTCCACGGCCTGAAACCCCACCTCGGCGTCCAGGGTCGCCAGGGAACCGACCTTGCGCTCCAGATGGCCGGCGGCCCCCAACATTACGGAGTCCCCGACGGCGCTCACAGAGGACCAGCCCGGAGCCGGCCACCCCCATCCACTGCAATCCGAGCCTGCGCCGCCGGGACCCCTCGGACTCCCGAAACGCCCTCCAGGCCCGGCCCAGGGCCCCGCGCCGGATCGGGGTCTCGACGAAGCGGTAGGAGAGGTCAGCGAGCACCACGGTCGCCGCAAGCCGCACGGCTAGCAGCGGCAACCCGTCGAGCGGTACGTCGAGCTGGGGCCGGGTAACCATAAAAACGGGCCAGTGCCACAGGTAAATGCTGTAGGAGCGCAGCCCGATCCAGCGCATCGGCCCCCATCCGAGAAGCCCGTTGCCGACCTGGGCCCTGGGGTGTACGACCAGCAGGATCAGGGCCGCGGTCGTGAGCGCGACCAGCGCGAAGCCTTCCTGGTAGAGCAGCGGCTGAAACTCGTCGAGCCACAGACAGAACCAGACGAGAACCCCGAGCCCCGCGAGCCCCGCCGCGTCGAGCAGCCGTGGAACGACCCATCACAGCCGGTGCCGGGAGTGCCGCGATCCGGCGCGCACGCCCGGTCGCTCAAGGAGTACTACCCCGGGCCAAGCCGAAACGAGCAGCGAAACTTATCCGTAAACTCGTATGTTCCTTGTTCTCGAACGGCACGTTTTCGCGCCGACGGGCAGCACCGGCAAGCTCAAACCGCTTCACGCGTCCATCCATCCTCCTGGACCAAGCTCCGGAGACGAATAATAGCCCACTCCCGCGCCGGGAACACCGGGTTATATGGTGTTCTGCGCGGAGGCTTTTCAACCCCAGATACGGCGGGCGGTCTCCACGAGGGTACGGAGCTTGTACTCCTCGTCCTCGACGCTTACAGCGTTGCCTATCACGGACGTCGCGAAGCCGCACTGAGGACTGATGGCCAACCGCTCCAGCGGCACGTGGCGGGAGGCCTCCCGGACGCGTTCCTCCAGCTCTTCGGCCGTCTCTCGCCTGGGGGTCTTGGTGGTCACCAGCCCGAGCACCGCTACCTTGTCTTCCGGGACGTGGACGAGCGGCTCGAAGCCGCCGGACCTTTCGTCGTCGTACTCCAGCATAAGGCGGTTGGCGTTCACGCCGCCGAAGACGCGCCGCGCCAGCGGCGCGTAGGAGCCCGAGACGAGCCAACGGCTTCCCTGGTTGCCGCGGCACAGATGAAAAGCGAAGGTTACGCCCGGGTGGTCTCCTATAACGTAGTTATCCAGCTCGACGCCCCGGGAGAGCCACCGATCCAGGTCCCAGCCCCGCGCTTCGTAGAACTCGCGGGTTTTGCGGTCCAGCAACAGCGGGTAGTGTGGCGCGTCGAGCTGAATGTAGGTCGCCCCGAGCCGGACGAGCTCCTCGACCTCTTCCCGGAGGATCTCCGCCACGTCCTCCACAAACTCGTCCAGCGTAGGATAAGCCTCCCTCGAAAGCCGCGGCGACCAGAAGTTGGCGTAGAGCGTTGGGCTCGGGAGCGTCACCTTCACGGTCCTGTTCGTACGGGCCCGCGCGTACACGAACTCCTCCACCGAGAGATGCCGTTTCCGGCGCATCTTGCCGACCACACCCAGGTCCGTCGGGCGCTCCAGCGTTCTCTCGCCTACCGCCTCGTCGCCGTGCCACTCGCCCCAGAGGTACGCGTCCATGGTGTGCGTCCCGAAGCCCTCCACGGACTCGACAAGCTGGCTCTGGAACGACTCCCGGCGCATCTCGCCGTCGGTAACGACCCGGAGGCCCGCCCTCTCCTGCAGCTCCAGCGCCTCGTCTACCGCGCGGTCCTCGACCCGCTTGAACTCGGAGGGCGGGATCCTTCCCCCCACCAGCTCTTTGCCGGCATTTAGCAGTTCCGGGGGCCTCAGCAGGCTCCCCACCACGTCAGCTCGTACTTCGTTCAGGCTGTTCATGGCGCCAGTCTAGCAGCCGGCGTTCTCGAAAGCCCTGACCAGATCACCGAACTCTCAGGCCTTAGTCCAGCCTGCGGGCCATCTCTTCCAGGGCAGTCGCGATGGTGCGCAGGTCAGCCTCGTTGCCGGCGGTCTCGTAGAGGTCGTCCAGCATCCGGTTCCGAATACGCCGTTCGGCGAACTGTCGCCGCAACTCGGCGACCACCGGCAGGTGCTCCTGATGGTAGATCTCCTGCGTCGCCTCGTCGTACAGGGTCACCCTCCGGTGGGCGAGCTCGTGGTCCACGATTACCGGGTCGTTCTGGGGACGCCCCGTCCGCCGCTCCTCTACCAGGTCTGTCAGCCGTTCGGACTCCTCCAGGGCTCGCCGCCGCAACGCGGGACGGGTGAGCCCGTGCCGCCTGCCCGCCCGCCGCCAGCGAATCACGAGCAGCGCGGCGCCGGCCAGCACCACCCCGGCGAAGATCACCCCCATGCCCCCCAGAACATCCATCACATCTCCCATAATAACCCGGCCCCGGGACCAGGCCGCCGGCAAGACTTTAAATCTTTACAAGTTCGTTACACTGGCTAAACGCAATCTTTACGCGGGAACGTTCATAATTGCGCTGGCCCCGGTAATCTCGTTGGAGTCCCCCTCCAGCCATTGCACAACACGCCGGGGCTTTCTCTCACGCACGCTGTTTCCATCTCGCTGTCTTGGAGTAAGATTGGAGCCTTGACGCCGACGTACGACATCGTGTTGCGGCAGACGGAGGTCCGGAGTAGGCCCCCGGCGTGCCCGGGCTTCGGGGACCGCGTGTTCTCCACCGGGTCATCAGCGGGGAGGGAACCAGCAGGATGAGAGCCGGTTGCCGCAACATCTTTCTGAGGCTCGGCACGCTGGCTGTCTCGGCCGTGCTCGTAGCGGTCGGGGTGCTACTCTTGTTGCTGGGATACTTTTCTCTCGAATCCCCGGTGAACCTCGAAACGGTGATCCTGCTGTTCGCAGCCGTGGCGGCAGCCTACGTGTTCATCCGGGTGGGCCGGGACATCTGGCGGGACCTGCGCGAGCAACTCCCCGGCAGAAAAGAGGCCGACGAGCCACAAGGCCCCGGCGAGGACCCGGGCGATGAGGACTCGGGCCCGCCTCCCGCCAGCTAGAAAGTTTTCGCCGCGTTACTCTCCGTTGCTAAAGGCTCGCACGCTCTGCGCCTGGTTCGAGTCGTCCCTCACCACGTACCGGACCTGCGCCTGCTGGCCCACTCGCAGGTCCGCCGGCCCCCCCGCCTGCTCATCGACGATGACCCGAACCTCCGGCAAGAGCCTGAAGGAGATCAGACCTCCCTCGACCTGGTCTAGCTCCAGGTTTCGGGTTGCGGGGTCTACAGATTGGATGGTGCCGAGGGCTATCTTTACGCTTGTCTGATCATCGCTCTCCGCGGCGGTTTCTTCGGCCTGCGTTGCTTGCTCTCCGGCCGCGTCCTGCTGCTGGTCGGTCTCGGCAGCGGTATCACCGTCGTCCTGGCCCGCCGTCTGCTCCGGCGCGCCTTCTTCGCCGCCACAACCTGCGGCCAGGGCCAGGAGCAGAACAAAAGAAGCCAGCAAGAGCACCCCGGAAACCTTTTTCGAACGCACAAAGCCTCCTTGTCGAACGGCCAACCCCGGCTAGAGTACCAGCAACCCGGCGGGCCGACAGGGAGGCCGCCCCGGAACCGGCCGGGTTGTCAGTCGACGGGCCGCTCGACTTCCTCGCAAACCACGTAGTGCACCCTGCTCGCGGGCACGAGCCACACCCTTCCGGACTTCGTAGATATCCTCAGCGGGGCGTTTCCCTGGAGGGTATTGGAGATCTCGTACAACGCCTGCTCGGCGTCTTCCCGGGTCTCATACACCCCGTATACCAGCCTCGGAAGAGCACGCCCCGTGTTCGCCCCCGTCGCGGCCCCGGGCGCCACGTCCCGGCCAGCAGAGGCCCACTCTTCTTCGGCCTCCTGTTGAGGGTACTCCCCCGGGTTGACCAGCCACACCATCACGCTAAAAGCCATCTCGCTCCTTCCCGTGGTCTATGATCGCCTGCCCGGACCTTTACCCGCCAGGTCCGGAGCTTAAAAAGCCGGTATCATGGGCAACGGCCGGCGAGAGGTTCCCAACCCCGTTTTCGCGTATTCGCCGGAGGGTATGAAACTACCGTTTCGATCTGCGAGCCTGGAGGAGCGCACATGAGCGACGACACGCAGACAAAGTTGCTGAACATCCTGACCCTGGCGATATTCTGGGGACTGCTGATCCCCATAAAGAAATCTATCCGGAACCGCGTTCCCTCCAAAAGAAGCTACCGGGACGACGCGTCGGAGGCGCTGCTCCACGCCACCGCGAGGGTGGTAGCGGTCATGATCGCTTCCGGCATCATACGCCGTCTGGCCCAGCAGTAAGCCGGCCCGCCCTACTGCAGCCGGCCTTTCCTGGACCTGGGCCTGCGAACGCCGTCAGCGGGAAGGGTAGCAACCGTCGGCCCGCAGGACCGGGAACTGCTCGGGACATTTTCCGTCCATCGTCACGGGATACGGCGGCTCCGACGGTCCCCCGGCCCGGAGCAACTCCCCGCGGCCCGGGTCTCGTTGTGGGGCCGGTGATACAGGAGCCGATTCTACGAAGCTGTTCTCCCCGACGGCGTCTGTTTGAGGCTGGCTGCCCGTCTCCGGCGGCGCGGCCTCTCCGCAATCTTCGACCGTTATGTCCCACCGGGCGTCGATAGCGCCAACCTCAAGGTAGTAGCGGCCCGCTCCCGCGTTTACAAAAGCGGTGTCACCGCCTGGCTGATCTGCGGGGATGGTCTGCACCAGCTGGTCGTTGTCAGCGCTATAGACTAAAATTTCGGACGGACCAGAGCCATCCGGGCCACCCTCGAAGTTGTAGAAAACGCGCCAGTCGTCGCTGACAACCTCGAAAGGTTGCGTGGTAGTGGCGCTTTCTCCGTTGAACATGTCCACGATTTCGCAGTCTTCCTGCTGGGCGTCGGCCTGCGGCAGGTGCTCCCAGAACACCCGGGCGCTACCCCCGACCGCGAAAGCCACCAGCAAAACGCAAGACAAAACAATGTAACGACGGCCCATCTAGCACCCTCCCGTTAACCCTCATCTCACCACCTATGCTATTAGCTTACGCGCCGGGGATCAAACCCGCAGGAGACCGCCGGGCGCGAAACCCACCCCGCCCGGAGCGTAAAGACCCCGCGCGAAGCGGAGGGCGGGCTCGGCCTGGTAGCCGACGGCCAGGAGCGTTGGACACACGAACCAGCGTGCCGGAATAGATCCCGACAGCGAAAATCCTGTAGGTGGAACAGGTAGAGCGATTGCAGACAGAGGCAGCCGCCTGTCGAACGTGTCGGACGGGTTTCAAGACGAGCTGGAGGAGGTACTGTGACCCGGCTGCTGGCACCTCTCGAAACCTGCAAGAGCCGGGACGAGAGCCTTGCCGCAAAACCCGGCCTGACTGTACGCGGTGAGTTGGCGCCCGATCTAGGGAGTTGCTCCAGCATTACAAGCCCAACATCCTGCGCTACCTGCACCACCCGCGAACGGGTATGTGCCACCATGGGCTTGATCCGGGCATACACAAGGTCTGTAATGGGCCCGTGAAGGAGATGACCGGGGAAGGTGCAGCATGGCCAAATATCGCCGCGGCGACGTGCGTAACGAGAGACGCCTGAAGGCGGCCGGCTGGGAGGTAGTGTACAAGAAGAGCGGCAAGCGCTTCTGGCGCGACCCGCATACCGGCGAAGTGCGCGTAGAAGATGCGGTTTTGCAACTGCTCCACCACGAGGAGGTACGGATGCTCCGGGAGGGCGGTTGGGAGCCCACGGAGGTCGAGGGCTACACTTACTGGCGCCGCCCCGGCTCTGGGCGGCTCTACCCGCAGGACGTAGCGGCGGGAATAGTGCAGGGCGAGAACAAAGCCGGCAGCGGCAGAGAGGAGGGTGTGTGATCCCCGTGAACGCGGTCAGCCTTGTGCTGAGCTACTGGCGTTGGCAGTTATCGGCAACAGAGCTCTATCTGGCCTGGTGGAGGGCTTACTCCTGCGAGCTGTGGCGAACAGGGGATGCCCGGTTGCGGGGCTCGCCCGGGCCGGGGCTCGCGGCCATGTACCGGGAGACGATGCAGGACACTTTCGATAGTGACGAAGAACAAACGACGACATGAGCACTACCTTGCGCGGGGGCCGCAGTCCCTGCCAGGACGCGCCGGCGGTTGCCCGGTTGGAAGGGAAGTAGACCGTGGCGCGAAGCCCGCCACCTGAAACGAAGCTCAAAACCGGGTCCGCGTGCCCGCGCCGCCGGGCACCCAAAGGCGTTACTCGCCCTTGAGCTTGTCCTTAACCTTGTCCAGGAGACCTTTCTCCTCTTCCTCCCGGCTCTCACCGCGGTCCGCGCTCTCCTGCTTGGAGTCTACCGGCTCGGGAGCGCCTCCGGATAGAGAGCTATCCTCCAGATCCTTCGCGGCCTGTTCTTTCCGGTGGCCCTGTCCGGCGCTTTGCTCCTCGGAGCCCTCCGCGGGCGCGTTTCGCTCTTCCTCGTTCATTCGGGTAGCACCTCTCTGTTATCGGCCAGCTTCGTAATGTTCATCCCCTTCAGGGATCTCGGTCAAACGTTCCAGTTCCGGACACGACGAGAGGGCCGGGAACCCAACGGTATTCAGAGGCCCGGCTCTTTCGGCCGGGCGTGGAGGCAGGAGCCGGTTTGGATGGTCTGACGCTCCCACGTCCCCCTACCAGCTTTTGGAGGGATCTAGAAAGCTCTCGCAGCAGGCCGGGCTCCCGGAGACGACCCGCTTTCACGATCTCCGGCATACGTGCGCCACGACCCTGCTCTCACGGGGCATACACATAAACCTGGGCCACTCTCTCGCGGTATCCGGCGTGGTGTCGAAAGACCCCGGCGCTGTAGCCGGCAGCTCTTTTTCTCAGTAGGGGCGGTGGGATTCGAACCCACACTGTAAGGATTTTAAGTCCTCTGCCTCTGCCGATTGGGCTACGCCCCCGCGCACTATCTCGCACCTCACTACCCTATAGTACCGTGATAAGGAGATCGAGGAACAACGTCTACCCTGGTGTAATCGTTGGCTGAGGTTCCCCGAGGGCCTCCGACGTTGTCCGTCCGTCGAGGCGCTTGCCTGGCCTGGACACCCGGCAACCAGGTTCGTCCTACAGCGAGCAACAACCTTCTGGGGGGTAGGGGTTGTCCAGGCGTCCCAGGGTCCACTCGGCTACGGAGTTTGGCAGCTCGCCGGACAGGTGCAGGGCGGTGAAAGCGTGCAGGCACTTTACGTAGCCGCCGTCCCGCACACCGGCCACCCGCGTGCCGTAGCGGGAGAGATGCTCTTCGTGGACCCCTTGTACGGCCTCCTCCCCGACCGCCCGCTGGGCGTCGCGGACGCCGCCGGTGGACTCTACCCGGGCGATGGCGGCATCCAGGCGGGGGCAGGTGATCCAGAACCGGGTCGGCATATCCCGCGCCGCCTCGTTCTCGATAACGCTCGGGAGGCCGAACGGGCAACGGGCAGCGACGCGAAAGGGCCGGGGATCACGCCCCAGCTGGCGGGTTACGGCCTCACGGTCGTTCACGGTCGCCGGGGACTATGTAGACCTTGTCGCCGGGCCGGATCATGCCGTAATGCTCCCGGGCGGCACGTTCTATGCCTTCCGGGGTATTCAGCTCTTCGATAGTCCGGCGTTGTTCGGCGTTGTAAGCTCGAACCTCGCGGATCTCCTCCTGGAGAGCGGGTATCTCGGTCCTCCACTCCAGGATCTGTTGCAGGGGTGCCACGTAAGAAGCCAGCAGCACCCCTATAAAAGCCGCGTAGACCACCACCTGCAGCGGCCGGGAGAACCTCAACGATCGTCGTCCACCGTATACACCTGTAGCAAGTTCGTCGATCCGGGCGTTGAGCCGGTAGTGCCGCCGGTAAGGATGGCCTGATCCCCCGGCCCCAGCTCGCCGGCGTTCTGAGCGGCTTCGATCGCCGCGCTGAAACGCTCCTCGAGCGTACCGGCCTGCTCTCCGGGGATCGCGATGACGCCCCAGATCAGGGCCAGCCGGCTCACGGTTTCCTCGACGGGGCTCACGGCCAGGATCTTGTTCGGCGGCCGGAAACGCGCCAACCGGATGCACGAGAGACCACTCTGGGTGGAAGTCAGTATGGCCTCCACCTCCAGGACCTCGGCCAGCTCGCAGGCGGCGTGGGTGAGGGCGTCGTAGCGGTCACCCCGGCCCCAGGAGGCCGAAGCGCTTATGTCCCGCCCGTAGTTGATGGCTCCCTCGGCGGCCCGGCAGATGCGGTCCATCTCCTGTACGCTGCCCAGCGGGTAGCGCCCGACCGCGGTCTCCCCGGAGAGCATCACCGCGTCGGTCCGGTCGAAGATGGCGTTCGCCACGTCGGAGACCTCGGCGCGGGTCGGGCGGGGGTTGCGCATCATGGAGTCGAGCATCTGGGTGGCGACGATGACCGGCTTGCCCAGCCGGCGGCAGCGGGCCACCATTCGCTTCTGCTCGATCGGCACCCGCTCGTTGGAGAGCTCGACCGCCAGGTCTCCCCGCGCCACCATGATGCCGTCCGAGGCGGCTATGATGTCCTCGATGTCCTCTATGGCCTCGTGCTTCTCGATCTTGGAGATGACCGGGACCTCGCCGCCGAACTCCTCTATGCGCTCCTTGATCTCCCGCACCTCGTCCCCGCTGCGCACGAAGGAGGCGGCGATCCAGTCCGGCTTCAGCTCCCGCACGCCGAACTCCAGGTCCTCGAGGTCCTTGGGGGTGAGCCCCTTTATGGAGAGCGAGGTGTCCGGGAAGTTCAGGCCCTTGTGCGAGGAGACCTCGCCGCCCTCGATCACCCGGCAGACGACCTCTTGACCCTCGATACGCTCTACCTTGAGCCCGAGCAGCCCGTCGTCTATAAGGAGCCGGTGTCCGGGCTCCACGTCCTGGGCGAGTTGCTCGTAGGAGGTCGAGAGCTGGTTCGCGTCTCCCTCGAAGTCTCCCGGAACCAGGACTACCTCGTGGCCCTCGACGAGCTCCGTACCGTCGGCCACGTAGCCGGTCCTGATCTTCGGCCCCTGTATGTCTTGCAAGATGGCGACGTTGCGGCCATGCTTTTTCGCCGCCTCCCGGACGGTGCGGGCGTTCTTCTCGTGGATCGAGTGCTCCCCGTGGCTGAAGTTCAGCCGGGTGACGTCCACCCCGTTCTCGACGAGCTCCCCGATGGCCTTCTCGGAAGAGGTGGCCGGCCCCAGGGTGGCAACTATCTTGGTCCTTCTCCGCACCGGGCTACCTCCCCTCGCGCGGGTTGAAGGCGGCCTTGCCGGGGTAGCTGGCGGCGTCGCCCAGGGCCTCCTCGATCCGGAGAAGCTGATTGTACTTGGCGACCCGCTCGCCGCGCGCCGGGGCACCGGTCTTTATTTGCCCGGCGTTCACCGCAACCGCGAGGTCCGAGATGGTGGTGTCCTCCGTCTCGCCGCTGCGATGGCTGACCATCGCCGTGTAGCCGCTCTTGTGGGCCAGCTCCATCGTCTCGAACGTCTCGCTGAGCGTGCCGATCTGGTTCACCTTGATGAGTATGGAGTTGCCAATCCCCTCGTCGATACCGCGGGCGAGGATTTTGGGGTTCGTCACGAACAGGTCGTCCCCGACGAGCTGCAGCCGCTGGCCGAGCTTCTCGGTCAGCACGGCCCACCCGTCCCAGTCGTCCTCGTCGAGGCCGTCCTCGATGGAGATTATGGGGTGCTGGTCGGAGAGCCGGACGTAGTAGTCTACCATCTCCTCGGCGCTCAGGCTCTTGCCCTCGCCCGCGAGCTCGTAAGTGCCGTCCTTGTAGAACTCCGAGGCGGCCGGGTCGAGGGCAAAGCAGATCTGGTCCCCCAGGGAGTACCCGCTGCGCTCGACCGCCTCGGAGATCAGGTCCAGCGCAGCCCCGTTGCTCTCCAGGTCCGGCGCGAAACCGCCCTCGTCCCCGATGCCCCCCGAGAGGCCCTTCTCACCGAGCAGCTTCTTGAGGACCTGGTAGATCTCCGCCACCGAGCGCAGCGCGTCGGAGTAGGCCTCGAAGCCCACGGGCACGATCATGAACTCCTGGAAGTCCACGTTGTTGGCGGCGTGCTCGCCGCCGTTGAGGATGTTCGCGCAGGGCACCGGCAGCGTGTGCGCCCCGGCCCCGCCCAGGTAGCGGTAGAGCGGGAGCGCCGCGGCCTCAGCCGCGGCCTTCGCCGCTGCCAGGGAGACCCCGAGCATGGCGTTCGCCCCGATACGGCCCTTGTTGTCCGTGCCGTCGGCCCCGATCATGGCGAGGTCCAGGCTGCGCTGGTCGGTGACGTCCATCCCGAGAACGACCTCCGCCAGCTCCGTGTCTACGTTGTTGGCGGCGGTGCTGGTGCCCTTGCCGCCGTAACGGCCGTCCTCCCCATCCCGAAGCTCCACGGCCTCGTTCTGTCCCGTAGAAGCCCCGGACGGCACCGATGCCCGTCCCACAAACCCGCTGCGGGTGGCAAGCTCCACCTCCACGGTGGGGTTGCCCCTGGAATCCAAGATTTCCCGCCCGTGGACCGCGACGATCTCCGTCATCAGCAGTTGTCCTCCCTTTTAGCGTTTAGAACAGGGCTATACCCGTAACTCTACGCGCTTGAACGCCGCCACGCCACACCGGAGAACGCCTCGGCCGGAAAGGTTCCTCGTTACTCTTCTTCCGGCTGTTCTTCTTCCGGCTGCTCCGGGGCGACTTCGGGCTCGACCTCGCCGGGCTCCGCCGCCTCGGGGGTGGCCTGGTCGGGGTCGTAGCCGGGGAGATACTGCACGTCGCGCTGCTCTCTCTGGTCTTCGAGCCACCCCTCGAACTCCTCGATCTGCTGCTCCTGAGCGAGCTGCTGCCTTATCTGGGGCCGTACCTCGTCCAACGGCGCGGTGCTCTCGGGCTGGATCTCGGTGACCTCTATAACGTGGTAGCCGAACTCGGTCTCGACCGGCCCGACGATCTCGCCCTCCTCCGCTTCGAACGCGGCGTCCTCGAACTCGGGCACGAAAGCCCCTCTCCCCTGACAACCCAGTTCGCCTCCCTGTTCCCGGCTGCCGGGGTCCTGTGAGAACTCTTCCGCCAGCTCGGCGAAGTCCCCGTCGTCCTCTAGCTCCTCTTTTACGTCCTCCGCCCGCTGCTCCTGGTCCGCGTTGAACAGGATGTGGCTTATGCAGCGCTGCTCGGGGGTGCTGAACTGAAGCTCCCGGTTCTCGTCGTAGAAGGCCTGGATCTCTTCGTCCGTCGGCTCGGCGTTTTCAACGACTTCCTCCTGGACCTTCTGCACCGGCAACTGCTCCCGGATGTCCTGCCGGAGCTGCTCCTCGGTAAACCCGGCCTGGTCCAGGGCCGTCTGGAAAGCCTCTTCCCGGCCGATGTCCTCGCCCGCAGCCTCGGCCTGCTCGGAGATCTGGTCCTTAATCGTCTCGATCTCCTGGTCCACATCGCCCTGGGAGACGGTGATGTCGTTCTCGTCGGCGTAGACGCGGGCTATCTCGATCCCCACGAGCTGCGGCATGACCTGCTGCACCGCCGCCTCGTACTGCGGGGAGCCCGGCGGGATCTCACCCGCCCCGCTCTGCTGGGCGAACTGGCCTATCGCCTCCTGCACCTCGCCCTCGGTAACCTCGCCCCCTTCGAACGTGACGACCTTCCGCGCCCCAGACTCCACGCTGTCTGCCGGCTCCGCCGGCGAGCAGCCCGCAAAGGCCAGAAGGGCGACGACCACGAAAAAGACCCACGCTTTGCTGGAAAAAGGCTTACTCAAGATAGATAGAAACCTCGCTGTTATTGAACGGCAGAAACCGCGCGGATTATAGCACGGTGCTTTGCTCAACCTACGCTCTGGATCAGCCGTTCGACAGGCTCTACAACCTGTTATCATGATTTTGGCAGGCTATACGCTGCCTCGCACGGGGGACCTGCTTGGTGTTGTTTGAGAAGTTCTCGCATAGGGTGCGTGAGGTTCGCCGCGTAATCTACGCGCTCGTGGTAGTCTGCTGGGCGCTCGCCGTATTGCTCTTTGCACTCCTCCCAGCCGATGCTCCAGCAAGGAGCGCCGTCGCACTCGGCACCTACAGCACAGCCGCGGCTTTCTCGCTGCTCGCCGCGATGGGCGCCACGCTGAACACAGGCAAGGGCATACGGACGTTCTGGGCGGCGCTTTGGGGAGGCTTGCTCCTCAGGTTCGCGAGAGACCTGGCCTGGAGCGGATTCTGGTTCTTCCGAGCCGGTGAGTCCGCCACGCTCGTCTTTCACGACGTAGCTTACATCGCTTCCTACGTCCTGATCCTCGCGGCGTTGCTGAAGCTCCTGGCTGCGGTCGTAAACATCACTTTCCTGTCCGCGCTGGAGGTATCGTCAAGAGTTGTGGATCAGACTCCGTGATCACGCGGCTACCTTCTCCTCATCTCCTTCTACCAGCCCTCCGTTTACGAACCTTGCTCCGGCTCTGACCAACGCCACCAGGTGAGCCCCA
>SIRX01000042.1 GCA_004563715.1 Actinomycetota bacterium | reverse complement strand
GCGGAAGTTGCGCAGCAGTGCCTCTTTGTTCGAGTATTTAGGATCGTAGCCGAGCTCCTTCTCGGCCTTCTCGATGGAGACGAAGGAGTCTTTGGAGGCCGTCTCGTAGACCCACTTGTAGAGGGGGGAGACCCCGAGCCGGTCCAGAATCCTGAGGCCCCAGATCGCCGGGGCCGCCGGGAACCCCACTACTTTCTTGCCGTGCCCAGCGTAGTCGAGGACGGTCTGGTAGTCCCCCTTCATCGTGGTGAACTCGCGGGCGCCGATGTTGAAGGTATCGTTGACCTTCTCCTCCAGGAGCTCCAGGGTCAGGACGATAGCGTCGCAGAGGTCTTCCACGTCCAGAAGCTGGTAGCGGTTGTTGCCGCTCCCGATCATGGGGAAATTGTGTCCCTCGTAGGCCCAGTCGTAGAGTAGGGCAAAGACCCCGAGCCTTTCGGGCCCGACAAAAGATTTGGGCCGGATGATGGGCGTGACGAGCCCCTTGGCCCGGTACTCCAGGCAGATCATCTCGGCCTGTATCTTGGCCTGCCCGTAGGGGCCGACCCCCTCCAGCTTGTCCGTCTCGTAGAGGGGATGGTGGTCCGGTATGCCGTAGACCGCCGTGGAGGAGACGTGGACGACGCGCTCTACGCCATTACGGAGGGCGGCGTCCAGGACGTTGCGGGTCCCCTCCACGTCCGTGGTGTAGATGTCCTCCGGCGAGTAGAGCGGTAGGGCGGCGGCGGTGTGGACGACGAAGTCCACGCCCCGCATCGCCTCGTCCAGGAGGGCTTTGTCCCGGATGTCGCCCTTTATCGTCTCCACCCGGTCTTTCTCCGGGTAGTCGAACTCCTCGACGTCCAGGGAGGTGCACTCGTAGCCCCGGGCCCGGAGGTTGCGGATCAGGTTGATCCCCAGAAAACCGGCGCCGCCGGTTATGAGGACTTTTTGTTCATCTTGCCGTTGGTCCATAGAAATGGTGTCTCCTCTTGCGTCAGATGGCGCGAAAGAGAGATCGTAGCACAGCATGCACGCCGCTCGTAAGGGTTTGATCTTGTTCCTGATCAAAACTGGTCAGTTCGTTGGGCTGTCTTGCTCAAGATGAACGGGTTCAGCCCGGATATATTTTCTGTAGAAGGCGAACGGAGGGATGAACATGGCGGAACGCAAGGCGGATGAGGGCCTGATCGGTCGTCACCTGCGGGCGGCGCACGAGAGGTTTCGGGGCGAGCACCAGCTGGCCGAGTACGTGGCCCGGCTGGAGATAGAGGGGTGCGCGAGGATACTGGCTGCGAGCCCCACGAGCCTGTCGTACCTGGCGAAGCGCCACGCCGAGTGCCGGGTCGAAGCCGCGGAAGACCGGGATTTCGACGCGGTGATCCGGGCCTGGACCCTCTACGTCCTCTCGGGCCTGGAGGGTGGATAGAGACGTGCGGGCCATGATCCTGGACGCCCCCGGCGGGCGTCTGCGCGCCGGGGAGGTGCCGGAGCCGGAGCCGGGCCCGGATCAGGTCCTGCTGCGGGTGCGGGCGTGTGGTGTGTGCCGCACGGACCTGCACATCGTGGACGGGGAGTTGCCGGAACACCGCTCGCCCCTGATACCGGGCCACCAGGTCGTCGGCGTCGTGGAAGCGACGGGGGAACACGTCGAGCGATTCGCCGCGGGCGACCGGGTGGGTGTGCCCTGGCTCGGCTGGACCGACGACGCCTGCCGCTACTGTAAAAGCGGCCGGGAGAACCTGTGCGACAACGCGCGCTTTACCGGCTACGACCTGGACGGCGGCTACGCGGAGTACGCGGTCGCGGACCACCGGTTCTGCTTTCCCGTACCGGGTGGCTACCCGGACCTACAGGCCGCGCCGCTACTGTGCGCGGGCCTGATCGGCTACCGTTCCCTGCGCATGGCCGAGGATGCTGAACGTCTCGGTCTCTACGGCTTCGGGGCCGCCGCCCACATCATCGCCCAGGTCGCCGTCCACCAGGGGAGGGAGGTCTTCGCCTTTACCAGCCCCGGTGATACAGAGACCCAGCGGTTCGCGCGGGAGCTGGGTGCCGTGTGGGCCGGCGGTTCGGACGGTCCGCCCCCCGAGGAGCTGGACGCGGCCATCATCTTCGCGCCCGTGGGCGCCCTGGTGCCGGCGGCGTTGCGGGCCGTGGCGAAGGGCGGCTTGGTGGTGTGCGCCGGCATCCACATGAGCGACATCCCGGCCTTTCCGTACGAGATCCTCTGGGGCGAGCGTGCCGTGCGGTCCGTCGCCAACCTGACGCGCCGGGACGGCGAGGAGTTTCTGGCTCTGGCCCCTCAGGTGCCGGTCCGCACAGAGGTCGTGACCTTCCCGCTGGAGAGAGCCAACGAAGCCCTCGACACGCTGCGCCGAGGTGAGGTCCGGGGCGCCGCCGTGGTGGTGCCCGATCAGGCCGGCTCGTAGCGCTGGCGCAGAAGCCACACCAGGAAAAGCCCGTGTACCGCCCCAACCACGGCTCCCGCAGCCGCCAGGTGGAGAGCAGGACCAGCACCAAAACCGGCCCGCCACCGCCGGGCGGCACGGAGCCCGCGCCGGCAAAGACCACGGCCATCACGGGCGCCCAGGCCACGGCGTTCGCGAAGACCCACCATCCGGCCCGCCGCACGTACCGGCGGAGCACCAGCCACTGCGGGAAGCCCAGCACCGGTCCCAGCAGAAAGCCCATCACGAAGGCCAGGCCGTAGGTGGCTGTGGAGCCCATTTCAGCGGGCGGTGCCCCGCCCGCGTCAGCGCCGATGTTCGCCAGGGTACTGGGGACCATGCCCAGCGTCCAGGCGACAAAGGCCCCGGCGGCGGTCGTCAGCGTCCACGCCCGCCAGGGCAGGGCCGCTAGCGGTTCGCGCAGCACCAGCCACTGCGCCGTGCCGACCGCCGTTCCCTCGATAACCGCGCCGGCCACAATCACGACGGCGGCCATCGCCAAGATGGTTGGCAGGTCCGGGGCGTCGGTGGACAGGGCGTAGGCGGCGAGGAGTGCGGTCGTGCCCAGGCCGACCGTCTCACCCGCGGCGTTCGCCGGCACCCATCTCGGCCACAGGCGCCAGCCCCACCCTTCGCTCTTCGTCGCGGTTCGAGAAGTGATCTCCGCCTCCTCTGCTTTCGAGGTAAAGATATCGGAGGCGAGGCGGAGCGGCATGACCAGATTTGCTCTGTTTGCATGATCAAAACCGTTCAGGGAGGGCTCCTCGTGTGGTCTTTCCTGGCCCAGGGCCTCCGCCTTGACCCACACCGATGAGATGTTAGATTGTAATAAGCATGCAGCG
>SIRX01000041.1 GCA_004563715.1 Actinomycetota bacterium | reverse complement strand
ATAACCGAAAACCCGCGCCTCTCACCTTTGCCCCGCGATCGCCCTCGACTCTAATATACTCTGGGGTATGGCGTCCGGGCCCATTATAGTCGTCGGTGGTTTCACGGCGCTGGCGAGCTCCTACAGGGAGCTCGCCAGCGTCTTGCGTGTGGCCTCCGGCTCCGAGGTACACGTCGTGCCGCTGACGCCGCTGGACTGGGTCTCGGGCTACTTCCGGGGCTTCGGGCAACTGGTGTTCGAGATCGCGAACACGGTAGACCGGGCGCTGCTGGAGAGCCCGGCCGACAGGGCGGTGCTCGTCGGACACTCGGCGGGCGGCGTGGCGTGCCGCATCTACCTCGGCGGGGACCCGCCCTACGGCGGCCGCCGCTTCTCCGGCCACCGGTACGTGTCGCGCCTGATCACGCTCGGCAGCCCGCACGCGGTCGCGGACCATAAGCACCTCGCCCCGGTCCACCGGGTAAACGAGCTCTTTCCCGGCGCGCTCCACCGGAAATCCGGCCTGGAGTACCTCTCGGTAGCGGGCAGCGCGTCTGACGGCTCGTCCTCTCCCAGAACCCGCCGGCGCTACGAGCGGTTTGTCGAGGACGGCCGCGGCCCGGGCGACGGGGCGGTGCCGGTAGAGGCGGCGAAGCTGCCCGGTGCGGAGCACCTCGTGCTCGAGGGCGTGTACCACAACCGGCACCTCGGACGCTGGTACGGCGCTGATAAGGCGACGGTGGAACGCTGGTGGCCGGAGGAGCTTCGCGCCAACGGCCGCCTTGTGGAAGAGAACCGTGCATAGTAGCCTCAAGCCGTTCGGAGAGCCTGACGATACGGGAGGCGCACGGTATGCCGGCTGACAGGCCGCGAGACGCGGGGCGGCGAGAAGAACACGGCTGGGAGTCCCGGCCCGCCGACGCCGAGGGCCTGAGAAGCGCCATGCGGCTCTTTCCGACCGGGGTTACCGTGGTGACCTCCGGCAGCGGGAAAAAGGCCGAGGGCATGACGGCGAACGCGGTGATCTCGGTCTCCCTCGACCCGCCGCTCTTTATGGTGAGCGTCCACCGCGACGCCCGCCTGAACCCCCGCATCAAGGATGAGGGCTACTTCGCCGTGAGCATCCTGGCCGACGACCAGGAAGGGCTCAGCAGGCTCTTCGCCTCGCCGGAACGCTCCAGCGGGCTTCCGGCGGTCCGTTCACTGGGCGGGGGGTACGGCACAACGGGCGCGCCGCTCGCCGCAGGTTCGCTCGCCGTCGTAGAGTGCGAGCTGGAGCACGTCTACCCCGGCGGGGATCACGACCTGTTTCTAGGCCGGGTCGTGGCGGTGCTTATGGGCGACTCACGCAAGGGACCGCTCGTCTACCACGAGGGTGGCTACCCCGGGCTCAGGCCGGCCCCGACCTCCGGGGACACCGGCGCCTTCGTGGACTCCGTTCGGGGCTTCGACGCCCGCTTGCGTCCGCTGCAGAACCGGCGCAACCGCCGGCGGAGAGAGAAATGATCCGGCGCCCAGCCGCGCGGGACGCGCGGACCGCAGGAGTCCGGTCTGCCGGGAAGGCTGGGAGCTAGATGTTCAAAAAAGACCTGCTCTCCCTGATGCGAGACGATCCCAAAGACGATCGGGGTTTCGCGTTCTTCCAGGGAACGGAAGAGAACGGCATGATCCGGCGCGGCAAGGTCCGCTCTCCAGCCACCGGGAAGACCTACGCCGTGAAGAATGGCTACCTGGACGCGATGGGCGGCCTCGGCGCAGACAACATAGCCAACCTGAGCAACTTCCTCCCCGGCGCCGGGCGGCTCTACGAGCCGCTGTGGCGGATCAACTCCCTGTCGCTGCTCACCGGGGAGAAGTTTACGAACGAGCGGGAGATCCGGCTCATGGCCAGCCTGGTGCGCCTGGACGAGGGCGGCGTTTTCCTGGACCTCGGTTGCTCGGCCGGCCTCTACACTCGCCACATGGCCAACCGGCTCGGGGAAGACGGGGAGATGGTCGGGCTGGACATCGCGCCCGGGATGCTGAAGGAGGCCGCCCGCCGCGCCCGCCGGGTCCGCGCCCGGCCCTCTTTTGTCCGGGCCGACGCACATGACCTGCCCTTCGCCGATTTCGCCTTTGACGGGATCGTTTGCGGCGGCACCCTGAACGAGCTGGGCGACCCGGCCCGCGCCCTCTCCGAAGCCTGCCGCGTCCTGCGCCCCGGGGGACGCGTGGCGATCATGGGCATACTCGAAGCCGAGAGCACCTGGGGCGGCTACTCCCAGAAGTTCCTCTCTACCGGCGGCGTACAGTTTTTCGCGCCCGAGGAGCTGCAGGAGCTACTCACCGGCGCCGGGCTGGCCCCGGACCCTCTCTTGAACCACGGCCCCGTTTTTTTCGCCACCGCCACCCGCCAGGGCTGAGCCGAAACCGTGGCCGCCCGTCAGAAGGGCACCCCGCAGCGTAGTATGACGTTCGCGAACGGCGTGGCCTCGCCGGTGCGGACCACGAGCCGGGCGGCGGCGACCTCGCGCTTCAGCTCCCCGTGGGACACGAGCTCCAGCTCCGGAAAACGGGAGACGAGAAGCTCGTGAACCCCGGGGTTCCGGCTTCGGACCTCCTCGGCGGCGGTGGCGCCCTCCACGACAAGCTCATCGAGCAGACCGGAGAGCACCGCCTCAAAGGAGGGAACCCCGAAGCGGAAGGCCAGATCCACAACCTCCGGCCCCGGAGGAACGGGCAGCCCGGCGTCACAGACCACGAGCCGGTCGGTGTGCCCGAGCCGCGCCAGCGAGCCGGCGAGCAACGAGTTTATAATGCCGCCCTTTTTCACAGCGCCTCCACCGTCTCCGGCGTGGGGAGGGCGCCCTGGGCGCCCTCCCGCGTGACCGCCGCCGCGCCGGCCCGGACCGCGTAGGAGACGGCGTTTTCCAGCGAACCGCCCCGGGCCAGCCTCACGGCCAGGGCGCCGACGAAGGCGTCGCCGGCGCCGGTGGTGTCCACCACCTCCACCTCGGGAGATGGGACGTGGTCCGTGTCTTTACCGTCCGCGTAGACCGCGCCGGCTTTGCCCAGCGTGACCACGACCGCGCGCGGCCCGAGGGCCAGCAGCTCGGGGGCGGCGGAGAGCGCGCCCTCGACGCCCTCCACCTTCTCGCCCAGCAGGAAGGCCGCCTCGTGCTCGTTGACCACCAGCGGGTCCAGCTCCGATAAGGTTTCTTTTGAAAGCTCCATCGGGGGCGCGAGGTTGACCAGCGGCCGGACCCCGCAGGCGGCGGCGATCTCGACCGCCCGGGCCACGGTCTCCGGCGAGACCTCCATCTGGGCGACGAGGACCCGGGCTGCCTGGATGGCCTCCGAAACAGCGTCCACGTCAGCCGGGCGTACGCGGCGGTTGGCCCCGGGGGCGACGGTTATGGCGTTCTCCCCGTCGGGCGTGAGGGTTATAAAGGCGGCGCCGGTGGACTCGTCCTCCACCGCTTCCACGGGGTTCGTGTCCACGCCCTTCTCCTCCAGGGCTTCGAGCAGTGGCGCGCCCAGATCGTCGGCCCCGACGCGGCCCAGGATCGCCGCCGACGCGCCCAGGAGGGCCGCGGCGGCGGCCTGGTTAGCCCCTTTCCCGCCGTTGTGCAGGGAGAGCTCTGCACCCGTAACCGTCTCGCCCGGCTCCGGGCGGCGCTCGACCTTCAGGACGAAGTCCTGGTTGATCGAGCCCACCACAAAGACCTCATCCACCGTTGGTCTCTTCCTCACCGTCCATAAACTCCGAGACGTTCTCCTCGGTTACGAGCTGGACCTCGACCGGAATCTCCTCCGGCACGTCCTCGCCCTCGATTAGGCTGATGCCGTTCTCGACGCCCAGAGAGCCGATCTGGTCGGGCTGCTGGGCGATGGTGGCGTTCATCTGGCCGTCCTGGATGGCTTGCAGGGCGTCGTCCACGGCGTCGAAACCGACGATCTTGACGTCGCCGCCAGCCCGGTCTCCGAGCGCCTGTACGGCCCCGAGCGCCATCTCGTCGTTCTGGGCGAAGATGCCTCCTATGTCCGGGTTGGCCTGCAGGATGTTCTGGGTGACGTTCAGGCCCTGGCCCCGGTCAAAGCCGGCGGCCTGGCTGGCGACGAGCTCGACCTCGTCCTGGCTCTCGATCGCCTGCTGGAAGCCCTGACCCCGGTCGCGGGATGCGCTGGTGCCCGGGATGCCTTCGAGCTGGGCCACGGACCCGCTGCCGACGAGCTCGATAAGCTCTTCTCCGGCCAGCTCGCCACCCTGGACGTTGTCCGAGGCGATCAGGGTCGCTACCTCGCCGCCCTCGGCGCCCCGGTCGAGCGCCAGCACCGGTATGTCGGCCTGGTTGGCCTGCTGGATCGCCGGCCCCACCGCCTCGGAGTCAACCGGGTTTACCAGGATGGCGTCGAACTGCTGGGTGACGAAGTTCTCGATGTCGTTCTGTTGCTGGGAAGCGTCATCCTGGGCGTCGGAGACCTGTAGTTCAGCCCCGGCCTCGTCCGCCGCTTGCTGGGCGCCGTCCCGCAGGGTGACGAAGAACGGGTTGCTCAGCGTAGAGACCGAGAGGGCCAGGCGAACTCCTTCACCGTCTCCCTCTTCGCCGTTCCCTTCTTCATCCTGGCCGCCGTTTCCACAGGCCGCCAGGACAAAGGCCAGGGCGAGCAGCCCCGCCAGCAAGAAAGCGATCCTTTTCCGCACGTTTGCTCCTTCCATAGTTTTGCGTTCTACCCTTTCCGCCGCCGGCGCAGGGTGTCGGTCATCACCGCCAGCGCGATGACGGCCCCGATAACCACCTGCTGCCAGAACGGCGAGACGTTCAGCAGGTTCAGCCCGTTGCGCAACACGCCCAGGATAAGCGCCCCGACGAGGGTCCCGGAGGCGCTGCCGACCCCGCCCGAGAGGCTCGCGCCGCCGATGACCACGGCCGCGATGGCGTCCAGCTCGAAGGTAAAGCCCGCCTGCGGCTGGGCCGAGGCCAGGCGGGCCGTATACAGGATGCCGGCCACGGCCGCGAAAAAGCCCGAGAGCGTGTAGATAAAGAGCTTCTGGTTAAAAACGTTTATCCCCGACAGGCGGGACGCCTCCTCGTTACCCCCGATAGCGTACATGCACCGGCCCGGATAGGTGCTGCGCAGCACGCCGATGGTGATCGCCCACATCACCAGCATCAGCACCACGGGCAGCGGCACGACGCCGAAGATATCTCCGCCGCCCAAGGTCTGGATGGCCGGCGGAATCGGGTTGAGCGGCTGGCCGCCCGAGATCACGAGCGCCAGCCCCCGCGCCGCGCTGAGCATCGCCAGCGTCGCTATAAACGGCGGCAGGTTACCGAGCGTTATGAGCAGGCCGTTCGTGAGGCCCGCCGCGGCACCCGCCCCGAGCCCCAGGGCCAGCGCGGCCGGCAGCGAAAACCCGGCGACGGCGGTTGCCCAACCGAAGACGATACCGGAGAGGCCCAGCACGCTCCCGACGGAGAGGTCTATGCCGCCCGAGACGATCACGAACGTCTGGCCGAAAGCCAGGATGGCGATCACCGCGATCTGGGTCCCCACGTTGAAGAGGTTGTTGGTGGTAAAGAAGACCGGCGAGAGGAACGACATTACGGCCACGAGAAGGACGAGCCCGGCCAGCGGGCCGCCGCGGGCGAGCAGCTCACCGGGTCTTATCCTCTGCAACACGCTACTCAACGGCGGCCTCCTTCTGCTTCGTCGCCAGCTCCATAACGCCTTCCTGGGTGGCCTCCTCCGCCGGAAGCTCGCCGGTGATGCGCCCGCCGCTCATTACCAGGATGCGGTCGCTCATGCCCAGCACCTCCGGAAGCTCGCTGGAGATCATCAGGATGCCCGCGCCTTCGGCGGTCAGCTCGTTTATCAGCTCGTAGATCTCCACCTTCGCCCCCACGTCAATGCCGCGGGTGGGCTCGTCCATGATCAGGACCCGAGATTCGGCCAGCAGCCACTTCCCGATCACCACCTTCTGCTGGTTGCCGCCCGAGAGGTACCTTATCTCCTGCTCCGTCCCCGGCGTGCGCACGTTGAGGTCCCCGATCATCCTCTCCGCCTGCTGCCGCTGCCGCCGCCGGTTTACGAGCCCTACCCTGGAGTTCTCTTCCAGAGCCGCCAGCCCCAGGTTCTCGGCCACCGAGAGCGGCGGCACGATCCCCTCTCCCTGCCGGTCCTCGGTTATAAAGCCGATGCCCCGGCGCTTGGTCTCCCGGGGGTCTCCGGGCCTCAGGGCTTTCCCCCCGACCACGATCTCCCCCGAATCCGCCGGCACGGAGCCGAAGATGGCCTCCGCCAGCTCCGTTCTGCCCGCCCCGACGATGCCCGCCATCCCGACGACCTCCCCGGCCCGCAGCTCGAAGG
>SIRX01000040.1 GCA_004563715.1 Actinomycetota bacterium | reverse complement strand
CACAGCCAACAACCATTTGCTGTAGAGAACTCAAATTTTACTATGAGATTCCTCATTCTTCGCAGACACAGAACTTTGTCAATCGACGACTCCAAACTCTCTGACAACACCTCACCCACTTGTACGGTGAGAAACAAGTAGTGGTGAAGTTATCTCGACCAGCCTAGCCCCAATTTTGTAGGAGCATTGTTGCCCTCGCTAGCCCGTAGACACAAAATCCCGTAATCTTTACGTTCTTCAGATTAAACTCAGTCGCGAGTTTGCAGTAACTGAAAAATTGCCACCCTCCCCAGCAGGCCCACCTCCTCCCACGGCCACACGCCGTCTACCTCCTCC
Organism: Actinomycetota bacterium; assembly: GCA_004563715.1. Taxonomy (GTDB): domain Bacteria; phylum Actinomycetota; class Rubrobacteria; order Rubrobacterales; family Rubrobacteraceae; genus SIRX01. The sequence continues at coordinate 5,568 of SIRX01000040.1, read as the reverse complement.
GCTCCGAACGGCGGCGCGCTCCCCAGCATCGCGCCCTTCGCAACCGCCACGGTCCCGCCCGATACCAGCACCGCGCCATCTTCGGCCCGCGCCAGCTCCCGGCGGTGCACCAGCAAGCCCTCACGCTCCTCGAACCCGCCGACGTACCAGACAGCCCGAGGCCGCAGCTTTCCGGCGAAACCTTCCAGCGCCCGGCGTAAGGCGTACAAAGCCAGGGCCGCCCTGCCATCGGCGAAGTTGCCCGACGCCCGGCCGGCCGCCAGGAGGTCCGCAGCCTCCTCGCTGTCGAAGGGGGCCCCCGGGAGGTCCTCACCGGCCCCGAAGTCTCCGGTCCGGACGCGGGCCAGGATGCGCTCCCGGTGGGTGGCCAGCGCCAGCCGCCCGAGGTCCCCCGCCCCGATCCCGACGACGAGCGCCAGCGTCCCGGGTCCGAGGTCCAACCTCTCGGCTTCCCCGGCGTCGAAGACCTCTTTCACCACGTAGACACCCGCCTCGCCGGGCATCAGGCCCCAGTCCCGCTCGCCGGCGGCGAGCGCCCGGCGGCCCAGGGCGTCGGGCTCGTCAGCCCCAGGGGACTCCGGTTCGGATTCGAAGAACGCCAGGTCCTCCTCCTCTATGAGACCGTCTTCGGCGGCTGCCCGGGCTCCCGCCTCGCAGACGTTACGGACACCGGCCCCGCCGAGGCGCGGCGGGCTCACCTCGGAGAGGTTGCGGGCGAGGAGGCGGGGTATCTCTGCGAACGGCAGGCCAATGTTTTCTGCGGAGGTTTCGGCAACGAGGAGCAGGCCGCGCGCCGGGACCGAGACCAGGTCCGGGGCGGCGTGCGAGGTGGACGCCGCGCACCAGCCGAAGCCCGCCTCGGAGGCTGCGGCGTAGACCGGGCTCTGCGCGCCCGGCAGGCGGCCGGCGGACAAGGCGCGTCCGAAAGCAGCGTCGGTAGGGGCGTAGAGCACGACTTCGGCTCCTTCGCCCTCGCCCCGCCACTCGAAGTCTCCGGCGTGTTCGGCCACGGGGGTACGGGTTACTCCAGCGTGATCAGGGGCTCGCCGGAGCGCACGGCCTGACCGGACTGCACGTGGACCTGCGAGACGACACCGTTTTTCCGCGCCCGGATCTCGCTCTCCATCTTCATCGCTTCCAGCAGGCAGACGGGCTGGTCCGTCTCCACCTCCTGCCCCTCCTCGACGAGCACCTTCACGATCGTGCCCTGCATCGGGGCGGTGATGGCCCCCTCGCTGACCGCCGCCCGCCGCGTGCCGCCCCCTCGGCGCCGCGGCCGCTCCCCCTCCGCGGCCTCGTCGGCGTACACCCGCACCCGGAAGAGCCGGCCGTTGACCTCGACCTCGACTTCCCGCGCGCTCTTCTCGGAGGTCTCCCCGGGCTCGCCGCCAGGGCCCGGCTTGAACGTCATGCCCCCGAGCCGCTCCGGCACGAAGCCCGTCGTGTAGTCGCCGGAGATAAAGACCTCGTCGTCGAGGAGAGCCCGGAAGAACGGCAGCGTCGTCGCGATCCCCTCCACCCGGAACTCCGCGAGCGCCCGCCGCAGCCGCCGCAGGGCGTCCTCCCGGTCGGCGCCGCGCACGATGAGCTTGGCGAACAGCGGGTCGTAGGACTCCGGGACGAGGCCCGGCCCGCGCAGCGAGGAGTCCACCCGCACGCCGGGACCGCCCGGCTCCTCGTAGGCCGTGACCTCGCCGGGGCTCGGGGCGAAGTCCACGCCCGGGTCTTCGGCGTTGACGCGCACCTCGATGGCGTGGCCGCGCCAGGCAACCTCCTCCTGACTTATGGGCAGCGGCTCGCCGGCGGAGATGCGGACGCCGGTCTGCACTATGTCTACGCCCGTGACCTCCTCGGTTACCGGGTGCTCGACCTGCACGCGGGTGTTCATCTCCAGGAAGTAGAACTCCTCGTCCTGCACCAGGAACTCCACCGTGCCGACGTTGTCGTAGCCGACGGCCTCGGCGGCCTGGACCGCCGCCCGGCCCATAGCCTCGCGCATATCGGGCGTGAGCGCCGGGCTCGGGCACTCCTCGACGAGCTTCTGGTGCCGCCGCTGGATCGAGCAGTCGCGCTCGCCGAGGTGCGCCGCGTTCCCGTGCCGGTCGCACACCACCTGTATCTCGACGTGCCGCGGCCCCGGCAGGTACTTCTCCAGGTACACGGAGCCGTCCCCGAAGTACGCCTCCCCCTCCCGGCTCGCCCGCGAGTAGGCCGCCTCCGCCTCGGTCTTGTCGTGGGCGACGGCGAAGCCCTTGCCCCCGCCGCCCGAGGCGGCCTTCACAGCCACCGGGTAGCCGTGCTCGGCGGCGAACTCCGGCACGGCGGCGGCCGACGCCACAGAGTCCTCCGTACCCGGCGTGATCGGGATGCCGGCCCCGCTCATGATCCTGCGCGACTCCACCTTGGAGCCCATCGCCTCTATGGCCTCTGGATGAGGCCCGATCCAGACGAGCCCCGCCTCCGTGACTGCCCGGGCAAACGGCGCGCTCTCCGCCAGGAAACCGTACCCAGGATGCACGGCCTCGGCCCCGCTCCTGCGGGCCACCTCGACCAGCTTCTCGATGTCCAGGTAGCTCTCGGTCGCGGGCGTCGGCCCGACGTGGTACGCCTCATCCGCGAGCCGGGTGTGGAGAGCCTCCCGGTCGATATCCGAGTAGACGGCGACGCTCGTTACGGCCAGCTCCCGCAACGCCCGGATGATACGAACCGCGATCTCACCCCGGTTGGCTACCAATACCTTCTCGAACACCTGGATCTACCCCTCCCATCCCCGGTAGGCCCACAACGAGCCCTCCAGCTTCATCCCCACCGGCACCGGGTGGCCGAGCAGCCCCGCCAGCCGCCATCGGCTCCGGTACAGCGAGGCATCTTCTTCCGGCTTCTCCTGCTGCAGCGCTTCCAGGGCGGCCACTATCGCGGCGGCCTCCTCCGGTGTCGGGGCGGGCTCTATCTCCCTCTTCACAGCGGGATGTTTCCGTGCTTGCGCGGCGGGCGCTCGGGGCGTTTGGACCGGATCATCTGCAGGGCTTTGATGAGGTACGGGCGCGTCTCGCGAGGGTCTATAACGTCGTCTATAAAGCCCATCTCGGCGGCGATCAGGGGGTTGTTGAACCGTTCCTCGTAGTCCGCTATGAGCTCCCCGCGCTTCTTCTCCGGGTCGTTGGCCTCGGAGATCTGGCGCCGGAAGATGATCCCCACCGCCGCCGGCGCCCCCATCACCGCGACCTCCCCGGTGGGCCACGCCACGTTTACGTCGGCCCCGATGTGCTTGGAGTTCATGACGTCGTAGGCTCCTCCGTAAGCCTTCCTCGTGATCACGGTCATCTTGGGCACCGTGGCCTCGGAGAAGGCGTAGAGCAGCTTGGCCCCGTGCCGGATGATGCCGCCCCACTCCTGGTCTGTGCCCGGCATGAAGCCCGGCACGTCCACGAACGTTAGCAGCGGGATGTTGAACGCGTCACAGAAGCGCACGAATCGCGCCCCCTTGACGCTCGCGTCGATGTCCAGCGTCCCGGCCAGCACCGCCGGCTGGTTCCCGACGACGCCTATGGCGTGCCCGTCGAGCCGGCCAAAGCCGACGACGAGGTTCTGCGCCCAGCCCTCCTGCACCTCGAAGAACTCCTCGTCGTCCACCGTAAGCTCTATCGCCCGCCGGATGTCGTAGGGCCGGTTCGCCGAGTCCGGAACGAGCGTCGCCAGCTCCTCGTCCATCCTCTCCGGGTCGTCGTCTGGCCGAAAGTGCGGCGCGCTTTCCAGGTTGTTCTCCGGGAGGAAGGAAAGCAGGTAACGCACGTCTTCGAGGCACGTTTCCTCGTCGGGGGCAGAAAAGTGTGCCACGCCGCTCGTGGTGTTGTGGGTCCCCGCGCCGCCCAGGTCCTCGAAGGAGACGTCCTCGCCGGTCACGCTCTTTATAACGTCGGGGCCGGTGATGAACATGTGGCTCGTCCCCTCGACCATAAAGATGAAGTCCGTGATCGCCGGGGAGTATACCGCACCGCCCGCACAGGGACCCATGATCACGCTGATCTGGGGCACCACCCCGCTGGCGAGCACGTTGCGGTGGAAGATGTCCGCGTAGCCGGCCAGCGAGACCACGCCCTCCTGGATGCGCGCCCCACCGGAGTCGTTGATGCCGATTATCGGGCAGCCGGTCTTTATCGCGAGGTCCATGACCTTGCAGATCTTCTGGGCGTACACCTCCCCGAGCGACCCGCCGAACACGGTAAAGTCCTGCGAGAACACACAGACCTTCCGGCCCATCACCTCGCCGTAGCCGGTGATCACGCCGTCCCCCAGCGGCCGGTTCTTCTCCAGGCCGAAGTTGTAAGACCGGTGGACCCGGTAGCGGTCTAGCTCCACGAACGTGCCCTCGTCCAGCAGCAGCTCGATCCGCTCGCGGGCGGTGAGCTTACCCTTCTCCCGCTGCCGCTCGACGGCCCGCTCGGGCGCCGGATGCGCCGCCGCCTCCCGCAGCCGCTTGAGGCCCTCTATCTTCCCGGCGGTGGTATCTTCACCTAGCCTCTCACCCTGCATAGCTTGATACCGCGTCTATGGAAACATCGAGCACAGCAACTCTTTCCATTCGGTTTCGACTTCTCGCCCGACGAGTAGATTATCAATTATGCCCTGATGAAACAGATCTATGAAGCGTCTGAGATCAGAAGCTCGCGATGCCCACTGGTCCTTGCCGTCCAAGAACACTACGTGAGATACCCGTGGCGCTTCAGAATGCTCCTCGAATTCTCGCAACTCCCGACCGACCAAGGCGCACTCGTAAACGGCGTCGCTCATCTTGCTACCGCCTTTGGTTTTGCCCCAATACTCCTTTGTCTCCCAAATCATCTCTGGGGCATCCAGCGACGGGATTGCGCCATCAAGGTTCCGTGCCGTTACGTGAAGCCGGTTGTCGACTAACCAGACACAGCGGCGGGCCGGGGCTACATTGAAGTCTATACCTCGCTCCAGACAGTGCTCGCCCGCGATATAGGAGACCGCCGCCACCATCGCTTTGGAAGACTGGTGGTGGTCCTGACTCTGAGTCCTGGTTTTGGTAACTTCGGCACCAATCCGGCCACAGTAGTCGAGAGCTTCTTCCTCCGTTCGCAACGAGCTTACCGCTTTTTCGAGGTCTTTCTCGCGGCTACGCAGGTAGTCGAAAAACAGGCCGGCGTGCCCCTCGGGAATCGCGAGGTCGTGATCGGCATCAATCTCCATCTTGCTACCATGCAGCTTCTCTTCCCACCTCTCCCGAACCTTTTCGCCCTGTGCCCGGACGACAGAATAAAATCTGACGTAATCCCACAACGGATGCCGCCAGCCCAGGTTGCGCCACTTCTCGTTTGTGTTCACGCACCCTCTCGGATCATAGTTTCCGAAGGCTCTTCGAGTAGTTGAGATGGGGAGATTTCTAACGCCTTTGCCAGACGGTGGATCATGGTCAGGTCAATGTCTGGAAAGTTGTGGGTTTGGTTTTCCTACGGCTTCGAGAGCGTCCATCGTGAGGTAGCGCTTCAGCGCCCACTCTTCACTGCTCCTCAACGCTATCTCCGTAGCCAGCGTGCTCGCACT
>SIRX01000039.1 GCA_004563715.1 Actinomycetota bacterium | reverse complement strand
CGTATGCGCGAGGCGCTCACCGAGGCGATAGGGCGAGCCCTAGCGGCCGTCACGCCCGAGGATGCGGCGGGCTGGTTCGCCCACGCCGGTTATTGGTCTCAGGATCAACCCTTATGAAGACCGCTGTCAGTGGGGTATGTGGGTAACCCGCCGGGAGGTCGGCGACCCGGCACGCGGTGAGGTTAGAGTCACACGCCTTTCCGGTAGCGTACGTAAGCGTAGAGGGCCGCTACCAGGAGGACCAGCACGATCAGGATACGGCTGGAAGAGCGGATAGCGGAGACGAGTTGCTCCCAGTACTCGCCGAACAGCAACCCCACCGTACCCATCAGGGTGGCCCACATGACGATCGCCAGCACGTCGAAGGGCAGGAAGCGGGCGTAGCTCATCCGGCTCAAGCCGGCGGAGAGCGGCAACGCGGCCCGGAAGCCGGGTACAAAACGTCCCACCACGACCGTCTTGCCCCCGTGGGTCTCGAAGTACTTCTCCAACCGGTCCAACCTCTCGGGTGGTAGAAAACGCGCCACGATCCGGAGCCTCAGAACCCGTTCGATAAAATGCCGGCCGCCGAGACGGCCCACCCAGTACATGGTGTTGTCGGAGACCAGGCCCCCCAGACCCCCGAAAAGCATGACCAGCCCCAGAGCCAACGACTCGTTTCTGGAGTACCAGCCCCCGGCGAGCATGACGATATCCCCGGAGCTGGGCAGGCAGAAGTCCAGGGAAGCCCCCAGGAAGATCACCAGGTAGCCGTAATCCAGGAGCAAGCTCCACAAAAACTCCAGCAGATCCTGCGAGGACTGCGGCAAGATCACGAAGGCGTTCGACCCTGTGGCGCTGAATCCATGAGGGTGAGTATAAAGCCCGTTTCCGCAACGCACCGGGTAAACGGAGAAATTTCGGGCCACCTCCTGATATCCTAAAGCCTTCGGCTGTTTGGTAAGCTGACCGGCGAAACGGCGACAGCTCCCGGAGCTTCGCGTAGCCGGTGGCGCTCGTCGCGCCAGCGCCAAACTTTGCTTTGGTTGACGGTAAATACGAAAAAGCAAATATTATTGTTTCGCTGTAGCATGCAATATCGAGATCGTCTTTGGTGAAGGGGAAAGCGCGTGAACCATTCCATAACCCGGAGGGGGTTCTTGAAAGCTGCGGGCGCCGGAACAGCGGGGATGGCCCTGTTTGGCGCTTCGGCCTTCGCCGGCTCGCGGTACGAAGAATATCTTCCGAAAGGAGGGCCGAGGATGAACGTCGTGGTGGTGCATCTCGACACCCTGAGGAGGGACCATGTCGGGGTCTACGGAAACGACTGGATAAAGACCCCCAGCCTCGACGCCCTGGCGGACGAGAGCCTGCGTTTCACCCGCCCGTACCCGGAGTCCCTGCCCACCATCAACGCCAGGAGGTCCATGTACACCGGCAGACGGACCTGGCCTTTCCGGGGTTGGGTGCCCCAGAAAGGCGAGACCTTCTTCCCCGCCGGCTGGCAGCGGATGCCCGAGGATCAGGCGAGCCTCACCGAGGTTCTTTCAGCCCACGGTTACGACACGGCCCTCATCACCGACACCTACCACATGTTCAAGGCTTCTATGAACTTTCAGCGGGGCTTCGACGTCTTCGACTTTATCCGCGGCCAGGCGCGGGATCGCTACAGGCCCAAGAGGACGGTCTCCGAGGAGGAGGTGGACCGCTACACCATCCCGGGCAACGACGGCATCATGCGGGACAAGGTGCGCCAGTACCTGGCCAACGTCGCCCACCGCCGGGGTGAAGAAGACTGGTTCGGCCCGCAGGTCTTTACCCGCGCGATGGAATACCTGGAGACAGCGCGGGACATGGATGGGCCGTTCTTCCTGTTTATAGACTCCTTCGATCCCCACGAGCCCTGGGACCCCCCCGAGCCGTACGCTAACCTCTACGGCGAGCCGACCGGGACCGGCGAACCCACCTCGCCCGACTACGGGTCCAGCGACTACCTGCGGGAAGCGGAGCTCCAGCGGATGCGGGCCCTCTACGCCGGAAAGGTGACCCTGACCGACAAGTGGTTCGGGAACTTCATGAACAAGATGGCGGATCTCGGATTGCTGGAGAGCACGCTCCTGATAACCTGCTCCGACCACGGCATCTCCCTCGGGGAGCACGGCTACACGGGCAAGGTGGACCGGGCCATCTGGCCGGAGCTAAAGGACATCGTGTTCTACGTTCACCACCCCGACGGCAAGGGCTCGGGCCAGACCAGCGACTTCCGCGCCTCCTTCCACGACATTGCCCCGACCGTCCTCGGCCAGATGGGAGCCCACGCGCCACAGCCCATGGACGGGCAAGACCTGAGCCCCCTCCTCGAAGGCCGGGGACCCGAACGGGAGCGCCCGTACGTAACGCTCGGCTATAACAACTACTCCTGGGCCGAGGACGACGACTGGGCCCTCTCCATACGCAACGACGGCAGGAGTCCCCGCCTCTACGACCTGCGGAGCGATCCCAAGATGGATCGGGACGTCGCCTCCGGCCACCGGGACGTCGTAAAGCGGATGTGGGAGGAGTACATACTCGAGGATGCCGGCGGAGAACCTCCGCCTATGTACTAGCCGGGCGCGACCGGGTTTTGTCGCCAAGAGACCGCATGATGCCCGCGGAGACCGTTCCGAAGGCTGGACCGTCTCCGCGAGATGGTCTCGCCTCGTGGGCTAGGTCTTTCGCAGACCGTATGAGGCGTCCAAAGCCGGGGGAAGAAATAGACCCCGTCGTTCTGTGTCGCTTGCGGGATACCGGAGAGTGAGCCGCCCAGGACTCGAACCTGGAACCTAGAGATTAAGAGTCTCTTGCTCTGCCAATTGAGCTAGCGGCCCGTGCAACGACGGAGTATACCACCGGGACAAAATAGCATCCACGGTGCTGAAAGGACGAAGCCAACGGGCTACCGGGCTCCGGGGCCGACGTCGAACGGGCGTGGGCAAAAAATCTGTAGCGGGGGCTTGCACGAGGAAACCCTGATCTATATAATAAACGTATCATCCTAGCGGTTTCGTCCAGGGAACCGCTAAGGGCCGGAAAAGGGTCTCACCCTTCTATGAACACCGGCCCTTTTTCTTTTGGCTTGTGGCTGGCCCCGGCGCGTGTAATATGGAGACTCCAGAAGAAAGGAGCCCGAGATACACGCCGAAGAGCTTGGTGTACTGCGGGGCGCGACCGTAGTTCTACGGTCTCCGCGGGCGTCGGACGTGGAAGCCGCCTACGGTTGGGACCGGGACCCGGAGCTTGCCGCCTGGAACGGGCGGGCCCCCGTCTCCGTCTCGCTCTCGGCCGCCCGCCGGGACTACCTGGCCCGCTGGGAAGACCCGAGCGTAAAGACGTTCATCATCGAGGCGGACGATGAGCCCGTCGGCATGGCGACCCTCTACGACTTCCGCAAGGACGGCTGCGAGCTGGGCATCAAGATCGGCTCTAAAGACCTGCGGGGCCGCGGATACGCCAGCGAGGCCGTGAACCTCCTGGTCGACTACGTCTTCGACGACCTGGGCCTCAACGTCGTGCGCGGCTCCACGCTGGCCCACAACCACCGGATGCAGCGGGTCTTCGAGAAGTGCGGCTTTAAAGAGATCGGGGACGGCTCTATTATCAGCCGCTACGACAACCGCCGCTACACGGAGCTGTTCTACGAGCGCCGCCGGGAGGACTGAAGGTCTCCCCGCCCCGGCGTCTTACTACGCGCAACGCACTACAATTACGGACATGAGAACGCGGCTCAAGCTGAAGGTGCGCAGCCGGGGGACGATGAGCGGGGTGCTAACGCTCGGTAGCCTGGACCCGGCTTTCGAGTCCGCCACCCGCCAGAACGGTGAGGCGGTTTCGCTCGACCTGCGGGAGGTGGAGTTCGTGGAGCCCGCCGGCATCTGCGGGCTCGCCGCGTTGCTGGAGTACCTGCTCCCGCGCAGCGAGGAGGTTGAGGTCCTGCTTCCGAGCCGCGACGTACCCGCTTACCTGGAGCGGATGAACTTCTTCCGCCTCTTCGGTGACCGGGTGCGGACGAACACGGACGTGGCCGCGCTGGAGGAGCGCCAGCGGCACAACCCCGGCACGCTCCAGGAGCTGGTCAACTTCCACACCGAAGAGGAGATACCCGGCATCATCAACCGCATCTCGGAGATACTGGAGAACCAAGGCTACCGGCTGCGCGAGCGGGTGGCGATATGCTCCGTGCTGTCGGAGATCTGCGCGAACGCCGCCGAGCACGGCGCCTCTTCTTTCGGGGCCTACGCCGCCGTCCAGGCCTACCACCACATCGTGAGCGGCCGGCACGGCGCCCGCTCCGAAGAGCGGCGGGGCGAGGAGGTGCTGGTCGCCATCGCCGACGGCGGCGTGGGCGTGCGCGAGACCCTCTCCCGCAACCCGGCCCTCGCCGAGCACACCACCACCGACAACGACGCCCTCCGCCACGCCCTGATGATGGGCGTCTCCGGGACCGGCGAGATCGGGCGCGGCGGCGGCCTCACGCTGGTGGCCCAGATCTCGGGCCGCTCCGGCGGCTCCCTCTCGCTCCGTAGCGGCGCCGGACGCGTCACCGCCTACGAGAACCGCAAGAACTCCCGCAACGTGCCCGAGTTCCCCGGTACCTTCGTCCGCGTTTCCCTGCCGCGCCGCCCCCAGGATAAGGCTCCCGCATGAGGACGAAATATCCCCCGAATCGCCGTTGATTTCTTGCCCCCCAGGCCGTATAATCCAGTCAAATGATTTCACTGAACACAGTGAGGGTACGTCCGGTGATTGAGGACCGGCCCTGGAAAGTATTCGAGGTAGCTGGCGGCGAGGCCGGCGGGAAGCTGATGGTCACGCGGAAGGCGGGCCGGGCGGTCCGCGAGGTGCTGGGCGAGACGCTGGAGGCGTTGCCGAAGTGCGGCGTGCTCTACGTGGACATTCGGGACGTGGAGTTGATGGACTACTCGTTCGCGGACGAGGCGCTCGGGATACTGGTCTCGCGGGTGGCGGGCGGCGAGTACGGCGAGCGGCACCTGGTGCTGGTCGAGGAGGACCGGGACCTGCTGGAGAACGTCGAGGCGTCGCTGCGGCAGCGGTCGCTGGCGATGCTGCGGGTAGAAGAGGTGGGCGCGGAGCCCGAGCTCGCCGGGCAGATCCCGGACCACCTGGTCGAGACGCTGCGCGAGATCCAGGCGGCAGGCTCCATCACCAACGCCGAGCTCGCCAAGAGGCTGGGGCTCAACCACACCGCCTGCAACAACCGCGCCACCCGGCTCGCGAAGCTCGGCCTGATCCACCGCCACGTCGAGACCGCGGCCCCCGGGGGCCGCCAGTACACCTACGGGCGGATCGTCTGATGTTTTATTTTATCCATGTCCTCACTCATGTCAGTGAGGACAGCGTCTACAGTGTAGAGGCACAGAAGGAGGCACAGCTGTGCGGGAAGAGTACATGATCGAGCGCCAGGGCCGGAAGTTCGTGCTGTACGCGGGGCTTCTGGAAGAGGCGCACGGCCGGGGCTTGCGGAGCATCGAGACGGAGCTGTTGCAGATCCCGGGGCCGGACAACGGTGAGGTTGCCATCGTCAAGGCGGTGGTGCGCACGGAGGAGGGCAGGTTCAGCGGCATCGGCGACGCGAGCCCGGAGAACGTGGGGCGGGCGATCCAGCCGCACCTGATCCGGATGGCCGAGACCCGGGCGAAAGCCCGCGCTTTGCGGGACGCGATCAACGTCGGCGTCACGGCGCTCGAAGAGCTCGGCGGCGACGAGCGGGAGACCGCGTCGGAGCCGCAGGATTCGCAGCAGTTGCTGACGCAGCCGGCGGAGCAGCGGCCGGCGCGGGAGGAGAACCGGGGCGAGCTGCCCGCGACGCGCAAGCAGCTCAACTACCTGGAGGTGCTCATCTCCGACGTGGTCGAGGACGGCATCGCCAAGTTCGAGGAGATGGTCGGCAAGCCGCTCGCGGAGCTTACCCGCGAGGAGGCGAGCGAGTGGATCGGGCGTCTCTCCGGGAGGGCGGCGTAGTGCGGCTCTGGATGCCGGAGATAGCCGGGTTGGACGAGGAAGTCCGTTACGAGCAGGACCTGCCCGGCTGCTGCCAGCGGGATGCCCACGGCTCCGAAAGCACGTTCGAGTGCCTGGTCTGCGGCGCCCGGTGGCAGGAGGCGCCCGATGCGGAGCCCGAGGAGTGCGCCTTTACCCGGCGGCCACCGGAGGAGCGGCGGGGGGCTGCATGAGCGGCAAGAGGAGCGCTTTGCGGCCTGACACGGCGCTGGCGCCGACGGGCGAGCCGCGCAAGGAAATCTACGTGTACGAGCTGCCGGTCTGTTGTTTGAGGTCGCTCAAAGAAACCGTGGTGTCGCGGGCCGGTTCGGGGGCCGGGCACGACCGGCGGCTCCTGACGCTCGACTGCGGTTGCGGGCGAAGCTGGCGGATCACCTCCAGCCTCGACGAGCGCGTGCTCGGGGTGTTCGTAACCCACGCCGGCGCCCGCGCCGGAGCCGGAGGCGGACCACCGGCGGCCTAGCTAGGCCGATAAAACGATCATCAGGCTCCCAGGCGGCCTGATCCACCAACGAGAAAGGGGATGGGATGGAGCGGGACACCCTTACACAGTACTTCGGGAGGATCCGGGACGGGAAGCTGCTGAACGCTTCCGAAGAGAAAGAGCTCAGCCGGCGGGCCCGCCAGGGGGACGGCGGCTCTCGGCAGAAGCTCATCGAGTCCAACCTGCGGCTCGTCATCTCCATCGCCAAGAAGTACCGGGGACGGGGCGTAGCCTTCGAGGACCTCATTCAGGAGGGGAACGCCGGCCTGATCCGGGCCGTCGAGAAGTTCGACCCCGAGATGGGCAACCGCTTCTCGACCTACGCGACCTGGTGGGTGCGACAGGCGGTTACGCGGGCCATCGCCGATCAGGGCCGCACGGTCCGGCTGCCGGCCCACGTCGTGGATTCGCTGTTCCGCCTGCGCCGCGCCGAGGCACAGCTCAGCGTAGAGCTGGGACGTGACGCGACCGACGAGGAGCTTGCCGCCAGGCTCGACACCAGGCCCGAAGAGGCCCGCAGGCTGCGCGAGGTGAGCCAGCCCATAAGCAGCGTCAACGCCCGGGTCGGGGCCGAGGACGGGGCGGAGATGGGCGACCTGCTGCCGGACGAGCGCTCCGGCGAGGACTACGCTCGGGTCGAGGCCGGGAACTGGGAGCGGGCGCTGGTCGAGGCCGTCCGGGCGTTGCCGGAGCGGGAGGCCCGGGTGCTGGAACTGCGCCACGGGCTCGACGGCAGCGACACCCGCACCCTGCGGGAGGTCTCCGAGACCCTCGGCATCTCTCAAGAGCGGGCGCGGCAGGTGGAGATCAAGGCGCTGCGCACCATCAGAACCGGCCGCTACGCGGGCACCCTGCGGCAGGCGCTCTCCGAGGCCGTCTAGCAGCACCTCGTACCTGGCGTGGCTTGAACCTTCCCTCTCCGGCACAACGTCGGTTGGTATTCTGGTAGAGTTACCCCCACCGGAGGGCGGTGGGGGTTGGCCGTCCGCGAAGAAACCAACGATGCGTTCTCTAGGGCCACGATGCCGGGGGCCGTTCCGAGGGAGGTAGTGGATGCTGCTTATACGAGACCTGATGACCCGGGACGTGGCGACGCTGGAGCCGGCGGCGAGCGCGGCCGAGGCCCTGAACATCTGCCGGGAGCGGCGGCTGCGGCATATCCCGATCCTGGACGGCGGCCGGCTCGTCGGCATAGTCTCCGACCGGGACATCAGCGACGCGAGCCCGCCCGCCGGAGAGGCCGGCCGGGAAGACGCCATGAAGGACCTCCGGGTGGGGGACCTGATGAGCCGGGAGGTGGTGACGGCCCACCCCCAAGACCCCATCGGCTACGCGGCCCAGGAGATGTACGAGCGCAAGATCAACGCCCTGCCGGTAATGGTCGAGGAAGAAGGCGAGGAGGAGCTCGTCGGCATCGTCACCTCCACGGACGTCCTGCGTGCCCTCGTCATGCTCACCGGCGTCCACGAGTCCGGCAGCCAGATCGAGGTGCAGGCCCAGGACCGCCCCGGCATCCTGGCTGAGGTCGCGGAGATCATCCGCGATCTCGACGTGGATATACTCAGCGCCCTCTCTTCCCCCGACAGGAGGGGTGATAGCCGCACGATGGTCTTCCGCCTCACCGCTGAAGACCCCTCCACCGTCGTGCAGAGCCTCCAGATGGCCGGCTACTCGGTGGCCTGGATCACCATCCCCCGCAACCCCCGCTAGAAGACGAACCCCGGATAATCCGGTAACCTTCGGCGGAGAGCGGAACGCGTAGAAGGGAGCCTGTTGGAGACCAAGGGGACGAACGCCGGGCGGATTGCGCACCTTTTCAGCGAGCTTGGGGGGACCGTCGCCGACGGGTTCCCCGCCATCCACGCCCCCGTCTACCGCACCGGAGCCGGAACTTACTACCTCAAGAGCCCCGGTGTCGTCATGCTCGCCCGGCCCCGGACCAACGTCGCGGGCCTCGAAGGCTTCCTGGAAGGTTTCGACCCCTCGCTCGGCTTCCCCGGCTACGTCGACGACCCGACGGAGCTCCCGGACTCCTCCCAGCTGTGCAAGACGGCCGGTCAGCTTTGCTACGCTAGCTTCGGTCCCCGGCGCACCACCAACGAGAACGCCGCCGCCTACTTCGAGCGGCTCACCTCCGCCGGGCACGGCTCGGTGCTGGAGCACGCCAGCTTCAGCTTCCTGCTCTACGGTATCAGCCGCAGCGTAACCCACGAGCTCGTGCGCCACCGCGCCGGCGCCGGTTTTTCCCAGGTAAGCCAGCGCTACGTCAGCGGGGCCGTGCTCCGCTTCGTGGAGCGCCCCGAGTACGGGGAAGACGAGGAGTTGCACCGCCTCTTCGAAGAGCGGGCCGACCGGGCCGCCGCCGAGTACGCGGCGATGGCCGACCGGCTTCTGGAGCACCAGGAGGGTGGGGCGGCGATGCTCTCCGCCGACTACAAGACCGACGCCCGCAAAAAGGTGCAGCAGACCGCCCGCTCCCTGCTGCCCAACGAGACCGAGGCGCCGATGGTCTTCACCGGCAACGTGCGGGCGCTGCGGCACATAACCGAGATGCGGGCCGACGCCCACGCCGAGAGCGAGATCCGGGCGCTGGCCCTCCGCCTCTTCCTCTGCCTGCACGAGGCGGACCCGATCCTCTTCGGCGACTACGAGCTCTCCACCCTCCCGGACGGCACCTACACCGTAAAGACCGAGCACCGCAAGGCCTGACGGAGCCTAACGTCTCAGCTTTTTCAGCCGGTTCTCCAGGAAGCGGCGGCCGGAGAAGAGCGTGCCCAGGATCTTCTTGTTGCGCTCCGTGAACAGCTTCTCGCGGTAGTAGGCGTCGCCGGCCTTCTTGACGCCCTCGGAGAGGGTGGGGTAGACGTGGACGGTCTGGGAGAGCTCGCCTACGGGGACGCCCTTGCGCATGGCGAGCACGACCTCGGCGATGTAGTTGCCGGCGTCGGGGCCGATGACGTGGCCGCCCAGGATGCCGCCGCGCCGGTCCGTGACCAGCTTTACAAAGCCGCCGGTCTCGCCGTCGCAGATGGCCCGGTCGAGGTCGGCAAAGGGAAAGCGGAAGACGCTTACCCGGTCGTGCCGCTCGCGGGCCTGCGGCTCGGTCAGGCCCACCCGCGCCACCTCCGGGTCGGTGAAGGTGGTCCAGGGGAAGGCGTCGTAGTCTACCTTCCGCTTTATCGGGAAGAGGGCGTTGGAGAGGGCGGTGCGGCTCTGGTGCTCGGCGGCGTGGGTAAAGAGGAGCTTGCCGGTCACGTCCCCGGAGGCGTAGACGTTCTTCGCGGTGGTCGCGAGGTACTCGTCCACCTTTACGCCCTGCTCGCCGAGGGCGACGCCGACGCCCTCCAGGTTCAGGCCCTCCACGGCGGGGGCGCGGCCGGCGGCGACCAGGATCTCCTCGCCGCGCACCTTGAACTCCTCGCCGCTCTGTTTGTTCCGGGCGGTGACCACTTTCTCGCCGTTCTCCAGCCGCGCCGAGACCGCCCGGACGTTGCCGTGGAAAGAGACGCCGTCCTCTTCCAGGAAGTGGCGCAGGGCGGCGCCCACCTCCGGGTCCTCCTTCGGGAGTGGGTCGGGGGAGGAGGAGAGCAGCTCCACCCGGCAGCCTAAGCGGGCGAACATCTGGGAGAACTCGCTGCCGATGGGGCCGGAGCCGATGACCACCATCGAGCGCGACAACTCTTCGAGGTCCAGGACGCTCACGTGGTCCAGGTAGCCGGCATCTTCGAGGCCGTCCACGGGCGGCGGCTTGGCGTAGGAGCCGGTAGCCAGGATCACGGCCCGCGACCGCAGGCGGCGGCCGTTGACGGAGACCTCCTGCGGCTCTTCGAGGCGGGCGGACTCGCCGAGGAGGACCTCGACGCCGAGCTTGCGGAACCGGTCGGGGCTGTCGGCCTCGCCGGCCTTTGAGATGGCGGCCCGCATCCGGCGCATGACCGCCGGGAAGTCCACCTCGACGGGGACCTCGCGCATCCCAAACTCCGGGGCGCGGCGCATGAGGCTGGCTACTTTGGCGCTCTTTACGAGGGCTTTGGTGGGAACGCACCCGTAATGCAGGCAATCGCCGCCGAGCCTGTACCGCTCGACCAGGCCGACCTTCGCGCCCAGCGAGGCGCCGCCCGCCGCCGCCACCAGGCCCGCCGTTCCGCCGCCGATGACCACCAGATCGTACTCGCTCAAGTCCGCCTCCCGCTGTTCGTAGGGTTCCGCAATTCTATTTGACGGTGTGGGTATGACCTGTCTTACGGCTTACGTTGTGCGCCGGACCGGAGTGCCCTACTCTCCCCCCTGTATGCCGGGTGTTCGGGAGGCCAGATGTCGCGGCAGGTAACGGGCGCCGGGGGGCTGCTCACGGTGGTCCTGGGCGCGTTCGGCTGCTTCGGCGTGTTCTGGGGCTGCTTCGCGGTGCTGCTGGCCGACCTGAGCCGGGCGCTGGGTCTCTCGCCCGGCCCGCTCGGGTTCGCGCTATTCCTGGGGGCTGGGGCTTCGATCCTCTCTATGGCGGCGCTCGGATGGACCTCCGACCGGCTCGGGCGTCGGCGGTTCCTGCTCATCTGGAGCAGCGTCTTCGGCGTAGGTATCGCGGGCCTCGCCGCCGCCGGGAGCTACGCCGCCCTGATCTCGGCCCTCGTAGTCCTCTATGCCGCCTCCGGGCTCTACGACGTGGGGATAAACGCTGCCGCCGTGGACCTGGAGAAGACCACCGGCCGCCGCTACATGGCCGTGCTGCACGCCGCCTTCTCGGCCGGCGGCGTTTTGGGAGCGCTCTCCGCCGGGGCGCTGCTCCAGGCCGGTTTGGGCTTCCGGCAGGTGTACCTGCTTGTGCTGATACCGCTCGGGGCCGTGGTCCTGGGCGTGCTCTCTACCGCGTTCCCCGCTTCCCACGGGCCGGAGACCGGGACGAAGGACGGGCGGTACGCCCTGTTCGGGAACGGGCCGCTGCTGGTCGTCGCCCTGGTCGCTACGCTGGCCCTGCTCTCCGAGGGGGAGATGGAGCACTGGTCCGGCATCTACCTCCGGGAGACGGTGGGGCTGCCGGCGCTGCTCGGGGCCTCGGGCGTCGCCGTTTTCTACGGGGCGATGGCCGTCGGGCGGCTCGGGACCGCCGGGGCTGTCGCGCGCTTCGGCAACCGCAGGACCCTGATGGGCGCGGGCCTGCTCACGGCGGGCGGCATGTCGCTCGCGCTCGCCACGCAAGAGCCGGCGCTCATCGTCGGGGGCTTTTTGCTCGTGGGGCTCGCGCTCTCGGCGGTGGTGCCCATAGCGTTCTCCGTCGCCGGGGAGCTGGAGCCGGGGCGGGCCGGCGAGGCCGTCTCGGTGGTCACGACGCTCGGCTACGGCGGGTTCCTGATGGGGCCGGTGATCGTGGGCGGCCTCGCGGAGCTTTTCGGCTTGCGTCTCGCCCTCGGTACCATAGCGATGGCGGGAGCCCTGATCTTCGCGCTGTCGCTGCAGGTGGGCCGGCGAAGATAGAGCCGGTTGCCGGGGTTATCCGGGGGTTATCCGGGGCTGACCGCCTCGCCGCGCGCCGCCCGCGAGAGCTGCTCCTCAGCCGCGGCCACCTCCGCGTCCTCGA
>SIRX01000038.1 GCA_004563715.1 Actinomycetota bacterium | reverse complement strand
CCTGGCGCAGCATGCGCACTATCTGCTCCGGGGTATGTCGGGATTTCTTCATCGAGAGTCCTCCTTGTAGCCCATAAAGGCGGTGGGACTCTCATAGTAACTGGATCAGTTTTCGGGGAGCAGGTCAGATCCTCGCGATCTGCTCGTGTTCGAAGGACGGGCTCACGATCTCCAGCTCTCCCCGGTCGTAGAAGAAACGCGGCGCAGAGCGGTCGAGGTCTTCCTCCACGAGCCGTTCGTAAGTCCCCCAACCCACATTGTGCAGCGTAACCCTCCCCTCCGGTGCGCTCTTCAAGGCTTCCGCCACGAGTACCTCCCCGTTCTTCTGTCGTTCAGGACTCGTCCTGTGAGTTTACATCAGCGCTGGCTTGCCCCCGCGAGTACTTCTAGCCAGGCCCGTCGCCTTTAGCGAGACGAACACGATCATTCTCCGCCTTCCCTGCCTTCCAGTCGTTTGCGCGCCGTTTCGATGGATTGATGCAGCCGGGCTTCCAGCGTCTCGCGGGGCGGCAGTACGGTCAGGTACTCCGCCACGTGGATGCCGCTTCTGTCCAGCTCCAGAAGTTCGATCTGCTCTTGCTTCTTGCCGGCGCACAGCACAATGCCTAGCGGAGACTCTTCACCCGGCTCCCGCTCATGTTTGGAAAGCCAGCGAAGATAAAGTTCCATCTGCCCCTTGTACTCAGCGCGGAAGTTGCCCAGTTTGAAATCCACGGCTACCAGCCGCTTGAGTTTACGGTTGTAGAACAGCAGATCTATGTAGAAATCGTCGTCGTCGATCTGGATGCGTTTTTGACGGGCAACGAAGGTAAACCCCGCACCCAACTCCAGAAGGAACTGCTCCAACTCGCGAAGAACGGCGTCTTCCAGGTCCTTCTCCAGGTAGCGGTCGTTCAGGCCGAGGAAGTCCAGCACGTAGGGATCTTTGAACAGCAAGTCCGAAGAAGGCTGTCCGGTAGCACGCAACCGTTCCAACTCGTGGCCGATGGTCTTTTCCGGCTGTTTGGAGATGGCGCTGCGCTCGAACAGCATCGAATCTATGCGTTCTCGCAACCGGCGGGACGACCAGCCCTCCATCCGGGACATCTCCAGGTAGAAGTCCCGCTTGAGCGGATCGTCTATGTAGATCAGAGTCCTTATGTGGGTCCAAGACAATTCTCTACGCACCGCGTAGAGAATCTCTTCGTCCGGGAAAGTCTCCGCGAAGCGGAGGCAATGGCGAAGTTGCTGTTCGCTCCACCCGGTGCCGTATTCAACGGTGAGTTGTCGCGACAGCGAAGAGATCACCTGCCTGCCGTACTCCGCCCGCTCGCCACGGAGGACTTCCCGACCGATCCGCCGTCCCACCTGCCAGTAGAGCAGGGTCAGTTCGGCGTTGACCGCCGATGACGCCCGCTGGCGGGCAGCGTCGATCAGTTGCCGGATGTCGCCGATCAGCACGGCGTTGGTCGCGGAAGGCTCGCTCACACCAGCCGCGTCTTCCCGGTGAGAAGCTCCTGCATCATGCCTTGTTTGACTTGCCGCGTCTTCTCCCGCCGGGCCTCCAGCGCCTCGATCTCCGCGTCCATGTCCGAGATGACAGCGGCAATGGCAGTTTGTTCTTCGAGACTCGGTATATCTACTTCATAGTTTTGAACTACGTTCCAGTCAGCACGCGGCATATGCGTCCCATAAGCTGTGCTGGCAGTTTCGACAAACTTGTCCATACTTACGATCTGGAAAAGAAAATCAGGTGTAACCAGCCGTTGGTTTGCCGACAGAACCCAAAACTCGGTCGAGCAAACGCCCGAGCGATCTGCCAACCAATATTTGCGAAGATAAGCACGGAGTTTGCCGAATAACACGTCACCTATCTGGAATACCGACTTGAGCGACGACTGATCGCTCGTACTCGTACTACCGAGCAACCGCCCTGTTCCCGATTCGATGTGCTCCAACTCGACACAAAACTGGTGGAAGCCTAACTTTCTCGGATCTACTCGTTCTCGCCGAGGTGAAACAATATCTGCGAATCGTCTCGTTTCCCACTCCCCACTAAACCCCGGCAGGCGTTGCTTGCCGGTAAGGAGTTGCTGCATGGCGGCAGTTTTGACGACACGCTTCTTGGCAATCAGCCTGTCCAGCGCAGAGATCAGGGCGTCCACATCCGACAGCGCGGCGGCGATGGCGCGTTGTTCGGCTTCCGAGACCGGCCACGCCAACTTCAGTTTCTGGAAACGACTTACACCGAGGTGAGCCACGGAAGTGGTTTGCAGTGCGATCTGGGCGAACACTCCAGTTTTCTGGCAGTATCTGAAGAGGTGTGCAGCAAACATCGGGGAAACGCGGCTTCGAGCCCGGAAACGAATTAGCTGGTTCTGAATTGCACAAGGTTCTGGGTACTCGCCCTGATAAATAGAGCACCTGCCGACCAACTCCAGCGTTTGCCCTTCATTTAGAAGCACGTCACCGTCACGCAACTCGTAACGCTCAAACTCGGCGTCTGTCATGGGCATAGAAAGCACATCATCTATATCGATCCGCCCGTCAAAGACGTTCTTAGTACGCAGATAAGGACGCTGAAGCCCTGGTGCCTTCGCTGCAAGCGCCTTGCCAGCCACAACCTCACCCATGCTGCCAACGGGCACGATCTCCCAATCCTCCGGGATCACCCCTACCTCGGTCTGCTTGTACCCTGGCGGCACACGCTCGGTTTCGAGAACTTCGACCTCGTAGACGGGCAGGGCTTCCCGGACTGCCGGCGTCTCCCCGCTCATACGCGCGCGGATGGGGCGTGGTCCATTTCTCTCAGGTGTCCTTCCACCCTCTCAGTCAGGCTCTCCACCTCGGCGACGAGGGCCGGTAGCGGCTCGGCGTAGCGTTCCTCTAGGGCCTTCACCCGTCCGGCGAGGGTCTGGGCGACGCGCTCGACTTCGGCCCGCACGTCCTCCTCTGTAGCGGCGATCCACTTGTCGTCCACCACGAGGGTCTTTATCTCCCTGATAGTCAGGTCCGGGTATTTGGAGATCACGCCCCGGTCCAGCGCGCCGACGGCCTCCTTGTAAGCATCCTTCGCCCGCTTCTCCGCGTCCACGAGCCGCAGGTAGTCGTGGAGTACGTCCAACTCGGCGAAAAACTCTCCGTCATCCTGTACGCCCTTCTCCCACGGCGCGGTGCCGAAGGTCGCGCGCTTTATCCCCTTTACCTGCTCGTACTCAGGCGTGTACATGGGTAGCGACTCAAGCGCCATGTCCCGCAGCTCCATCACGCGGTTCAGCACGTTGCCTTTCGGGATGCCGCTCTTGCCCTCCAGCCCGGCGAGCGCACCCTCCTCTCCCCCATGCTCCTCCTCGAACTCCGCCTTCGACTGCGCCGCAGCATCCGCCTCTGCCGCGAGCCGGTCCACCTCCGCCCGCTCTTCGGCGAAGAAGCGCGCGACCACGAGCCGGGGCGGGATCAACTCCCCCACGTATTTGACGTTCTTGCCGCCCTGCTTCACGACGAGGTCGGGCGTCTCCCCCTCGTGGGCGACCCGCCGAACGCGACCGACCTCCCACCCATCCTGGGCGATGGCGTACACGTCGTCCTGCATCGCCTCGGCCCAGTAGTCCATGAGGTGCTGGTAAACGTCGTAGCGGCTCACCAGCTTCGCCTCCGCGAACCGGGCCAGCAGGTCCTCGGAGATCTCGTGGATCAGGACCTTCGGATCGCTGCCCCGGTCCAGTCCCTCCAGCGTGGGCTCGTGGGCTTCGCGCCAGCCGTCGAACACGCCCTGTACGTGACGGGCGAAGGCGTCGAACTCCGGGTATTCGAGGACGGCGGTCCGCACCTCCGGGGCCGGAACGCGAGGACGAGCGTAACCCGGACGGTCGCCGGAGGCGAACAGGGTCCACCGCAGGGTCGGGAAGACCTCCCAGTAGTCCGCCAGCGCGTCTACGTCGCGCTCCGGAATGCCGCCGTTCAGGTGCGCGCCCAGGTCGTGCAGGTCCTCCGGCTCGCCGGAGTCTATGTAGCGCGGGATGTTCAGGTTGAAGTCGTTCGCCTCTATTTCCGTGAAGCTGACGGTGCGCGAGTAGCGCGGCAACTCCGTCTGCCGGTTGAACACGTCCACGATCTTGTGGATGTCCTGGCTGCGGAGGCGGTTCTTGGGGCCGTCCTTCATAAAGCCGCGGCTCGCGTCGATCATGAAGATGCCGCGTCTGGCGTGGGCGTGCTCTTTATCTATAACCACGATGCAGGCCGGGATGCCCGTACCATAGAACAGGTTCGGCGGCAAGCCGATGATCCCCTTGATGTAGCCCTGACGGACCAGGTTGCGCCGGATGTTCGCCTCCGCGTGGCCGCGGAACAGCACGCCGTGCGGAAGTATCACCGCCCCCTTCCCGGTGGTGCTCTTGAGCGACTTGATGACGTGCAGCAGAAAGGCGTAGTCGCCGTTCTTGGCCGGCGGCACGCCATGCTCGAAGCGTCCAAACTCGTCGTGCGCCGGGTCCAGCCCGTTGCTCCAGCTCTTGGCTGAAAACGGCGGGTTGGCGACCGCGAAATCGAAGGTCTTGAGGCTGCCATCGGGCTTACGCCAGTACGGGTTGGCGAGTGTGTTGCCCCTCCAGATCCCCGCCGAAGGCTCGTCGTGCAGGATCATGTTCATGTGCGCCAGCGCCTTGGTGGCGTTGTCCATCTCCTGACCGTAGATAGTGAGGCTACGCGGGGCTTCATCGGCCACCTTCAAGAGCAGCGAACCCGACCCGCAGGTAGGGTCGTAGACTGACTTGTCCTGGCTCGTATCAGGGCCGATACCAAGTACCCGCGCCATGACGCGAGAGACCTCCGCCGGAGTGTAAAACTGCCCTTTGCTCTTGCCGGATTCGGTGGCGAAGTGGCGCATAAGATATTCGTAGGCGTCGCCCAATAGGTCGTCACCCTCGGCCCGGTTCGCAGAGAGGTTCAGGTTGGCGAAGATGCCGATCAGGCGCGAGAGCCGTTCAACCATCTCCCGGCCCGAGCCGAGCTTGTCGTCGTCGTTGAAGTCGGCGACGTCTATGACGCCCTTCAGACCGTTGGCCTCGGCCAGACTCGCGATGATCTTGTTGGTCTTATCGCCGATCTCCTTGTCGCCCCGGAGCCGGACCAGGGCGTCGAAGCCCCCGTCTTCGGGAACCTCGATCAAGGCGTTCGGTTTCCCGGCGTACTTGTCGGAGACGTACTTGACGAACAACAGCGTCAGCACGTAATCCTTGTACTGGCTGGCGTCCATACCGCCCCGCAGTTCGTCGCAGCTACTCCAGAGGGAGCGGTACAACTCGGATTTCTTGACGGCCAATCTGAAACCCTCTCGTTCTTCGCATTGATACTCTAGTCGGTTCACCGCATCCCTGGATACGCTCAGCGCACGGTCGGCGCGCCTCCCTCTCCAGGACAACCTCCGTCCCATTGTCTAACATCTCGAACCTCTACACAAAACGCGGCAGCGGCGAGCGCAAGCTGGCCGCACTACCAGGCCTCTACTGTACAGATGAAAGGCAAAGGGCCGGGGGCTGACCATCGAGGGCGGCCTGCGGACCGTCACGCGGAGTTACGTCTCGTTCCGCGACCGGGGTAGCGTAGGCTGAAGCAGAGAATTTTGAGACTGTCCCCTCATTTCCGAAAGTTCCTTCGACCAAATTCTTTGCACGCTTGTGGGTGAAATAGCTTTATCTACGGGCTTTGCAGTTTCAGATGAAAAAGCGAGGTCTAAAGCGTTAGTCAAAACGGTTGGACCATAGCTCGGTATCCGCTGTGCCCGAAGAAGCCCCGGGCGTCGGAGGCGCTCACCGCTCGGAGGGCTCTTCCCATGGCCTCGATGAGCGCCTCGCGGGTTCGGGCCTGGGCCTTCCTCAACAGCCCCTTCATATCGCTGAACGCCTCCTCGATGGGGTTGACGATGGGGTTGAAATCGGGAGAGTAGGACGGCAGGTATATAAGCTCGCATCCGGCCTCCTCGACGAGCTCCCTCACCCTCCCTCCCTTGTGGGCAGACAGGTTGTCCATGACCACCACCTGCCCGGAACGCAGGCTCGGTGCGAGCGCCTGCTCGACGTAGGCCTCGAAGACCGCCCCAGTTGTTGCTCCCTCCACCGCCACCGACGGTCCCCCGACGGTCCCATCCCCTCCGCGCCCATCGAGGCGATGAGCGTGACGTTCTTGCCCCAGTTGCGCGGTGCTTGTGCTCGCAGGCGCTCACCCACCCTCAACCAGCCTCGACCAGCCGTAGGTCGGCGAAAGCGAGGTATTGGAGCCCATCTCGTCCACGAACACCAGGCGCTCGGCCGTGACCTTCTTGGAGACCTCCACCCTCCAGGCCGCCCTTACGAACTCGTCGCGCTCCAGGCTTCGCCTGGCACCCAGGAGGCTCCGTTTTTTTGGGAGAACCCGAGCCTGCGAAGCAGCCTCCTTACAGTGGACACCGACAATTCCACCCCGCTCGCGGCGCGCAGGAAGGCGACCCGTTCCCAAACGGCGGCGTAAGGTCGCCTGCCCACGTCTTCTTCGAGTAACCTCGCTAGGGCGGCGCTTGTCTTCGGAGGTCTTCCGCCGCCCTTGCGGGGAGCGAGTGGCTGCTGTTGGGCCGCGAGCCTGCAGTAGCGTTTGACCGAAGAGAGGCTGACGTCGAAAAGGCGGACAGCCTCTGACTTTGGCATGCTGCTCTCGACGGCGGCGACGATCCTGGCGCGTAGGTCTTCGGAGTAGGGTTTCATGGCGAGCATGATCTCAACCGGAGAGCTGTGGGGCAATGATTATGGAGCCTGCTCTAGAGGACCCCTCCTTGAGGGCTCCCCGAATTGGTCCCGCGTCCGAGAAGTGCGGGTAAGCGACAGGTTCACTCCAGCACCCTCAGCAAGTCCTGGCTGAGGAACGCGCACGACGCTTTGATCTCGTCCTCTGGCTCTAGCGGCGAGGCGTCCCTCGCGGCCATCGCTGAGCCGGGAGCGCCGGGCGAGGAGAACAGCTCGCGGAGGTAGGAGATCGCCTCCTCCGTGACCTCGGCCGATAGCTCGTCTTTCCTGATCCGTTCCAGCGCCCTGGCAAGGGTCTCCGTGGGCACCGCCCGGAGGAGCCTGAGGACATCGAGGGCGTCCTTGTCGGAGGCGCGGCCGGGCGCGCCGGTCCGCTCGTGGATCTTGTGCAGCTTGGCCACCAGGAGCGCCGCCGGCCCGGCGACCGCCACGCGGAAGCGGCGGGCGTCCCGCCCGTCGAGGGCGCCGATCTCCCTCTCCTCCCGGTCCACCAGGGCGGCTTCCAAGCCCCGCGCCTTCCTGGCGGCACGGTTGCCGTGGGGTTCCGGTAGTCGGGCGCCGCGCCTTCCCCCTCCCCCGAGCGCCTCCGGGACCATCAGGTCTACGTCCACTGTGACGGGACGTCCTTCCAGCCGACGGGTAGCGACCCAGGTGCCCGGCTGGCCCGAGCGAGAGAAGCCGGCGTCGCCTAGCGCCACTTCGAGCTCGGGGCTGTTTTTCAGAGCCCCGGGGTCTATGCCGAGGTCGGAGTCGGTGGTGTACTCGGCCACGGCGAACTCGGCGGCGCCGGTGTGCAGGTAGATGGCCTGGGCGCCCACGAGGACGATGGCGCCCCTCTGGCTGCCCAGGGCTTCCAGGGCGTCTAGCAACACCCCTCGGGCGAGCGCGTACAGCGGGTCAGGAGGCACGCTCTCGCCAGGCACCCTCGTTCTCCTCCATCCAGTCCATCAGCTCTTCCGCCTCGCTGGGGCCGCGCCCGGGGCCGGTGAGCAGGTCGGCGGCGTTCTGGCTGAGCGCCACGTAGGAGATCCCTTCGTGCTGCCTGAGTCGCTCGTAAACTACGGGATCGAACGGCTCGGCGAGGATCACGTTCGCCCCGGCCTCTGCCGGGCGCAGGCCGAGTAGCCCGGCGGCGTCGCCCGCGTCGTCCACGAAGAGAACCGCGAGTCGGGCGGGGGCGATGGGTGCGACGTTAGACGAGCCAAGAGACCCCGTCGCGGCGTACCGGAGGTCCGAGTCGCGGAGCTTGCGAATGAGGGCCCCAAGTCCTCGGGGTTCCAGGTAGGACGCCGTGTGGTTGCTGCCGAACAGGGAGTAGTCCTCCGACCATCGGCGTATCAGACCCCGCCAGTCGGCGTCGGTGACCGGCCCCTTGCGCTCCCTCTGTATCAGGTCCTCCTTCTCCAATAAGGTGAACACCCTCGAAACATACCCTGGGGTAACCTCGGCTCTACCCGCAAGCTCCCGGACACCAACGGGCGGTGCGAAGTCACAGAGCGCGCGCACCACCCGCCCCGCCTTCGCCCCTTTGAGCGTCCTCGCCGGCCGCTCCTCGCGTCGCGGGTCGCTCTCGGCGCCGCTCGCCTGGACGAAGAGCGCCGGGTGATCCAGGGCAACACGGACGTTGCCGGTCAGATCTACGTAGCCGACACCGCGCTCCTCCAGCCGCTCCCGGGCACGCGAACTCAGGAATGGGGCCACGACCACCGGCGCCGCCCGCTCCCCATCATACGATTGTACGTAACGCGCCAGTAGATCCGCGGTTCTCGGTACGTCCTTCGGCTCCAACCGGCCCTTCTCTTCCACGACGAAGACTCCCCGCGTCCCGTCCGGGGCACAAACCTCGATAAAGGCATCCGCGTGCCGATCACCCACAACCGGCTGCAGTTCCACTCCCACTCGCCAGCTGGCGGGAAGGCGCCTGCCCAACTCGTCCACCGCCGCGGACGTCGTGTTGTTGCCTGAAACCGTGGTGTTGCGCAGCATGTGCAACAGTATACTTTGAGGCAACAGCCCTGTCTACCCCGTCTGTTGTCGGTAATCGGATCAGCCGGAAGATACGCCTGTCAGCATTGGGGAAAGCACCGCACAATCCGGGCTCCTCCGCCAAGCGCCGGCTGCAAAAGGAGGATCTAGCTCTGATCCTCCTCCCGATGAGTCCCGGACCAAACCTGAACCCTCCGTCGATTAACCGACCATTACCGTACTCAGACCCGTTCTATTACGGTCGTCCGACGAGAGCGCCTGGCCCACGCCTTCGTGACGAACCGTCCGCTGGTGGCGGACCGCGCCCGCGTGTTCCTCGGGATTCTTCTCCGTCGTCCAACGCAATCACCTCCTCTCCGGACGTCTCCCGCCCTGCACGCCGTCCCCGCCACGGCAGACCTATCAGCCGCTGGGCGGGTTCGGATCGGAGCCGTAAGTATGCTCGGTCCGGATCTTGCCAGGCGCGGTTGGACGATCGCCCATAGTTCGTCGGGCACGAGTGGTTTCGGCATGGTCCCGTCGTACCCGACGGAAGGGTTTTGTTGGGCGCACTCAATCGCGTGGCCATGCGCGAAAGAGGCGCGTCAGTAGTCTTCGGGAAGAAGGATGCACGTCGAGGAGCGGTCGGCCTCCGTGATGACCCAGATCCGCTCCCTTGACTCCCCGATCGGGTAGGAGCTCAGGACACGCCAGCCATTGCGGACGCTCCTCTCGTTCTCGCGGGCGTCTTCGGGTGGGACCTCGCCCCAGTCGCCGGCGGCGTGGCGACGCAGCAGGGTGAGCGCGTCCGTGCCGGTCGCCTGCAGGACCTCCAGCGCCCCCGGCGTGGCGGCGACCCGGCCCGGGGGGATGAGAGCCACCATATCAGGCGACCCCGTGGGAGACGGCACACGGCGAGCAAAGCGCATCGTCCTCGAAGAACGTGAGGTTCTCGGGCCCTACCTCGCGCAGCTCGCGCCGGCGGACCTTCTTCCCGCATCCCGCGCAGCTCGCGCTCTTGGCGCTGGCAAGAACTGCGGCGTAGATATGCTTGCAGTTCTCCTCCCTGTGCTCGAAGTCCGGGCACCCGCACGTCTCCGCGCGAAGATCCACCAGGTAGGCACCCCCGCCGGAGCACGACGGGACTACCCAGATCCGGCCCTCCACGTGCTCGATCTCCTTGCCCCGCTCGCGGTAGAGGACGATACCCCTCCGCTCCCGCGCCATCCGCTCGACGCGCCGGCGTTGCCGCTCCTGCGCTACACTGGACTCGCTCAAGGAATACCCTCCTTGTGCCGGGCCTCGGGGTGCTCCCACACCGCCGGGGCTTCTTTTTCCGGTCCCCCCAACGGGAACCTTGCTGACGGCGATGGGGCGGCGGCCAGGAGCGGTGTCAAGGGCGGGCCCCGAAAAGTTTTGCGGAGCAAACCCGGAGGGCGGCCATCAAGGCCGAGTTTTTGGGTGCCTTGACTCCGGGACGGCCGCCGCTACGCTGTCCGCCCCCGCAAGGTCCCCGGTACGCCACGGTGGGAGTCGGGTGGTCGTGGGGGGTGACGAATCGGGGGCGGGGAGCGTCAGCTTGCCGCCCTCCCCGTTCCGCCCACAGCGGAAGACGGGCAGAGGGCCCTGTGCGGAGCGAAGCGGAGCTCTGGGCCCGTCGGATGAGGTCACGTCTCCGCACGACCGCTGCCGGGAAGATTCCGGGTAGCGTCTCATGTTACCCAGCGTCGGGACCACCTGCCCCCCGCTCGTTGTGCGTAACGTGCGACGGCCTCGGTCTCCGACGCGGGTCTACCGCGCCACGCGCCCTGGCCTCCACCGACCTTCGGGGCGTCTCACGTCTGCGGCCAAGGCTCCTCGTCGAAAGCGTCCGCGAGCTTCGCGCCGACCCGCCGCTCCACCTCCTCGAGGGTGAGACGTGGCCCCCACGTAGGACGTCCGAAGGCGAGGCGGCGGACGCCGTAGCGCGCCCTCGTGTTCTCCCGCAAGGCCTTACGAGGCCTGAGCACCGGCCGCCATCCCCCGATCGTGATGCGATAGCTGTCGAAACGCACCTCGCAGAGGTTGTCCCGCCAGCGGTGCTCGGAGATCGGCCAATGGACGCGGTCGTAGCCCTTCGGAAGGTGCTCGATGAGCTCGAACCAGGGCGTGCGTGGGCTGGCGAGGAGGGCCCGCTTCGGGTACAGGCGCAGCATCACCTCGGCGGCGATGAGCTCGACGTCCGGGACGGTGCACTCGCTCGGGTCCTCCGGGGACGAGAACACGACTACGGGCAACCCATCTCCCTCGAAGACGCGCACCCGGGTGCGCTTGGTGAACACCTTGAAGCCAGAGACGAACTCGTGGACGTGGACGAAGTCGTGCGCCGCCTCCCTGCCGGTCTCGCTCCTGACGTCGCTCACAAAAGTCCTCCTATCGGTGAAAGATACTGTCTGTAGGGTTGGTCCGACACGCAGGTCGACCACAAACCCGGGGGACCCATCGATCTCGCGATGCACCCCGCTAAGGCCACCCATCGACACGTGCACACGGGACCCGGACACCCCACACTCCTGGGGATCCAAAAACCCCTATACGGCGAAGCGGCCCGAGAACCCGGCCCCGCGCCCGAAGGCGGCCGGCGATCGGCTTTGTTGGGCCGGATCGTCCCGCGCGGGGCGAACAACCGAGGACGCACGGGGCGTGAGCGCCCGTTCACGCCCGGTTCACGCCCGCGTTCACGTGAAAACGCCGTGACCATTATCGTCTCTCGGGCAGCGCGCCGTGGCCCTTCGCGGTGGCGAGGATGGTGTTCGCCACCTCCTCGGGGGTCCCGGCGACGAGGGGCATCCGCTCCCGATCTAGGTCCCTCATCCGCAGCTCGGCCGGGCCCTTCGTCGGGTGGCCGAGGGCCGCGTCGAGGGCCGCTCGGACGTCGCGCTCGGCGTCGCAGGCCCAGGCCAGGACCAGGTCCTCCGTCTCTGCTCGCCGGTGCTCGGAGTTCGAGTAGCGATGGTAGCGGAACACCTTGTCGTGGATCGCCTCGGGTTTCTTGCGCGCTGCCGCCGTCTGGCGTTCGACGAGGAAGATCGTGCCGAAGACCCTCACCTCGGCGTCGGGCGTCACCTTGAAGGGCCCGAAGCGGGTCCGGTAGTGGCGGTGGCAGAAGGGCTCGCACAGCCAACCCCAGTCCTCCGGGTGGAGGCCCGGGACCCGTCCTCCGTCGAGAGCGGGCGCGACGCGGACGTAGATCTCGTTCGTCGCGATCAGGTGCTCGACGTCGCCCCGACCCCGCAGCGGCCCAGGGTACTTCTTGTCCGGTTGGTCGACGTCTTTGCAAGCGTAAGCCGCGAAGTACCCCCTGCTCAGCCGCCAGACCATCCCCTCCCCGCTCTTGGCCCTCCCCCCCGCCCCCGGTTCGGCGCCGACGCTGAACCCGAGGCTCTGCACCACCTCGCCGTTGAGGTCGTAAAGACGCCTCCGGGCCGCGTCGACCTTCCCGCCAAACTCGAGCGCGGCGAGCTGCCGCGTCGTCAGCATTCTGGCCCTGTACAGGTGCCCGGCCACCCTGCCGTCCCTCGCCTGGATCCTGATGCTCACCCTCTCTCCTCTCTCTCGTCGGGCCGTGAATCTCGCGCGGTCGGCCAGGCGGGCCGAGATCCCGCGGCGGTCGTCTTCGCCGATGACGTCTCCCGCTCATCCCCGAGGTGCCGCCTCTCCGCGCGACGCCGACCGCTCATGAAGGCCCATGCGACCAACGAGGTCGCCGTCCCGGCCGAAAGGGCGCACGCGGCCTTGTGCCGGACCATAATGTCGGCCGCCCCGGGCAAGCTGGTGGAGAGCGTCGGACCTAGGTGACCGATCAGCGCCCAGAGGCAGGCCGCCACGACCGCGAAGGCGACGAGCGCGGCTAGGAGCTCGGCTCCCGTCGCCACCGAGGAAGGCAGCGGCCGCATAGCCCCTGCGGGCCGGTAGACCTCGGGCCTCGGAAGGAGTCCCTCCGAGGCGGCGAGCGCCGCGTACCATCCCTCCTCAGCCCCCGTCCCGTCCTCGCCAACCTCGTCGCAAGACCTGGCCAACCTCCCTGCCTCGGCGTCGCCGGAGCCGCGGGCGACTGCGACCGCATCCGCGCCTCCTTCGGACCCCGGCGAAGCGCTTTCGGGTGCCAGCCCGCGCGAGACCGCCCCGGCTCGGTGCGCCCCGTCTTCGGGGCGGCCTTCCTGGTGGCGCCCGTCCCTCGCCTCGTCAAGGTCCGCGGTCGTCGCATTGCCTCCGGAACGCCGAGGCTCGACCGCGCGCGGCGCCAGGATCTCGCCCGCGCGCTCCAGGATCTTTCGCGGATCCGTTAGGCCGTCGAAGTGGGATACGAGCTCCAGCGCGTCCGCGTAGCGGCCGGGCGGACAACGCCCGGTCCAGCAGCCGGCCTTCCGCGTCACGAGGTTCGCGGCGAAGCTGGCCCCTTGGCAGCTCGGGCAGGCGAAGACCAGGCGCGTGCCCTCCCGTCCGACCGGGGTTCCGAGGTAGTAGCGGCAAACCTGCGCTATCCTCTCCCTCGCCCGTTCCTCGGCATCCACGCTCACGGGTTGGCCCCCTCCCCACGCGATGCCGAGGACGCGGTGCCCCGCGAAACCTCCACCCTCTAGCACCGCGGCGTCCGCCTGCGGGCCCTCGACCGCCTGGCGGCGAACGAGCGCGAGACGCGCTCCGGGGACGCCATCTTGGGCGCCTTGACAACGTACGGCTTCTGCACGTTGCCGTTCTTGAGGAGCCTGACGGCCCACCGGCCTCGCCTGAGGTTCTGGAGCTCGTGGGCCGCGAAGTGGTGCTGCTCCATGAGGCGGCGGCCGCGGGATCGGACCGTGCCGTTCGGACCGTGGGTCCTGCGCTCGTCCTCGACGTAGGCCTCCTCCGTGCCCAGCGCGTCCCGCACCCTGCGCAGGTCGGCGGGCCCCAGGCCCCCAGCGACGGCCAGGTTGCGGAGGTTGGTCTCCACCGTGCCGGCGAGGGCTTGGGGCAGGAGGTCGTAGCCCTGGAAAGCCCCCAAGACCATCACGCCGCAGTGGCGCACGAGGGTGATCCAATCGCGCGTGTATTCGACGGAGAACCTGGTGCCGTGCCCGAGCAGAGTGTGCATCTCGTCGAACATGGCGGACAAGGGCCGTTGGCCCGCGCGAGGCTCGTCGGCGCGCTCGTAGGTTATCTCCTGCGCGGCGCGGAAGGCCAGGGCGGCGCCCGTGCGCGCGGCCCCGCGGAGAACCGCGGCGGGGAAGCGGATGACGGTGCACGATCCCGGAAAAGATAGCGCCTCGCGGAGGTCCAGGATCGGATCCCCCGCCGCGGGACAGAGGTGCCGCGCGGCCTTCGCGTTGGAGAGCAGCCTCGCGAGGTGGTTCTTCATGCTGCCCGTCCTTTCGTCCCGGTCCCGCTCGTTCCAGGCGAGGTAGGTCTTCTCCAGGTAGGTCTCGGTCCTCTTGCTCGTTTTCGTCGCCCTCATCACGTCCAGGGCGAAGTCGCGGTCGTGCATCAGCGCGTCGAGGAGCTCCAGGTCCGGGTCCACGCCGCGCTGGGCGGCGAAGTCCCAGGCGAGCGACGTCAGGTGGTATGCGACGGCGTAGTTGGACTCTTGGTAGAAGGGGTTGTCCGTTAGGGACTCCATAACGGCCGCGATCCTGTCCGCGACCTCCTCCCTATTGCCACCCGCCATAGGGTTCCACCCTAGCGAGGAGGGGTCGGAAGGATCGGACACGAACGCGGGAACGCCCAAAGCCTCGGCGTAGGGGAGAATCGAGAGACCCAGGTCGCCGAAGATCTCGATCACCAGTACGTTGTGTCCGCGCATCAGGTCCTGCACGGCGATGGGCAGGGCGAAGGAGGTTTTGCCCGAGCCCGTGGGGCCGACGAGCTGCATACCCATAGAGCGGTCCCGTGCGGAGAGAAGGACGAGCGGGTTCAAGAAACGGTCGATCCCGTCCCGCCGCCGGAACCCCAGTGAGACGTAGCCGGGCTTGGCGAAGAGGCGTTGGGCCCCCCGCAGCCCCACGGAGGCGACCTTTAGGCCCGCGCCACCCCCGGCGGCCGAGAGCGCGGCGCCGCCAGCGAGAAGCGGCAAGTTGGTGGGGTCGGTGATGCCCTCTACGATGTCGGGGCCGTGCTCGGCAAGCCACACGCCGAAGTCGTAGGCTGGGCCGTGCTGCGCTTGGTACATGAAACGCTCCTCTATGTTGCGGTTCTAGTCTTTTCGGTTTCTGAACTAACGCGGGTGCCCCCGTACAAGGCGAGCAAGCCGCGTGCCCGAACGTCACCGGTCCCCCGTACCTTGCGGGACGCTCCTCGTGAACGGTGCGTCCGCTGCACGAGGAGGCAGGACTCGGACACCTGAGGAGGGCTATCTCTTCGCACGTCGCTTTATCGACCAGTCCTCACGTGCATTCGAGGTGTTCGGGCGGGTCTTCTTGGCGTAACACTCGATGACGAACCCGTACACTGCGGCAAGCGTGGGTGGCTCCAAAACCGGATCATCCGAACGGGTGATGCGGAGAGCGCTGCCACGCTTCCTCGCCAACAACCCGTTCGGGGGTTCGTTGACGCGCTGCGAACTCGTTCTGGCGGGTGTCATGCTCGCAGAGTAGCCGGGCGACCCCGCCGAAAACATCACCGCAGAAGGCCAAATATTCTTGGCTTCTGGGGTTATGAGAATTTAACCCTGTGGGGTATAGCGCACCGGCGCGCGAGGGTGCAAACTAGCGGACATGATCGATTACGCGCGCACCGTGTTCACCGAAAGCTCCTGGCGCAGCGCCGGGGTTCAGTTGGCGTACCTCTCCACCGGCGGCGTCCTCGGTCTGTGCTACGCGGCGCCGCCGATGGCGTTGGACGTCCTCGGCGTGAGGTCCGTTGAGGCGTGGTTGGCCACCTGCGCGCTCGTGGCCTTGCTGGTCTGCGCTTCCGGCTTTGTCCGCCCGCTGCGAGACCTGGATCGGGGTATCACCAATTCTATGTTGGGTACGTCGGTACCCGCGCCGTCGAGCGTCGGCTTGATCGATGCTCCTCCGTCTTCGCGCTTGCGGAGGTTCCTGAGATTGACCCCCAGTTACACCGTCTGGCGGGCATCGTTGTGGTTCGCTTTCCGGTCGCTTTTCGGCCTGCTCACGCTTGCGATAGTCGCGATGATCGCCTTGATGCCACCGTTCGCCGTGGCACTAGGATTCTTGGCCGCTGATTCATCGGATACTGTCGATGTTCTTCTGTCGGTAGTCCGATGCTTAGCGTTGGCCGCGATTCCGGTCACGATACTGCTGTACCTGGCGCGCGTTTGGATGCACGGACTATCCGCCGGCCTCTTTGCGGACACGGCGCCGGAACTACTCGGGCCATC
Organism: Actinomycetota bacterium; assembly: GCA_004563715.1. Classification (GTDB taxonomy): domain Bacteria; phylum Actinomycetota; class Rubrobacteria; order Rubrobacterales; family Rubrobacteraceae; genus SIRX01. The sequence continues at coordinate 26,473 of SIRX01000038.1, read as the reverse complement.
TCCTGCGGAACAGATCGTCGAACTCCAAGAGCGCCTGCGCCGAATGGCTGAGAGCGACCGTCTCGGTCGCATGCTGCACAACACCGTGGGGCGAGCTTTGACCGGCATCGTCAGGCAAGCCGCGGCCGCCAGAAAGACTCTCGGCTCCGATCCCGAGTTCGCCCACCAAGCGCTATCGGACATCGAAACCGTGGGGCGTGCCGCGCACGAACAGATCAACAACTGGCTCGCTGGGCGGCCCGAGGACCCGGTGAAGATGCGCCCGCCCAACAAGGCGGATCTCGACGGGTTCCTCCGTCTGATCCACCGCCAAGGGGTGCCCGTCTCGGCCGACATCTCCGACGACTTCGACGACCTGCCCGGTATTCTGAGGGAGGAGGCGTACGGCGTGGCGCAGGAGGGATGCTACAACGCCCTGCGTCACGCTACCCAAGCCCCCACCCATCTGACCGTGGCGACCAGAAAGAGCGAGCTAGAGGTGAGCGTCGAGAACGAGGCCCCGGCACCCGGGAGGAGCGCCGCGGTCGTGCCGGGATCCCGCAAGGGTTTGCGGGACCTCGCGCAGCGGGTCGAGGCATTGAACGGCTCTTTCGAGGCAGGGCCGTGTCCCGGCGGCGGATTCAGGCTGCGGGTTCTCATACCCCTTCCTCCGACCGACAGGTGCGGATTTTGAAAGAGCCTGAAGACATAACCGTCGTCGTAGCCGACGACCACAAGTGGTTTCGGGACGGGTTGGTACGAGAGTTGGAGGACACTCCCGGATTGTTGCCTGTCGGAGACGCAGGAACCGCGGATAAGGCCGTCGAACTCGCCGTCGAGGCGAAGGCCGACGTCATCTTGATGGACATAGAGATGTTCGGCACGAGCGGGCTGGAAGCAACGAGGCGCTTGATGGAGGAGACACCGGATCCTCCCCGGGTGCTGATCCTGACGTCTTACGACAACGACGAGTACATCGTCGAGGCGGTTCAATCCGGAGCCAGCGGGTACCTGCTCAAGACCATCGAAGGTCCCGAACTGGAGCGTAAAATCCGGGGCGTGTGTTCTTCCGGTCGGCAGGAGTTCCCGGACCGCGTTCGGCAGCTCATGCCCAAGTACCACGCCCGAATAAGACGCGAGGCCGAAGAGGAAAAGCTGGTCAGCGCCCTGTCCTCCAGTGAGATCGAAGCCCTAGCACTGATCGACCGCGGCCTATCCTACAAAGAGGCCGCCAAGCGGCTAAACAAGTCTCGCGAAACGGTCAAGGTCCAGCTCGCGAGCGCCCGGGACAAGCTCGAGGTGGACACCAGCAAGGAAGCCGCGCTCCTTGCTCGCAGAACGGGCCGCTTCAAAGATCAGGCCTGGTGACGGAGCACCTCGAACTCGATGGGGTCTGCCAAGCTCCTGCCGACCAACATGGCCCGAATACGGAATGCCTTGTTAGTACGCACAAAACTACCAGGAGGTAATGGCCCGGCATTACAGGGAAGACCCCCCTGCCGGTTCGGAAACCGGCTAGAATCGAGACGCTTTACAGGCCCCACGAAGAGGCTACGGCAGCCACTCGCAGGCGATCCCGTTGCCTTCCTCGTCCAGCTCGTGCGGGTCGCCCGGCTCGGCGTCGAAGACCCTCTGGGCCTGCTCCTGGGAGGCAAAGTGCCCGCAGTCGTAGTCTCCATCAGGGGGTAGCGGCGGCACCCCGGCTACGGGCGCCTCGTCCTCGGGCTCGGGGACTTGCTGCTGAGAAGCCGGCACGTCCTCGCAACCGCCGCCGATGCCGTTGCCCCGGTCCGCAAGCTGGCAGAGCTGGCCGGGCGGCAAGCCCCACAACCCCCGCCCCTCGTCGCGGGCGTCCCGCTGGGCGGCGGCTAGCTCCTCCCGGTGCGCGGCGTTCGGGCCGGATCTCACCGCCTGGGCGTAGCCCTGGTGGATCAACTCCCGGTTGAACAACGTGCCCCCCGGAAGCCGCACGTAGGCGAGCAGGCGCCCCGAATCGTCCTCTACCACCTCGTCGAACTCCAGCGCCACCTTTCGGCCCTCGACCTGAGAAGCGACGTAGTTCGCCGCCGCGGGGCCGAAAGGCTGGTCGTTTTCGCCCGCGTCCGCGGTCTCGGGGGCGTCGACCCCGATCAGGTCCACCTCCGTCCGGCCCTCGACGGGCGGGCTCACGATTATGGTGTCTCCGTCTACGACGCGCCTCACGGTAACGACGGCACCCTGGGGGGCCAGTAGCTCCTCGGGGTCCTGCGTAACCCCGGCGGGTTCCTCGCCCGAGGCCGCCCCGGCCTCCTCCCGGGCCGGGTCGTCGGTCTGTTCGAGGGTCTCCTCGGCTCCGCCCGTCTGCCCCTCTGCCGAAGAATCGGCTTCCCCGCCACAGCCCGCCAGCAGCAGGACGGCCAGGATCGCGCCCAGCAGGCCGAGGCTTACGGCCGGCTTTCTCACCCGAAGCGCACGGCCCACACCGCCGCCGGCATCGGGCTGCACGAAGCCTTTTTCTTTGCTCGCGCGGATATCAGACTCCCTCCGGTAGCCTCCTGTAACCTGGATTCTCCCGGATCGCCGCCGGGATCGCAAGGCGCGCCGAGAGGTCCGGCGGGCCTGACTCCAAGCAGCCTAAGCGGGCCTGCTGTCGACCAGTTCGGCCTGGACTATCAGGCGCTGGGAGTAGTCCGGGAGCGTGCAGGTCTGCAGGCTGACTATGTTCCGGCCCGGCACCGGCTCGGTGACGGAGATGTCGTCGGGGGTGGTGATGAACCGGTTGAAAACCTGGTAGATGTATCGGGTGCCGACCGAGTCCCGGAGCACCACCCGATCGCCGTCCTTCAGCTTGTTCAGGTCGTAGAAGACCAGGAAGCTCTTCGTGTTCGGGTAGCCTAGCCGGTGGCCCGCAATGTACACGTTGGCCCCGGGCTCCCACGGGAAGCCGGTGCCCGCCAGATGGATGGTGCCGGAGCCGAGCTTGTTTTCGTCGTTGGCCGCCGCGGTGTACACCGGGACGCCCTGGACCCGCTGCATCTTGGGTATCGTGAGCCGCATCGTGTCGTCGGTGGGCACCGGCGCCGCACCGGGGGGACCGCCCAAAAACGGCACGTTCATCAGCACCAGCCCGGCCGCGACCAGGATCAGGGCTAGCCCGCTGGCGATCAGACCCCTCTTGCCGAATTTCCGACGCTTGCTCGAAGGCGTGTCCCAGCGGCGACGGCTCTTGTAAACTCTGTAGCTCTCGCGCTGCACGCCCGACATCTTAACACCAGCCGGTTACAAAACCATAACAACATGAGTAGCTATTCATTACAGCCCGCCCGCCGCGAACCCGGCTCTACACCCGCCGGAGACGGCGAAATGCTACGGCAGAACGTCCGGCATTCTCGGCTCCCGGGGCTCGACGGGCATCCGCGAGATCGGGCCACCCGCCTCCGGTTCCCCAGGGCTTTCCGAAGCGTCGTCACCCGGTCCGGCGTCCCCAGGAGGAGCGGCGTCCTCCGGCGTCTCCCCCCGGGGCTCTTCGGGCTGGGGCTCTTCGGCTTGAGGTTCCTGGGGCTCTTCGGCCCGAGGCTCCTGGGGTTCTTCGGCTTGAGGCTCTTGGGGTTCTTCCTCCGGGGCTTCCGGAACCGGAGCCGGCTGCGGCGTTGCCGCTGGCTCGGGCGGCCCCGAGCTGACGGTCACGTCCACGCTGCTCCCGCCCGACACCTCCTCCCCGGCCTGGAGATTCTGGCCCAGTATCAGGCCCGCCGGCATCGTGCCGCTCGGCGTCTGGGATTGTTCTCCCAGAACCAGGCCCGCCTCCGAGAGCGCGGCCTCCGCCTCGGCGACGCTCAGGCCGGTAAGGTCTGGGACCTGCACGGCCGGCGGGGCTTCGGCGACCGTTATCGAGACCTCCGAGCCACGCTCGGCCCGGTTGCCGGGTTCGGGGGCCTGGGACAGCACGGTTCCTTCTTCCCGGGCAGAGGTCTCTTGCGCGTCAACCTCGGCCTCGAAACCGGCGTCCTCCAGGGTCTGCACCGCCTCTTCCCGGCTCTCGCCTACCACGTCCGGTATGCCCACCAGGACTACCGGGGCTTCGATCCCGGAAGGCTCCGGGACTTCCTGCACGCCTCCCACCGGTTGGGCGGCCTCCTGGTCTCCAGAGGCCCCGGTGAGCGCCGCGAGGCCCCCGGTAGACCCGGCCACCGCGAGCGCCGCCAAGACCCCGGCGAGGACCAGCATCGTGCCGAACCGGCGCCGGAACCGGGACCTCCGGGCCGGGACGAAGTGTTTCCCACCCCTCGCCGGAGGAGACCCGGGACGCTCCAGGGCCTCCGTGGCGTCTTCGGCGGGCAGCCTGGCCGGCGGGAGCCCCCTGGCCACCCGTTCCAGGTCTTCTAGAAGTTCTCCGGCCTCCGCGTAGCGGTCCCCGGGGTCTTTGGAGAGGAGGTTGAGGGTTATAGCCTGCAGGTTCTCCGGAACCCCCGGGTTCTCCCGGCGCGGCGGCGGGGGCGGCTCGGAGACGTGCTTTATGGCTATGGCCACGGGGTTCTCGGCGTCGAAGGGGACCTCGCCGGTCAGCATCTCGTAGAGCACGACGCCCAGGGAGTAGAGGTCGCTGGCCGGTCCTACCGCCTCGCCGGTCGCCTGCTCCGGCGAGAGGTAGCGGACGGTGCCCAGGATCAGGCTCGTCTCGGTCATGGCGGTCTCGGCGGCGGCCCGGGCTATGCCGAAGTCCCCGACTTTGACGCTCCCCGGAGGCAGGCCACCGGGATCGGCGCCCGTGATCCCGGCAGAAGAGGTGCCGGTGGAGGCTAGCTCCTCGACCAGAAAGACGTTGTGGGGCTTTATGTCCCGGTGGATCACGCCCCGCGAATGCGCCTCTTCCAGGGCCCGGGCTACCTGGAGCGCTATCCCGGCCGCCTCCAGGGCGTCGAGGGGTCCTTCTTTGTCGATCTTCTGCGCCAGCGTGCCGCCGCCGACGTACTCCATAGCCATGTAGGGGACGCCGCCGGCGGACTCCCCCGCGTCAAAGACCGAGACGATGTTGGGGTGCGAGAGCGCCGCCGCGTTCTTGACCTCCCGCCGGAAGCGCTCCACGAAGGAGGGGTTCTCGGCGTGCTGGGGGGCCAGCAGCTTCAGGGCCACCTCCCGGTCCAGAAGCTCGTCGTGCGCCCGGTACACCTGCCCCATGCCCCCGCGGCCCAGAAAATCCCGGAGCACGTAACGCTCGTTTACGACGGTCCCTTGCATGACCGTATGTTATACCCCGGCGGGCTTGCCCGAAACCCGCTAACCCGGCACGCCCGCCGGGGGAGACGAGGTTCCCGCGCCGACGCTTTCGCCCGGAAAAACCCTCGGAGACTTTTACCAAGCCCTCTAGTACTATCCCCCCATGGCAGCCCTCCTCCGCTCCATGCTAACCATCTCCGTTGCAACGATCCTCTCGCGAATAACGGGCTTCGTGCGGGTGGCGGCCCTGGCCGCCGTGCTCGGGACCGGGCTGGTGGCCGACGCCTACGCCATAGCCGTGCTGTTGCCGAACCTGATCTACGAGCTGTTCCTGGGCGGCATCTTCTACTCCATCTTCATCCCGATACTGGTGGACCGGCTCACCATCCACGGAGAGCGGGACGCCCGGGACCTGATCAACGCGCTCCTCACCCTCGCGTTGCCGCTGCTCGCCGCGGTCGCGCTCCTGGGCATCATCTTCGCCGAGCCCCTGGTGAACCTGGCCACGGCCTGGTCGCAGGCCGAGAACGTCTCGCCAGCGGAGGCCCGGGAGACGGTGGAACTGGCGACGCTGCTCTTCCGCATCTTCGCGGTGCAGATGATCTTCTTCGGCCTCAGCACCATCGCCACCGGCGTCCTCCAGTCCCACCGCCGCTTTTTCCTGCCCACCTTCGCGCCCGTGCTGTACAACCTGTCGGTCATCGCCTCCTTTATCGCCTACGCGTTCCTCGCCGCGCGCGGCTCCGGGCTGGCGATCTACGCGCTCGCCTCCGGGGCCACGGTGGGCGCGGTCCTGATGGCGCTGGTGCAGGTCCCGACCATGTTGCGCCTCGGCTACACGCCGCGCCCGAAGGTCGGGCACCCGGCCCTCGTCACCGCCGCCCGGCTCGCGGGGCCGATGCTCGTGCTGGTCGCGGCCTCGGTCGGCGTCCAGTTCTACGCCAACTACCTGGCCAGCTCCTTTCAGGCGGTGGCCCAGCTCGGTTACGCCTTCGCCGTCTTTACGCTCCCCTACGGCGTCTTCGTCGTGGCCGTGGCGACCGCCCTGATGCCCGAGCTCTCCGAGAAGTTCTCCCGCCGGGACGCCGGGGGCTACCGCGACACCCTATCCTTCGGCCTGCGGCTGGTAGCCTTCGTCTCGGTTCCCTCCACCGTCGGCCTGGTGGTGCTGGCCGAGCCGGTGATCGGGCTGCTCTACGAGCGCTTCGCCTTCGACGCCGAGGCCACCAGGACCGTGGCGGCGCTGCTCGTCGCCTACGCGGTGGGCCTGCTCGGCTACGGGGTGTACTTCTTCCTCGTGCGGGCGTTCTACTCCCGGCAGAATACGATGACCCCCGCCATATTGAACGTCGCGCTGCTGGTCCTCTACGTGGCCCTGGCCTACGCCATGTCGCAGACCATCGGCCTCGTCGGCGTGGCGCTGGCGCTCTCGGTGGCGAACGCGACGCTGGCCCTCGCCGCCCTGGCCATGATGCGCCGGGAGACCAAGCGCCTCGGAGGCCGGCAGCTTCTGCAATCTCTGGTCAAGATCCTCATCGCCGGGGCCGTGATGTACGCCGCCGCCCGGACGGGCACGGCGCTCCTCGGGACCGGCTCGACGGCGGCCGGCCGGGCCGGGATCATCGCGGCGGTCGGGAGCTTGTCCCTGGGGACCTACCTCGGGGCGGCTTACCTGCTCCGCGCGGGGGAGATGAAGTGGGTCGGCACCCTGCTAAAACGGCGCCTGGGCCGGGAGGAGGCTCAACCTTCCTCCTCGGACGGCTCCTCTCCCCCCTCCGTTCCGCCGTCCTGAACGTCCCATAACCTCTCGGAGATCTCGGTCAGGTCCGGCTTGGCCGCCTCCGGGTCCGCGGGTCCGTACTTGGAGAGCACCGACACCGCGTAGGGCCGGTCGTCGTGGAAGACGATGCCGACCTCGTTGTAGCACTGGTAGAGCCAGCCCGACTTGTTGGCCACCGGGGTCTCGGACGGCAGCCCGTCCACCAGCCACGAGTCGAGCACGTTGAGGAACATGAGGTCTACCATGTCCTGGGAGCTCTCGGGGCTCGCCGCCGTGCCGTCGGCGATCTTCTCCATCATGACCACCATGTCCCGGGTCGTGGTCCGGTTATCGAGGGCGGGTACCGCGCCCCGCTCGCTGGTCACCTTCTGCATGAGCACCGTGTCCTCGGTCCCCAGGGAGCGGGAGACCTCGTTGACGTAGTCTATGCCGCCGACCTTGCGCAACAGGGCGTTGGTGGCCACGTTGTCGGACTGGGTCATCATCATCCACAGGTAGTCGTAGACGCTGTAGACCTCGCCGGGGTCCTCCCACTGCAGCCAGCCGGCACCAGCGGCCCAGTCCCACTCCTCGGTCTCGAACCGGTCCGACAGGGAGAGCTCACCCTCGTCTATCTTGCGGTAGACGGCGATCATGATCGGCACCTTTATTACCGAGGCGCTGAAGAACTCTTCGTCGGGCCGCACCCCGTAGCCCCAGCCGCCCTCCAGGTCCCGCACGTAGACGCCGGCCACGCCGTCGTAGCGCTCTACGACCTCACGCACCTCCGAGAGACCTTTCTCTATCCGCCCGCGCTCGGCGCTCGGGACGCCTTCCAGAAACGGCTCGGTCCCGGAAAACCGGGGTTGGCCCATGTCCGGCACGCCCTCCAGGTCCGGCGGCTCGCCGACGGGCGCGGAGTCCGACGGCAGCCCGTTCTCAGCCTCCGCCACGGTGTAGAGAGAGCCAGCGAGGTCCTCGGGCACGCCCCCGAGCACGGCCTGCTCGTTCTCCGGGTAGTCCGGCTCGTCGGTCAACACCGACCGTCGGACCTCCCAAGCCCGCCCCTCCTTCTGTAAAAAGAGGACGTGGTCCCCCTCCTCGTCCTCCAGGCCGAACCGTACTGCGGCCCAGTCGGGGTCGTCCTCGCTCCGGTAGACGGCTTTTATGCTCTCCCGGTCCACGTCGGGAAGCTCCCCGGCCACCGCGAGGTAGGCCGCGGAGGCTGGGGTCCTCTTGAGCTTGATCGCGTCCGGCGGCTCGGGGAGGTCCTCTCTGCCGGAGAGCGGCTCACCCAACGGGGAGACCTTGCGTACCGGCTCGCCGGAGCCGGCCTCCGCCGCATGGTCTCCACCCCCCGGTAGATACCCCGCGGCGTAGGCGATGCCGGCGAAAAGTACGGCCAGCACCAGGAGCGCGAGGCCGCGCCGACGGCGCCGGCGGCGTCGCACGGCGGCCGGCCGGCTCCGCCGTTTTCTCGCTGCGGGCTTCACGAGGCACCCGGCATACCGGCGCCTACCGGGTCACGCCTGACAGGCCGCGTCTCACACGCCTCTGCTGTAACAGGTTTGATCTTTGCATCCTCCGCGGAACTCCAGCACGAAACCCTGATATGTAACCAAAAACTCTGCCCCGATGCCACCTCCGGAGCTCCGGCGCGTTACCACTCGAGGGCGGGCACCGGCCGGAACCCGGTCTGTTGAACTTTGCCGGGCCGCTACCTTACACTCTGTCCTTACAGTTCGGTACAGGCCGGGTCTGCCGGGCGGACGCCGGCCCGGCGGAGGAGTTGGCGCGATATGGCGACGAAGGTCACGGTAAGGCCCCTGAACGGGGTGAGGGAGATCGAAGAAGGCGTCGGAAAGCTGCGCGTCACCGCCTACCCGAACCACCCCGAAGTCCGCGACTTCGACTTCTACACCTCGGTGTACCGCTGGTACGAGCAGCACCCCCTCGCCGACCAGGTCCACCGGTGGGCGGCGATCACGCCGGAGGGCGAGGTGGTGGGACACCTCTCGGCCTTCCCCCAGTACTACCGGATCAACGGCCGGCGCGTGGCCGCCCACACCCCCGCGGACTACATGGTCCACCCGGACTACGGTTTCTACGCCCTCTCGCTGATGCGCAAGTTCTTCCGCGCCTGCGAGAACTGCGTCGCCTGCGACCTGGTGCCGGCCGTGGTCAGCGTCGAGGAGCGCCTGGGGGCCGAGGTTGCGGGCCAGCTGCGCAACGCCGCGAAGGTCCTGGACGTCTCCCGCTTTCCGAAACCGGTGCCCGCCCCGCTGCACCGTCCGCTGAACGCCGGCCTCCGGGTAGCTGACGAAGCCCTGGGCCGGGTTTTCGGCGGCGGCCCCGAGGTCGAGGAGGTCGAGGAGTTCGACGACGCCTTCGACGCCCTCTTCGAGAGGGTGGCCGCAGCCGTCCCCTGCATCCCCGAGAAGGACGCGGCCTTCCTGCGCTGGCGCTACGGTCCCGGCTCCCCCCAGCACCCGGTTACGGTGCTCGGCGTAAAAGGGGGCGCGGGCCTCCTCGGCTACGCCGTGCTCAAGATCACGCGGGGCATGGACGGTTACATACTCGACCTGACGGCGCTTCCCGGTCGTCCGGACGTATCGCGGGCGCTGCTACGGGCGGCGGTCCGCCGCTTTCGCCGGGCGGGAGCCCAGATAGTACGTTACCGGTACGGGGAGTCGCCGGCCTCGGCCCGGCCGGACGAGATGTGGCGGCTGGGCTTTTTTCACCGCCGGGTGCGGCGCAACAACCTGCTCGTCAAGCTGGAAGACCCCGGCCTGCAAAAAACCGCCCGCCGCGTCTCCAACTGGGCTTACACCCTGGGAGACGGCGAAGGCTCTTTCTGGATGGTGTAGCGCGCCGGCAGCCGCGCCCCGGCGAGCTTGACGGGGTGTGTTCCGGCTCCTAGACTAGCTCCGTTCCAGAAAGCGCCGTACGCCAACGAGGTAGATATGTCCTTCTCCGCCGCCCAGAACACCGGCTTTCCCGTAATCGGGGGCTACACGGTCGCGGAGAAGCCGGACGCGTCTCCAGAGCGGTGGAACGAGTGGGCCGAGAACGCACCCGGTGGGGCCAACCTCCTCCAGAGTCACGAGTGGGGCGAGCTGAAGCGGCGTTTCGGCTGGAAGCCCGTGCGCGTACTCATGGAGAAGGACGGCGCGGTGGCGGGGCTGGGGCAGTTCCTCTACTACAGCACGCCGCTGGTGCCCGGTGGCCTGCTGTACTGCGCCAAGGGACCGTGGCTCCTTTGGGACGACGAGGAGGCGGTGCGGGCGTTCTTCGAGGGCGTGCGTTCTATAGCCGCCACCAACAAAGCCCACACCATAAAGATAGAGCCCGAGGTCCCGGAAGAGGATGAGAAAACGAAGAAGCTGCTCTGGGAGATGGGGTTTCAGAGGTTCCGGTGGAACGTGAACCACAAGGCGACGCTCGCGGTGGACCTAGGACGCTCCGAAGACGAGTTGATGGCGGGCATGAAGAAGGGCACGCGTTACGGGGTGCGGCGTGCGGCCCGGGAGGGCGTGGAGGTTGTGCAGGACAACTCTCGGGGGGCGCTGGACCTCTTCTGGCGCATGCACGGCGAGATGGTGGAGCGCAAGGACTTCTGGAGCCGGCCCTACAGCTACTACGCCGCCGTGTGGAGGGAGCTTCATGCGGCCGGCCGGGGCCACCTCTTCTTCGCCGAACACGAGGGGACGCGCCCGGCGGCGGCCCTCGTCTACACCTTCGGGCGCAAAGCCATCTACATGCTCGGCGTCTCGACGCGGGAGAAGAGCAAGATCACGCCCGCCAACCTGCTGCAGTGGGAGATCATGAAGTGGGCCAAAGCCCGCGGCATCACCTACTATGACATGTGGGGCATACCAAAACCCGAGGAGTTGAACGAGGACCATCCCCTCTACGGCGTCTACAAGTTCAAGGAGGGCTTCGGCGGCGAAATGCTCAACTTCGTGGGCACCCTCGACCTGCCGGTAAAGCCCCGGCTCGCGCGGTTGTGGGACCGGGTCGAGCCGACCTACTTCCGCCTGCACCAGAGGACAAAGGGCGACGTTTACTACTAACGTGGTAATCTCTCGGACGCGCCACCATAGCCCCCGGCGGCGTGTAGTAACCTACACGGCTAGAGTCAAAGTTTAGATATTTTTTGGGAGGTAGACAGCTTATGAGCGTAAACACCGAGACGGCGGCCGCCGCGATCCGGGAGTGGCTGCAGGAGAACGTAACGGGGAACCGCGAGATCTCCGACGACGAGCCCCTGATCGAGAACGGCGTCCTGACCTCGCTCCAGACGGTGGAACTGGTCATGTTTATGGAGGACCGGTTCGGCATCGTCGTGGAGGACGACGAGCTGGACGAGGAGAACTTCGGCTCGGTGAGGAGCATCGCCTCCCTTGTGGAGAGCAAGACCTCGTGACGCCGCATCCGGAGTTCGCCCTCCACCACCTGCTGCGCAACGCGGCGGAGAGGACCCCGGAGAAGGTCGCCGTCGTGGAGGGCAAGGCCGAGTACACCTACGAGGACCTGGCGCGCGCCAGCAGCTCCCTGTGCGCCGCGCTGCTCGACGCCGGGGTCGGGAAGGGTGGCCGGGTCGGCATCTACATGGAGAAGTCCTGGGAGGCGGTCGTGGCGATGCTCGCGGCCTCCCAGGTCGGCGCCGCCTTCGTGAACATCAACCCGCTGCTCAAGCCGCCCCAGGTGAAGTACATAGCCGAGGACTGCGACGTGCGGGTGCTCGTCGGGGACAAGGCGAAGCTGGAGAGCCTGGAGCCGGACCTGGCGGAGACCGCCTTCTACAAGGGCGACGAGCCGCCGGCGAACGGGGCGGCGGAGAACCTGCGGAGCCTGGACAAGATCCTGGGCCAGGGCGGCGGCTCGTGGCTGGAGCAGCCGGTACTGGAGGGAGACCTGGGGACCATCCTCTACACCTCCGGGTCCACCGGGCAGCCGAAGGGGGTAGCGTTCTCGCAGCGCAACCTGGTGGTGGGCGCCCAGATCGTCTCCACCTACGTCGAGAACACGCCCGAGGACCGCATCCTGGCGGCGTTGCCGTTCAGCTTCGACTACGGGCTGAACCAGCTCACCAGCTCCCTGCGCGTAGGCGCCACCCTGATCCTCCAGCACTCCCGGCTGCCGGGAGACCTGCTGAAAGGGCTGCGCCGCCACGAGGCGACGGGGCTCGCCGGGGTGCCGCCGCTGTGGACGCTCCTGTTGCGGAGCGCGAAGAGCCTCCGGGAGCAGCCCCTGGCGCACCTGCGCTACATCACCAACTCCGGCGGGCGCATCCCCTACGCGAACCTCGAAGAGCTGCGGCGGCTGTTGCCGGAGACGAAGATCTACCTGATGTACGGCCTCACCGAGGCGTTCCGGTCCACCTACCTGCCGCCGGACGAGCTGGACCGCGTGAGCCCCGAGAAGTGGTGCATCGGCCAGGCCATCCCCAACGCCGAGGTCTACGTGGTGGACAAGAACGGCCGGGAGTGCGCCCCCAACGAGGTCGGGGAGCTGGTGCACCGGGGTCCGACGGTGGCGCTGGGCTACTGGGACAAGGAGGAGGCCACGCGCAAGGCGTACCGGCCGGACCCCTTCGCCCCCCCGGAGCTACCGGAGAGCAAGATCGTCTACTCCGGCGACCTAGCCTACAGGGACGAGGAGGGATACCTGTACCTCGTCGGGCGTGCGGACGCCATGATCAAAAGCCAGGGCTACCGCATGAGCCCCGAGGAGATCGAAGACCTCATCATAGGCTCGGGCCGCGTGCGGGAGGCGTGCGCCTTCGGCGTCCCCGACCCGGACCTCGGCCAGCAGGTGGTGGCCGCGGTCTCGCTCAAGGACGGCAGCGGGGAGGAGGCGGCGGAGCAGATTCGCGAGCACTGCGTAAAGAACGGCCCACCGTACATGGTGCCGAAGGAGATCCTCGTGCGGGACGACCTCCCGAAGACCGGCTCCGGCAAGATAGACAGGAAGACGATCAGCAATGCTTACACAGCAGGATAAGGCCCGCGCCCTGGCGGCGCGCTTCGACGCGGACGGCGGCGTGGAGTTCTCCCCCGGCGGCGTCCCCATCTCCCGGATAGTCGAGCTGTACGGGACGCCCTTCTACCTCTACCACGGCGAGATGCTCCTGGAGAGGGTCCGCCGCGTGCGGGAGGCGCTCGGCGAGGGCATCGAGGTCTCCTACTCCGTAAAGGCGAACCCGAGCGTCGCCGTCTGCCAGCTGCTCTCGCAGAGCGGCGCGGGCGGCGAGGTGGCCTCCTCCGGCGAGTTGGTGGTGGCCCGCACCGCCGGCATCGCCCCCGAGGACATCGTCTTCGCCGGCCCCGCCAAGACCGAAGACGAGCTGCGGCGGGCCGTGCGGGAGGGCATCTTCGCGGTCAACGTGGAGTCGCTGGGGGAGATCGAGCGCCTCGCCGCCGTCGCGGAGGATGAGGGGAGCAGCGTCGGGGTCGGGCTGCGCATAAACCCCGCCGCCCAACTCATGGGCTCCCAGATGCGGATGGGCGGGACGGTCGGCCAGTTCGGCATGGACCAAGCGGACCTGGGCGAGGCCGTCCGGAAGGTGCTCGACTACCCGCAGCTCATCCTGCGGGGCATCCACATCTACACGGCTACCCAGGTCTTCGACGTGGACGCCCTGCTGGAGCACTGCCGCAACATCTTCGAGGTGGCCCTGGAGGCCGCCGACCACGCCGGGCGTCCTCTGGAGATGGTGGACTTCGGCGGCGGCTTCGGGGTGCCGTACTTCGAGAAGATGGAGGAGTTCGACCTGGAGCGCTTCGGCGCCGGCTTCCGGGACCTCCAGGCCGTCTACCGCCCGGATGCGCGCTTGGAGGGCTGCCGCTTTATCTTCGAGCTGGGACGCTACCTGGTCGCCGACGCGGGCCTCTACGTCACCCGCGTGGTGGACGTGAAGCGGATGCGGGGCAAGACCTTCGCCGTCACCGACGGCGGCATGAACCACCACCTCACCGCCACCGGCAACATGGGCCAGGTCTTCCGCAAGGCATACCCCCTGATGAACCTGAGCCGGCCCGGGGCGGAGCCTGCCGAGGAGGGTACGGCGGTGGCCGGCCCCTGCTGCACGCCGCTGGACATGTTCGGCACCAACATCCCGCTCGCCGAGCCGGAGGTCGGCGACCTCCTCGGGGTGTTCTACAGCGGGGCCTACGGCTTCTCCGCCAGCAACCGGGGCTTTTTGAGCCACCCGGAACCCGCGGAGGTGCTCGTGTGGCAGGGCGAGCCGCACCTCCTGCGCCCCCCCGGCAAGCCCGAGGACGTGCTCAACGGCCAGAAGGCGGTGCTCTAGCAGCGTGCCCAGCCCCGCCCGGACCCCACGGTGAGCCAGCCCGCAACGTCGGCCACGGCGTACACGGTCCGGGAGGTCCGCGACCCGACGCCGGCGGAGTGGGACGGCCTGCTCCTCCGGACCCCCGGCGGGGGTCACCTCTTCCAGAGCCACGCCTGGGGTGAGCTCAAGCGATGCCTCGGCTGGGAGCCGGTGCGCGTGGTGATGGAGCAGGGCGGCGAGGTCGTGGGCGCGGGACAGCTGCTCGCCTACAACACCGCCCCGGTTCCCGGCAGGCTCCTGTTCTGCCCTAAAGGTCCGTGGCTGAACTGGGAGGACGAGGCGGCGGTGCGGGCGTTCTTCGAGGGCGTGCGCTCCGTGGCCGCCGCCCATAAGACCCACACCGTCAAGATAGAGCCCGAGGTCCCTAAAGGCCACGCCGCGGCGGCGCTCCTGGCGGAGCTGGGGTTTCGCAAGTTCCGCTGGGACCTAAACCACAAGACCGCCTGGCTCGTGGACCTCAGGCCACCGGACGAGGCGCGGATGGCGGGCATGAAAAAGGACACGCGCTACGGGGTGCGGCGGGCGGCCCGGGAGGGCGTGGAGGTCGTTCAGGATAATTCCCCGGAGGCCCGCGAGGTTTTCTGGGAGATGTTCGAGAACACCGCCTCTCGCAAGGGGTTCTGGTACCGGCCGCGGGAGTACCAGTTCGCCGCCTGGCAGGCTATGTACGACGCGGGCCGGGCGCACCTGTTCTTCGCCGGGCACGAGGGAGAGCGGCTGGCCGGGGCGCTGGTCTACACCTTCGGGGAGAAGTGCTGGTACTTCCAGAGCGCCTCCACGGAGAAAAAGCGGAGCCTCCACCCCGGTTACCTGCTGCAGTGGGAGATCATGAAGTGGGCCCGGGAGCGCGGCGTCACGAGCTACGACATGATGGCCGTACCCGGCCCCGGAGAACTGAACGAGGAGCACCCCCTGTACGGCGTCTACAAGTTCAAGGCGGGGTTCGGGGGAGAGATGGCGGACTACGTGGGTTGCCTGGACCTGCCGGTGGCCCCCGCGCGGGCGGCGGCGTGGGACCAGCTGGAGCCCACCTACTACCGGCTCTACCGTAAAGTAAAGGGCGACGTCTACTATTAGGTCTTCCGTTGCAGATCCGCGCCGTTCTTGGATTTCGCGGGGCTCTCCTTTACACTCTGCCCCCGAGTTCGGAGAAGCTTTGTACGCGCGGAGGTGCGGGTGTTAAAGAAGAAGGCCACGATACAGCAGATCGAGGACTACTCACTCGAAAAAGAGATCGGGCGCCTGCGCGTCACCGCCTTCCCCTACCACCCCGAGGTTCACGACTTCGACTTCTACACCTCGGTGTACCGCTGGTACGAGCAGCACCCCCTCGCCGACGAGGTCTACCGGTGGGCGGCGATCACGCCGGAGGGCGAGGTGGTCGGCTTTCTCTCGACCTTCCCCCAGTACTACCGGATCAACGGCCGGCGCGTGATCGCCCAGACGCCCACCGACTACATGGTCCACCCGGACTATGGCTTCTACGCCCTCTCGCTGATGCGCAAGTTCTTCCGCACCTGCGAGAACTGCGTCGCCTGCGACATGGTGCCGGCCACGATCAAGGTCGAGGAGCGCCTGGGGGCCGAAGTTGCGGGCCAGCTACACTACGCGGCGAAGGTGCTGAGCGCCTCCCGCATACCGATGCCGCCGCTTCCCGCCCGGCTGCGCCGCCTGCTGAACCTCCCGGACCCCGCCACGCCCGCCGCCCAGGGGTACCCCGGCCAGCAGACCGGCGGCACAACAGATTCGCCCGCCGGCGACGGCCAGGAGCCGGAAGTCCTGCCGCCCCGGCCCCGCCTGCCGCTCCCAGCCCCGGCGAAGCGCTTGCTGAACGCGGGCTTTCAGGGGGTGGACGAAGCCCTCGGGCGGGCTTTCGGGGGCAGCTTCGAGGTCGAGGTGGTAGAGGAGTTCGACGACGCCTTCGACGCCCTCTTCGAGAGGGTAGCCGCAGCCGTCCCCTGTATTCCAGAGAAGGACGCGGCGTTTCTGCGCTGGCGCTACGGCCCCGACTCTCCCCAGCACCCGGTGAAGACCCTGGCCGTGAGAGAGAACGGTGAGTTGCTCGGCTACACCGTGTTGGTGGTCACCTTCGACGGCATAGACGGCTACATCCTGGACCTGACGACGCTGCCGGAGCGGGGCGACGTGGCACGGGCGCTGCTGCGGGCGGCGGTCCGCTTTTTCCGGGAGGAAGGGGCCCAGATAGTACGTTACCGGTTCCGCGAGTCGGCGGTCTCGGCCCGGACGGGCGACCTCAGGCGGATGGGCTTCTTCTACCGCAATACGAGGCTCAACTCGCTGCTGGCAAAGTTCGGCGATCCCGGGCTGCACGCGGTGGCCCGCCACGCCTCCAACTGGGCCTACAGCATCGGCGACGGGGAGCCGACCTTCTGGATGCGGCAGGAGTTGCCGGACTGGATCGAGCGGCCCAACCATGACGACTAGTCTCGGCAACCTTTCGTTGTACGAGGCGGGCACCGGGTGATGTTCTCGTGGGGCAAGTCTTCCGAAGAGCGGATGCTCTCCGAGATCGAGGGCGAGCTCGCGGACTACCAGAGACGCTGCGAGGCGCTGCACGAGGAGTTCCGGCGGAGGTTGAGCACCAGGGACGAAGCGCGGACCGCGCTCTCCGAAGCCGACGAGCGGGTCGGCGGGATCCAGATGGAAGGCGTGGCCTTGCTGGGTCGGCTGAACGCCGCCATGTCCGAGGGCGACGAGGAGAAGGCCCGGGAGCTGGAGCGGGACTGCAAGCGCAACTCCCGGGACCTGGTTCGCGCCCAGAAAAACCGGGACGCTGTTGCCCGCAGGCTGGAGTCCGTCGAGGTCGACACGAAAGAGGCCTCCAGCGAACTGAAGGAAGCCGTCTCCCGGGTGCTCGACGAGTACGCCCGGTGCGTGGAGGAACGCAAGCGGTGGCTGGCCGGCGTCGCGGAGACCCTCGACAGGCAGCAGGCAAAACTCGACGAGACCGCCGTCCCGCCGATGTCGGAGTACGAGTCCCGCCACGCTACAGGGGGAACACCCGATAAAGAACCGCCGGAAACCGGCAAGCCTTCCGAAAGAGGCTGAAGCCCGGGCCGTTCAGAACAGGGCTTTACCAGGCTCTTCTCCGCGCCGCAGGCGGTTGGCGGCGTCGTGGGCCTGCCGGGTGGTCTCCGGCAAGCGATACTTCGGGCTGCAGGCCAGGACGAGGTCCACGGCGCTGTCCAGATCTATCCTGTTCCCCACCGAGACGTACACGGGCGATACGTTCGTCCGAGTCCGCACGACCCGTCCCACGACCTCGCCGCCGTGTACAAGGTCCGTGGCGCTTCCTTTCTCCGGCGCCGGCTCCTCGTAGGAGCCGACCAGCCGGCTCTTGGCACACCCCACCGCCGGCACGTCGATAAACAAACCCATGTGGGAGGCCAGGCCCATGCGCCGCGGGTGGGCCAACCCCTGGGCGTCGAAGATCACGGCGTCCACCGGCGACTCCACCTTCGCCAACGCTCCGGCTACCGAGGGCACCTCTCGGAAAGCAAGCAGCCCCGGCACGTAGGGAAACGCAAGCGGCGCCTCGAACCCCTGGACCTCCACCACCGAGAGCCCGGGAAAGCCGAGCACCGCCACCGTTGCATAGGCGGCGTCTTTTTCCGTCGAGACGTCCGCCCCCGCCACGTACCGCACGCTACCGAGGTCCAGCGGCGGCCCCGCCACCACCCCGGAGGCCAACTCCCCCTGCAGACGCCGCGCCTCGGCGGGAGAGAGATCAAAGTCGTGCAACCCGGCTACCCTCATGCCCCCAGTAAAGCACGATCGAGAAACGCTGGTCGTCCAATCGCCCGGGAAACGAGAAAAGAAACCGCCCCGACCGACGGAATCTGGAGGGGGGAAATGTCCTGTCGGTCGAGGCCTGGTTTAACCAACACTATACCGGTCCTCTGTTACAAACAACTTTCCGCGAAGTTACGGTTACGTTACATATCGGAAACACTTCGATTACAAACCAACCTGCCCGGCCCGAATTGCCCCGGTTTCTGCGTTTTTGTACTGTATCTAAAGTTTAGGTACACCGTTAGCAAAGTTGAGTTTTTGGGCTGGATGTGAGGGACTTTTGCACGCTTGCGGGCCGAAAAATCAGTGGTCCGTACCGGCCGGGATTCCCTTACGCGGGGCCGCGGCTGCGGCCAACAGTTCGGACCGGGCCTGTCGGCGGCCCTCGGTTACCGTGAAGAATCGTTCGCGGCGTGGACGCCTTCAGGACATATGTACCGGTACGAATGGGCTAGAAAAAATTAGCCCATTTGGGTGATGCGAGGCCGGCAACGCGGAGGTAGAGTTACTTCTCATCGTTGCCGGGCCGTTCTGCACTGACTCCCCCCTCCCGCAGACGGCCCGGCTTCTCGTTATCCGGACGGCCGGCTTTTCCGGAGAAAGGCCCTGCGTTTTCGAGGCTGGGGGCGTGGTGGGTTACGTCACGGAGACTTTCACAGCGTGGTAGCCGGTCGCCCCGGAGGGGTGTGGCGGTGTCTGCCTGGAAGTCTGGGTCTGGCCCTCGCCGTCGGTGGCCCGCACCTTGAGGGTGTGATCTCCGGGGCGGGCGTCCCACTCGTAGACGTACTGGCGCCAGGTATCTTCGTCGAGCTGGTCGGCGAGCCGGGCCTCGTTCCAGGTCTCCCCGTCGTCTGTGGAGACCTCGACCATCGAGATGCCCCGGTGGGGCGCCCAGGCGACGCCGCCCACGGGGACCGAGCCGGCAGAGAGACGCTCGCCGTCCCCCACCGTGTCGATCCGGGACTGGGTCTTGATCGGGCCTTCCTTGGCCCAGGTGCGCTGGATCCAGTACGCGTCGAAGTCCCAGTTGGTGAGCTCGATCTCGGTGAGCCACTTGGTGGCCGAGACGTAGCCGTAGAGCCCCGGTACCACGAGGCGCACCGGGTAACCGTGCTTGACTGGTAGCTCGCCGTCGTTCAGGCCGAACGCTACCAGGGCCTCGCGGCCGTCAAAGGCCAGCTCCGTCCTGAAACCCGCCGTCCAGCCGTCCACGCTGCGGCCCACGAGCTGCTCGGAAGCGCGGTCGATCTTTTCGGGGCTCACGCCGGCTTCTTCGAGCACGTCGGAGAGCAGGACCCCGGTCCACCGGCCGTTAGAGATCAAACCTCCCCCCACCTCGTTGGAGACGCACGAGAGCGTGACGTCCGACTCGCGGGTCGGCATGGAGGTCAGGTCCCCGTAGGACAGCTCCAGAGGGTTGTCTACCCCGGCGCCCCCGACCGTGAGCGACCACCGGTCCACGTTTATCCGGGGCGAGGTGAGCGCGGTGTCTATGAGGTAGAAGTCCTCAGTCGGCGTGATGAGGGGCGGCATCCCCTCTACGTCTATGGAAGCCGTGGCGGGTGGGGGCGGCAGGGTATCGTGCCGCGCCGTCTGCGTTGTTCCGCCCCCAGCCGCACCCCCGGCCGGGCCTCCGGGTGGGCGGGAAAGGTCGTGAGACCCCGGCGTACCGGAGACCTCGGCCCCTTCCCCGCCGGCCAACGCGCGTCCCACGCCCACGGCGGCCAGGCCGGCGGCCGCGGCACCGCCGCTCAAGAGCAGGAAGCTCCGGCGGCCGAAGGCCATCCCGCCCTCCGAGTGGGCTTCCTTCGACCTGACCACGGGCGACCGGGCGTCCGGAGACCCACTATCAGCCGCCGGTACCCCGGCCTCCACGTCCGGCAGGCCCGAGGCGCGAAGCAGGAGGCGCGTGACGGTGGCGCCCGCGGCCAGCGCCCCAACCACCGTAAGGGGTGTAAAGACGGGATCGACGAACGGCTGGTTGAAAGCGGCGGCGACCGCCACCCCCGCCAGCACCCCGACGCCCGCTAGGGCCAGCAGGGGCTTCCGGAGGCTCAGGTACGCCAGGAGGCCCGCGACTGCCAGAGCCCCCGCCGCCAGGCACCCGACCAGGACCGGGACGCCGGCCTTGCCCAGGGTCTCTATGATCTGCGTCGCCAGGCTGCCCGGCGTCAACCGGATGATGGCCTGCGCCAGCGCCACGAAAACCGACGGGACGAGCTGGTAGACGCCGTGAACCAGTTCCGCGAGGCCGAACGCCATGATAGCTCCCGCAACACCGGCGGCAAACGCTCTCAACCTGACGTTCAAAATATGCTCTCCAATGCTGTACGCCGCAGCTTCGCGCCACGTAACCGGGACGCCTCGATATAACTGAGTCTACTACCGACCGACTTCTTACCTCCTACAAAAACATTACGATCCCGGTGTCGAACCTGGATTACCGCGCGATGGCTATGTATGGGCCTTGACACCTACGCCCGTTGGCGCTACAAAGCAGCCTGAAGGCGATGACGGGAACGAGTAAGGTCGCGTCGCCCGCAAGAGCGAGCCGGGGACGGTGAGAGCCCGGCGCGGGAAGCGGCCCGAAGATCCTCCCCGAGCCGCTGGCTGAAAGCGAAGGGCGCGGGCACGCGGCCCAGGCGTTAGTAAGATCGGTCGGGTCCGCCCGTTACAGCGGCCTGGTGGGGGCCGAGCCTGCGGGCGGGCCCGGCACCGGCAGAGCGGTCCGGGGTCGCGAGGCTCCGGGCAAGCGGGGTGGTAACGCGAGGGCCTCCTGTGCGGCTCCCGTCCCCGCGGCGGAGCGCGGCATAGCTTCGTCCGCGGCGGACGGGAGCTTTTACGTACGGAGAGGAAGAGCGGCATGTTCAAAAAAGTAAGCCCCCAGGTCAGCTTCCCGGAGCTGGAGCGCGAGGTGATGGAGCTCTGGAAACAGACCAGGGCGTTCCAGAAGTCCGTCGAGAGCCGGCCGGAAGACAGACCCTTCGTGTTCTACGAGGGGCCGCCGACGGCTAACGGCCGTCCCGGTTTCCACCACGTCCTCGCGCGGGCTTTTAAGGACCTGATCCCACGCTACAAGACCATGCAGGGCTTCCGGGTCGAGCGCAAGGGAGGCTGGGACTGCCATGGCCTGCCCGTCGAGCTGGAGGTGGAGAAGGAACTCGGCCTCTCCGGCAAGAACGACATCGAGGAGTACGGCGTCAAGGAGTTTAACCGCCTGTGCCGCGAGTCCGTGTTCCGCTACGTCGAGGACTGGCGCAGCATGAGCGACCGCATGGGCTTCTGGGCGGACATGGACAACGCCTACTGGACCCTGGAGAACACCTACATCGAGAGCGTCTGGTGGGCGCTCAAGGAGCTCTACGACCGCGACCTCCTCTACGAGGGCTACAAGGTCACCGCCCATTGTCCCCGCGACCAGACCTCCCTCTCCTCCGCCGAGGTCGCCATGGGCTACGAGGACGTGGTGGACCCGAGCGTCTACGTCAAGCTGACGCTCGTAGACGAGCCGGGCACCAGCCTCCTTATCTGGACCACGACCCCCTGGACGCTCATCTCCAACACCGCCGTCGCCGCCGCCCCGAACGTCGAGTACGCCACGGTGGAGGTAGACGGAGAACGCCTGATCCTGGCCCGCGAGCTGCTGGACAAAGTCCTCGGCGAAGGCAACTATGAGGTCCAGGCCATCACCGAGGGCCGAAAGCTGGAGGGCACGAAGTACCGCCGCCCCTTCGACTACGTCCCTGTAGAAGAGTCCGAGAACCTGTTCACCGTCGTCCTGGGCGACTACGTGACCACCACCGAGGGGACGGGTCTCGTCCACACCGCGCCGGCCTACGGCGAGGACGACGCCCGCACCGGCAGGCGCTACGGCCTGCCGACCCTGCATCCCGTGAGGTCTGACGGGACCTTCGACGGGCGGGTCGGCCCGTTCGCCGGACAGTTCGTCAAGGACGCCGACCCCGGCCTCGTGGAGGAGCTGCGCGAGAAGGGTGTCCTCTTCCGGGCCGAGGAGTACGAGCACCCCTATCCCCACTGCTGGCGGTGCGGCACGCCACTCCTTTACTACGCCAAGAAAGCCTGGTACGCCCGGACGACCGCCGTGCTGGATGAACTGCTGGAGGAGAACGAGAAGATCAACTGGGTCCCCGAGCACGTGAAGTGGGGCCGCTTCGGCGACTGGCTCCGCAACAACGTGGACTGGGCCCTCAGCCGGGAGCGCTACTGGGGCACGCCGTTGCCGATCTGGCGCACCGAGGCCGGCGACACGGTGGTGGTCGGTAGCCTCGAGGAGCTGCGCGGGCTCGCCATAGACCCCCTCCCCGACGACCTCCACCGCCCGTACATCGACGCGGTGCGCCTCCGGCATCCCGAAACCGGCGAGGAGGCGCGGCGGGTGCCGGAGGTCCTCGACGCCTGGTTCGACTCCGGCAGCATGCCCTACGCCCAGGACCACTACCCGTTCGAGAACCAGGAGCATTTCCGCAGCAACTTCCCGGCGGACTACATCTGCGAGGCGGTGGACCAGACGCGGGGCTGGTTCTACTCGCTGCTCGCGGCCTCGACCATGCTCTTCGGCCAGAGCTCCTATAAGACCTGCCTGGTGCTCGGCCACGTCCTCGACCCCGAGGGCAAGAAGATGAGCAAGAGCCGGGGCAACGTGGTCAACCCTTGGGACCTCTTCGAGAGCCGGGGCGCCGACGCCCTGCGCTGGGCGCTCTACACCGCCACGAGCCCCGGCAACCCGCGCCGCTTCTCCGAGGAGCAGGTAGACGAGGCCGTCCGCAAGTACCTCCTCACCCTCTGGAACACCTACTCCTTCTTCGTCACCTACGCCCGCATAGACGGCTTCAATCCCTCAAGGGACTACGTCGCACCCACAGAGCGGAGCCTGATGGACCGCTGGGTCCTCTCCGAGCTGCAGCTCACCGCGCGGACCGTCACCGAAAAAATGGACGCCTACGACGTGACGGCGGCCGGGAGGGCCATCGGGGAGTTCGTGGACGAGCTTTCCAACTGGTACGTCCGGCGCAGCCGCCGCCGGTTCTGGAAGGGCGAGGACGACACCGACAAGCGGGCCGCCCACTCCACCCTCTACGAGTGCCTGGTGGCGGTAGCGAAGCTCACCGCCCCGTTCACCCCGTTCGTCGCCGAGGTCCTCTACCAGAACCTGGTCGTAAACGCGGACAGAGAAGCCCCGGAGAGCGTCCACCTGGCCGCCTGGCCGGGAGCCTACGAATTTACAGTGTACACAGAACTCTCATGGCAAATGGGGGTAGCACGACGAATTGTGTCCCTCGGCCGGGCAGCCCGCAACGCTGCCGCCATAAAGACCCGACAGCCCCTACGCGAGGTCGTGGTGATTCAGGAGTTCGCAAACGAGGCTCCCGAGTTCAATGAAGCAGCGAAGCTCTTAGAAGACATCATCCTCGACGAACTGAACGTCAAGGAGCTGTGCTTCGGGAGCGCCGAGGACGTGGTGGCCTACGACCTGAAGCCGAACCTCTCCGTCGTGGGGCCGAAGTACGGCCGGCTCGTCCCGGGCATCCGGGAGGCGCTGGCCGCCGCTCCCCCGGAGGTCGGGGCCCGGGCCGCCGCCGGAGAGGGCGTCTCCGTAACGGTGGAAGGAGAGGAGATCCCGCTCTCGCCCGAGGAGCTGCTCGTGGAGCCCGGCGAGCGGGCGGGCTACGCCGTGGAGCGCGAGGGCGACCTCTCCGTGGCGCTCTCAACGGAGCTCGGCCCGGAGCTCCTGGACGAGGGGCTCGTGCGGGAACTGGTCCACAAGGTGCAGAACCTGCGCCGGGAAAAGGGCTTCGAGATCGAGGAGAGCATCTCCGTGGGCCTCTCCGGCAGCCCGCGGGTCTCCGGGCTGCTCGGGGGGCCGTGGGGCGAGTACTTCAAGGCCGAGGTCCTGGCCCGGGACCTGAAGCTGGACGGCGGCCCGCAGGACGCCGAGCGTCTCAGGGTAGACGGTGAAGAGCTGGAGGTGAGACTGGACCCGCTGGGAGAGCTCAGGCAAGATTAGGCTCTGGCGCTAGCTTCGGGCCAGCATAGGATACGGACCTGGTAAAACGGGTATGATGTGGTGCAGTGGTGAAAGACCCCTGACAGGCAACCAGAGAGAGGTGGAGGTCCAGGTGTTTGGCAGAAAGAGCCGGGCAGAGAAGCTCAGAGAGGAAGCCGAGTCCCGTTCGTTCATCCCCGTGGCGGCGTTGAGCGCCTTTTTCGCCGAAGCCCGCCCCGTGGCGGAGAGGTTACTCTACGACGACGACCTGCGGGACAACATCCGCACCTTTATCGAGGCGGCGAACAAGATCTACGAGGAGGTCTCGGACGAGAGCCCCGGGGAGATCGTCGCCCGGCTCTGGGACGACGACAAGCTTCGCGAGCAGGTTGAGGCCGCCACCGGCGCCGCCCAGGCGGGCTCCAAGCGGGTCCGGGGCGAGAAGGTGAAGGAGGACGGGGGGTCCGGCCTCTTGTTGCTGCTGGTGCTGGTCAGCGCCGCCGCTTTCCTGTTCCTGAACCCCAAGACCGGACCCCAGGCCCGCAAGCTGGCCCGGGACGCCGTGAACGCCCTCAACTCGGGCGGTTGAGGCCGGAAGAAAGGCTAAGCGTAACCGCCGGGCATCTTGAGGGCCGGGTAGCGGAGTTGGACCTCCCTATCAAAGGCAACGTACCCCGCTCTACCGGTTCCCGTCCCGGCCTCCGCAAAGGACTCGCGGAGGCCGGCGAGACCGGCCTCCACCTCGCCCTCGGCGCGTTCGGCGCGGTTGTAGGCGCTGTCGCTCGGCGTACCCTCGCTCTCCAGGCGTTCGGCCCGGGCGCGCAGCCGCTCGGCCCGCTCGAAGAGGGCGGGGTGGGCCTCAGCGTACTCCAGGATAACGGCCGCCGCCCGGGACCGGAGCTCGGGGCCGGGCTCGGTGGCGGGCTCCGGCCTCCCTCCGGGTTGCGGTCTCCGAAAGCGGCCCCTAAAGCTGTCCGCGGCGCGTTTGATCAGCGAAAAAGGCAGAAAACCAGACTTGAGATTCCCGAAAGGCGGTAGACTTCCTTCACTCATGGCGCATATGATAAACCGTCTCACGCCGTTCGTCGTGATCCTGCTCTCACCCGTGTTTCTGTACGGCTGCGCGGGCCTCGCCGAGGACCCCCGCGAGCAGGCCAACGAGGTGATCTCGTCGGCCAACGAATCCGTCGCCCGGCACAACGAGCTCTTTGAGGAGACCCGCAGCACCTACCAGGAGGTCAAGGAACAGATAGAGTCCGGTGAAGGCGACGCCGATGAAGAAAACGCCTTCCAGCAAGAGCGAGAGCAGATAGCCGCGGCGGCTGACAGCCTGCGGGAGGCCCGCTCGGAACTGGAAGAAGCCCGCGGGGCGCTCGGCGAGGTAGAGGACCTGGACGTAGACCCGACGATCCAGGAGTACGCCAGCCTGCTGGACGAGGCGATGGCGGCCCAGATCTCCGCCGAGAGCAGCGAGATAGAGTTCTACGAGCTGCTGCAGGAGGACCCCACGCTGGAGGACAACCGCGAAGACGCCGAGAGGCTACTCTCCGAGGCGGGTGACGGCTACCAGGAGGCCGAGAACGCCTACCAGGAGGCCCAGGATCTCGCGGACGAGAACCCGGAGCTGCTCGGTCCCGCTTCCACCAACCCGGAGGAGAACGGCGGCTGAGCTTCAGCCGGTCCGCTCGAAGACCACGACCCCGCCACGGTCGTAGGCCACCCGGTACTCCGGGCTCTCCCGGAGCCGCTTCGTGGTCTGGAGGTTCAACACCGGGTTGACGTAGGTGTCGTAGTTGGGGTTGGCCTCGTCGACGACCACGTACTCGGCGTCCTGGACCAGCGGAAACAGGTAGAGGTAGCGCCGGTGGGCGAGGTGGGGACCAACCGTGTTGGTGGCAGAGACCCGGGCGTTCTCCGGCACGAGAGCCACCGCTTCGTTCAAGGTCTCCAGGTGCTCCCGAGGCGGCGGGTCTATAACCGAGGCTGTGTTCTCCGGGGAGTTGAACACCGGCAGCGGACCAGCCCGGTAGTCCATCTCCACGCCGAGCAGGAAGACGCCCATCGCCAGCACCAGCGGGAGCTTCTCGCGCACCGCCGGGCCTGAGACCAGACGGCCAGCCCAGGCCACCGGCCGTCGCCGCCAGGAGCGGGCCCGCCGCAGAACACGGATCAGGGTCCCTATACCGGCGGCGGAGGCGACGTAGACGAAGGGGATGATCGGGGCCGAGTAATGGTAGCGGATGTTCACCATCTGGGGCCGGTCGCTGAGCAGGTTTATCGCCAGCTCCGGCAGCGGTATCGCCAGAACCATCGGCGCCAAAAGCCCCAGAAAACCCCCAAGCCCCACCAGCGAAAGCAGGTAGAG
>SIRX01000037.1 GCA_004563715.1 Actinomycetota bacterium | reverse complement strand
CTGGCGGGACGGGGACGCTCCAGACGCCCTGCGCGAGGAGCTGCGCGGGACGGGTGTCCGGGCGGAGAGCCTGGAGATAGACCTTTCCTCGCCGGAGGCCGCCGAACGTCTTCTGGACGCGGCCAGTGCCCGCCTGGGCCATCTCTCCATCCTCGTGAACAACGCGGCGCACTCCACCCGCGACGGCTTCGAGCGGCTGGACGCCGCCACCCTCGACGCCCACTACGCCGTCAACCTGCGGTCCACCTCGCTGCTCTGCGCGGGGTTCGTCCGGCGCTACCCCGGCGGGGCGGGCGGTAGGATCGTCAACCTCACCTCCGGCCAGTCGCTCGGACCGATGCCCGGCGAGTTGGCGTACGCCGCAACAAAGGGGGCCGTCGAAGCCCTGACCGTGACGCTCGCCGCCGAGGCCGGCCACAAGGGCATCACCGTCAACGCCATAAACCCCGGCCCCACAGACACCGGCTGGATGACGGGCGAACTGCGGCGCGAGCTTGCAGCGAAGTTCCCGGCCGGCCGGGTGGGAGAGCCCGAGGACGCGGCGCGGCTCGTGGTGTTCCTGGTGGGTGAGGAGGCGGCCTGGATCACGGGCCAGGTCATCCACTCCGAGGGCGGGTTTCTGCGCCGGTAGGTTCTGACACCACCTCTCGTGTTTTCGTGGGTTACCATGTGGGTTCTATGGAGGGTAGAAAGCGTCGTACCAGGTTGTTCCGCAGCCCGCAAAAGGCGCTGTTCGACGATGGGCAGGACGAGTTGCACGCTTACGTCCGCGGGCCGCTGTTCCCCAAGCCGGTCCTCTACGCGCTGCTGGCCGTTTTCGGTATCTCCCTCATGCTGACGGCCGACTGGTTCGGTCTCCTGTTACTCAACGCCGACGGCGTCATCGGAGCCATCGGTCTCCTGAACACGCTGCGCGTAATGGCAGCGCTGATGACGGGCGTCGCTATACCCTCGGTCCTGCTGATGTTCCACTACCGCAGCTCTCACTCCTACATCTCCGAGGAGAACGTCTTCTTCGCGGTCACCTTCGCGCTCTCCTTTATGATGGGCCTCCCCTGCGCCCTGATCGGCCTCTTCGGATAGCCGCGAGCGGCCGTTTTTTATCCCGCGGGCCGAGGCGCGAGGCATAGCGTCCATCTATGCTACGCCGGTAGCCACGAGAACAAAGCGAGCAGCCGGGAGGCATATCCAGATGAGGTTTCAGCGCGCGGCGTCCGGTCCCAACGAGGTCTTCCGTCCCGACGGAGATGCCTTCCCCCACTACGAGCCCGTGTTGCGGGAGATGGAGACTCTGGGGCCTGCCGGGTGGGACGAGCGACTCCAGCGGGCCCGCGGGCGGCTGCTCGAAGAGCAGCGAGGGTTCGGCCTTTTGGAGGGAGATAGAATCCATCCCGTAGACTACCTGCCCCGCGTGGTGCCGGCTGACGGGTGGCGAAAGCTGGAGCGGGGCGTCGTCCAGAGGATGCGTGCGATCAACGAGTTCCTCCGCCGCCTCGAAGCCGGCAAAGAGGAGGTGGTCCCGGAGGAGGTCGTCGCCTCCAGCGCCCTCTACGACCCCCGGCTGCCGACCCGGTTCGGCGGTGTACCGGCCCGGCAGGCGGGCTTCGACATCGTGGTCCTGGAGAGCAACGGCGGCTGGGACTACGTGTTTATCGAGGACAACATAAAGATGCCCATCGGCCTCGTGCCGATGAGCCGCATGCGGGCCCGCACCGCCGAGGTCCTGCCCGAATCCTACGCCGCGCTCGGGGTGCGCCCGCTGGACGGCATGCTGGAGCGTTTCGGAGAAGTCCTGCGGGCCGCTTCGCCACAGCCCGACCCGGCGCTCGCCGTCCTCACCGATGGGCCGAGCGACCAGTACTACCTCGACCACAATATACTCGCGAGAGAGGTCGGCGCGGTTCTGGCCGAGCGGCACGAGCTGGAGGTTGACGGGGGCTACCTCGTCCACAAGCCCACCGGCCGGCGGCTGGACGTGATCTACGAGCGCATCGAGGAGGGCCGGATCTACGATGCCTTCCCGAAATTAAGGGAACTCCACGCCGCAGGCCGGGTAAGCGCCGTCTTCCCGCCCAACCAGGACGTCGCCGATGACAAGGGCGTCTACCCGTTTATACCGGATATGATCCGGGCCTACCTCGGCGAGGAACCCGTAGTGGACAACGCCGAGACCTACTCTCTGGCCGTCGAGGACGACTACCGCTACGTCATGGACCACTTCGACGAACTGGTGGTCAAGAGCCGCAGCGGCTGGGGCGGCAAGGACGTCCTCATCGCCCCCGAAGAGCCGGAAGAGGCCATCGCGGAGTTCAAAAAGAAGGTCGAGAAAGACCCCGTCCAGTACATCGCCCAGGAGATCCTCGACTTCTCCACCCACGTCCTGTGTGACACCGACGAAGACGGCTACGTGCTGCGGGACTCCTACGCCGACTACCGCATCATCGCGCTCTGCCCGGACGCGGACACCGTCGAGGTCGTTCCCGGGGCCATGACCCGGGTAGCCGGCCCCGGTAGCCGTCTGGTCAACATCTCCAGCGGCGGCAGGATGAAGGACACCTGGATCCTGGAGTAAGTGAGCCTTTCAAAACCATCACATCAGGTAGTTGAGACAGATCAACGAACAGCCGAGAGATAGGAACGCCTCGTGGATGCCATCGCGCCGCTCGTAGCGGATCGTGAGCCTGCGGTACTTGGCAAGCCATGCCAGTGTGCGCTCGATGATCCGTACGGCACTCGCCTGCGTCGGCCGGATCTGCCATCAAAATATAGGCTCTGGAATTGAGTTTCGGAAGCGGCATTTACAGGCTATTTGGAACCAGACGACAGACCCATTGAGAACCCCCGGGTTTCTGTTAATGTTGAGTAGTGGCGGCGGTGTCGAACGTCACGGCGATGAAGGTGCGACCTACTTCCGGGCTGGCTAGGAGGAACCGGAACCCGTACGGCTGGTTCATGCGGTCAAGGGAATGCCGCGAGCGGTGGGAGGACTACGAGCCGTGAGGAGTTTACGGACGAACTGGTGGCTGTTTTTGGCCCTGGCTGGCTTCCTCGGATACGCAGAGACTTTGCCATCCTGGCTGAAGCTGCTGAACCTGCTCTTCCTGTGGCCGTTGTTCGGGGTGCTCGCGCGGGCGCTGACGTGGAGCGGTAAGGAAAACGGTGAAGGGGCCCGGGGTGCACAAGAGCTTCCGCTCACACCGGTTGCGGGTGGCCAGGTCCTCTTCTGGACGCGCATCGCCGCCTCTACGGCCTTGCTGTTCTTGTGGCCTTCGGCGCTCGCTGGCCAGGTGCGACAGCTTATAGGTGATCGGCGCGCCGCTTCGAGGGTTATCGTGGATGCTTCCTCCTACCGGCCGAAGCAGAGCTATTCGTTGCCCTTCCACGCATCCGCGGAGGGAGAATGGTACATCCTCAACGGGGGTCCCGACGAGCGGACCAGCCATTCTTGGGAGCTAGCCTCCCAGCGTTACGCTTACGATTTCGTGGTTGTGGACAGCGCCCTCCGGCGCTGGCGCGAGGGGACTGGAGGACGGGAGCCTGGAGACTACCTATGCTATGGTGAGCCGATCCTTGCCCCGGCCGATGGGGTAATAGTCGCCGCGAGGGATAGGTGCCGGGATGCCCCGCGTCCCGGCACCGGATGGCTAGACCCGCTCGCGTCCCACATCGCCGGCAACTACGTGGTTATAGAGCATGCAGAGGAAGAGTACTCTTTCCTGGCCCACCTTGAGCCCGGCAGCATCCCGGTAGAAGAAGGTGAGCGGGTGAAGCGGGGCCAGGAGGTTGGACGCTGCGGCAACTCGGGTAACTCCAGTGAGCCACACCTGCACTTTCAGCTACAGGACCGGGGCGACTTCTTCGAGGCGGCGGGCTTGCCGGTAGCCTTCGATAAAGCTTCGGTAGACGGCGAGGAGCCCGCGTCCGGTCGTTATCTCTGTCGCGGCGCTCGCGTCCGTCCTGTCTGATCGCCACCGAAGACGGACCGACCTGGCGGCGGACTCCCGCCGGTGTGAGCGTCGGACAACGCAACGACTGGCCAACGGATCTCCGATCCTGTCTCGACGGGCCGTGGCTAGTCTTCGAGACCCTGTTGGAACGCGGTCCAGGACAGCGTGGCGCACTTGATGCGGGAGGGGTACTGGATCACGCCCTTCAGCGCCGCTAGGTCGTCGTGCTCGGGGAAGTCCTCCTCGCCGACCATCATGTTCTTGAAGTGCTGGATCTCCGCCTCCGCTTCTTCGCGGCTCTTGCCCATGAGCCGCTCGGTCATCATCGAGGCCGAGGCCTGGCTTATGGAGCAGCCCCGCCCGCTGAACTTTACCTCGGAGACCGTATCCCCGTCGAAGTTGGCGTAGACGGTCACCTCGTCGCCGCAGAGGGGGTTGAGCAGGTGCTCTTCGAGGTCGGCGTCCGGGATCTCGCCGCGGTTCCGCGGCCGATGGTAGTGGTCCATGATGATCTGGCCGTAGAGCTCGCGCAGCATGTTCATTTCGCGAACGCCCCGAAGAACTCGCGGGCCTTTACAAGCGCCTCCACCAGCGTGTCCACCTCTTCTTCCGTGTTGTACAGGTAGAAGCTGGCCCGCGCGGTCGCCACGGTGCCGAGGCGGCGCATCAGCGGCTGGGTGCAGTGGTGGCCGCTCCTTATGGCGATGCCCTCTTCGTCCAGCAGCTGCGACAGGTCGTGCGGGTGGACATCCGGCAGCGAGAACGAGACGATGCCCGTCCGGTCCTCTGCGGGTCCGTAGATGGTGATGTCCCCGAGCTCCGAGAGCCGCCGGTAGGCGTACTCGCCGAGCTTCCTCTCGTGCTCCCGGACGTTGTCCATGCCGAGCGCGTCCAGGTAGTCCACCGCTGCCCCGAGTCCAACGGCCTGGGCGATGTTCATGGTGCCGGCCTCGAACTTGTAGGGCAGGTCGTTCCAGGTGGAGTGGTCCAGGTGGACCTCCCGGATCATCTCTCCCCCGCCGAGGAACGGGTCCATCTCTTCCAGTAGCTCCGGCTTGCTCCACAGCACGCCTACACCCGTTGGCCCGAGCATCTTGTGCCCGCTGCACGCGAAGAAGTCGCAGCCCAGCTCTTCCACGTTCACCGGCAGGTGCGGCGCGCTCTGGGCGCCGTCCACCAGCATGCGGGCGCCGTTCGCGTGCGCCAGCTCGGCCAGCTTCTCTACCGGGTTTACGGTGGCGAGGACGTTCGAGGCGTGGATGCACCCCACGAGCTTTATCTTCGGCCCGACGAGGCGCTCCGCCTCCTCCATGTCCAGCGTTCCGTCCTCCCGGATCGGGATAAAGCGCAGCTTCGCGCCGGTGGCCTGCGCCGCCAGCTGCCAGGGGACGAGGTTTGAGTGATGCTCGGCCTCGGTGAGGACGATCTCATCCCCCTCGCGCAACTCCTTGCGGCCCCAGGCGTGTGCGACGAGGTTTATGGCCTCGGTGGTACCGCGGGTGAAGACGAGGCCCGTGGTCTCCGGCGCGCCGAGAAAGGCGGCTACTTTCTCCCGGGCTCCCTCGTAGGCCGCCGTAGCCTCCTCCGCGAGCCGGTGGACGCCGCGGTGGATGTTGGCGTTGTGGCGCTCGTAGTAGTCGGTGAGGGCTTCGATCACCTGCCGGGGTTTCTGAGAGGTGGCGGCGTTGTCTAGATATACGAGCTTTCCGCCGTTCACCTCCCGGCTCAGGATGGGGAAGTCGCGCCGGATTTTCGCTGCCTCGTACATCATCGCCTCCTGTTTGCCCGGCGTGCCGGAGCCGCTCCGCGCTCGACGGGCTTCACAAAAACATGCCTCTTACGTCTCGCCAGCTCTCTACACGCGGGTAGCCTTCTACGCCGGCGTTGTGCGGGGCCGAGTAGAGTACGCCCTGTCCCGCAAAGTTCTCGAAGTGCCGGGCGTTGTCGTCTATCAGGTAGTCGGCGCGGACTATGCTCTTGTCGCCGCAGAAGACGACGTTGCTGGCCGGTATGAACGGGAAGTGCTCCTCCAGCCACCGGAACTTCGCGGCGAACGAGGTGGGAACTTCCATCGCCGCCGTGGTCACGAACACCTCGTAATGTTCCATCAACTCCGCGACGACTTGCTGGCTGTCCGGCATGACCTCCAGGTCGCCAAAGAAGTCTTCTGTGACCAGAAAGGCTTCCAACTTCTCCACGTGGTCCCGGGCGACCGCCTCGCGCAGCTTTTTACCCTGCAGGCCGTCGGCGGTTACGTTCTCGCCGAACTCCGCGTTGTAGAGGCCCACGTGCTTGGTGAGCGTGTCGGCGATCACCTCGTCCATGTCTATGGCGATCCGCTGCCTCAAAACAACCCGGCCCTCTAGCCCCTACGCCGTTTCTTGCCCACCTTTACCCGCTTCTCGTTCAGCGCGACGTAGACGTTGCCGTTCTCGACTTTCACCTCGTGCTTCGGGACGGGCTTCACGGCCGGGAGGCTCTTCGGTTGCCCGGTCTTCACGTCGAACTTCGCCCCGTGGAGGGGACACTTGACCTCCGACCCCTCCAGCCCGCCCTCGCTGAGGTGGGCGAACTGGTGGGTGCAGATGTCCTCAAAGGCGTGAAACTCGCCGTCCACACTGCACAGGGCAACGGGCCGGCCCTCGACGGTGTACTGTCTCACCTCGCCGGGGGCGACCTCGTCGGCGCGGGCGATCTTGTGGAACTCCGCCATCTTCCTACGCTACCCGCTCCTCGAAGCCGAGCCCGATCTTGCCCTCAATCGCCCGGTCGAGCTTCTCCTTGAGGCCTTTGAGCGGGATGCGGCTCGTGACCTCCCCGAAAAAGCCGAAGACCACCAGCTTCTCGGCCTCCACGCGCGGGATGCCGCGGCTCATCAGGTAGAAGAGCTCCACCTCGTCCACCTGGCCCGTCGTCGAGCCGTGGGAGCACTTCACGTCGTCGGCCTGTATCTCCAGGCGCGGCAAACTCACGGCCATCGCGTCGTCGGTGCCGAGGATGAGGTTCCTGTTGGTCTGGTAGGCGTCGGTCTTCTGGGCGCCGGGCTCGACCCGGATGAGGCCGCTGAATACCGCGAGCGACTCGTCGCGCAAAGCGCCCTTGTACAGCAGGTCCGAGTGGGCGTTGGGCGCGAGGTGGTCCTGGAGCGTGTGGTGGTCGAGGACCTGGTTCGAGTCGGCGAAGTAGAGGCCGAGCATCTCCGAGTCGCTGCCCGGCTCGGCCAGCCCGGCGTCCACGTTGGTCCGCGAGAGCTCCGAGCCCAGGGATACGACGAGGCTGTTTATGGTCGCGTCCTTTTTCGCCGAGGAGCGGATGGTGTTGAAGTGGAGCACGTTGCGGCCCCAGTTCTGGAGCGAGACGTAACGCAGGCGCGCGCCCTCGCCGACGAACAGTTCCACCGCGCCGTTGGAGAACGCGAGATCGTCCTCCTCCGTGCCGGGGGACGCGTACTCGTCTATGTAGGTGACCGACGCGCCCTCCTCGACCACTACCAGCGTGCGCGGCATGATGGAGCCCGTCGCGTCCAGCCACCGGTAGCTCTGGATCGGGACCTCCACCTCGACCCCTCGCGGCACGTACAAAAACGAGCCGCCGGAGAAGGCCGCCGCCGAGAGCGCGGCGAACTTGTCGTAGTCCTCGGGCACCAGCCCGAAGAGGTGCTTCCTGACGATCTCCTCGTGCTCGGTGAGCGCCGCGTGCAGGTCGGTTAGGACGACGCCTTTCTCCCGCAACTCCTCTTCCACCCGGGCGTAGGAGGTCTCGGAGTTGTGCTGCACGATGAGCGCCGAGTTCTCCTCGCCCTCGCGTATGAGCTTCTGGACGGCCTCCGGCAGGTCGCTCTCGCTGGTCACGTCCGGGCTCGGGGTGTAGGGGACGAAGTCCTCGACGCTGATGTCCGAGATGTCCGTGTAGCGCCAGTCCTCGTCGCGCATGGTCGGCATCGGCAGCCTCTCGAAGGTCTGCCACGCCTCCAGACGCTTCTCGGTGAGCCAGGCTGGCTCGTCCTTGAACGAGGAGAGGGCTTTCACCATCTCCGCGCTCACCCCGCCGTCTCTAAGGACCTCCGGTACGCTGTTCGCGCTCATATATCACCTTTCTCCGTTCTATCACGCCCCGCCGGAACGCGGGGGCTCTAACTGTCTTCGTCTTCGTCGCGCACCACCATGACCGCGCAGTGGGCGTGACGCGTTACCGAGTCGGCGACGCTGCCCATCAGGGCCCGCCTTACCCCGCCCAGACCGCGGCTCCCCATCACTATGAGGCCCGCCCCTATCTCCTCGGCCACCTCGATGATGCCCGAAGCCGGGGTGCCGAGCCTGAGGTGGGCCTCCACGCGGCTCTCCGTCTGCTCCCGGAGCTGGTCTAGCTGGCGGCCGAGCAGGTCCCGGCTCTGTTGCCGTACCTCCTCGGAGCCGGCGCTGGAATGGGCCAGCGCTACGGGAACGTTCGGGCCTACGTGCACCACGTGCAACTCGGAGCCGGTCTTCTCCGCAAGCTCGGCCGCGGCCTGCGAGGCGCGGCCCGCGGCTTCCGAACCGTCCGTGGCCAGCAGGATCCTCGTCGGGAAGATACTCATCCCTCTCCGTCGCCGTTCCGCAAAACCGGAAGCGGGGCGGGGCTACTCTGGAGAGAGCCCGCCCCGCCGAAAGATCGTCTCTGCATCCGGGCCTGTAACGGCTCCTAGCCGACGGAGCCTTCCATCTCGAGCTGGATCAGGCGGTTCAGCTCGATGGCGTACTCTAGCGGCAGCTCCTTGGCTATCGGCTCGATAAAGCCGTTGACGACCATCGCGATGGCCTCCTCCTCGGAGAGCCCGCGGCTCATGAGGTAGAAGAGCTGGTCCTCGCCGACCTTCGAGACGGTGGCCTCGTGTTCGGTGTTGACCTTTTTCTCCTCGATCTCGATGTACGGGTAGGTGTCCGTCCGCGCCTGCTCGTCTAGGAGCAGCGCGTCGCACTCGACCCGGCTCTTGGAGTCGTGGCAGCCCTCGTGCACCTTCAGGAGCCCCCGGTAGGTGCTCCGGCCCGTCCCCTTGGAGATGGACTTGGAGGTGATGAGGCTGGAGGTGTTGGGCGCGGCGTGGACGACCTTGCCGCCGGCGTCCTGGTGCTGCCCGTCGCCGGCGTAAGCGACGGAGAGGATCTCGCCGCGCGCCCCCTCGCCCACGAGGTAGACCGCCGGGTACTTCATGGTGAGCTTGGAGCCCAGGTTGCCGTCCACCCACTCGATGGTCGCGTTCTCGTGCGCCACGCCCCGCTTGGTCACCAGGTTGTAGGTGTTATGCGACCAGTTCTGGATGGTCGAGTACCGGATGCGGGCGTTGGGCTTGGCGATGAGCTCCACGACCGCCGAGTGCAGCGAGTTCGAGGTGTACGTCGGGGCGGTGCAGCCCTCGATGTAGTGGACGTAGGAGCCCTCGTCCGCGATGATCAGGGTCCGCTCGAACTGGCCCATGTTCTCCGCGTTGATGCGGAAGTACGCCTGCAGCGGGATGTCGATGTGGACGCCCGGCGGCACGTAGACGAACGAGCCGCCCGACCATACCGCGCTGTTGAGCGCGGCGAACTTGTTGTCGTCGTAGGGGATAATGGTGCCGAAGTACTCGCGCACGAGGTCCTCGTGCTCGCGCAGGCCCGAGTCCATGTCCATGAAGACGACGCCGCTCTTCTCCCACTCCTCTTTCAGCGAGTGGTAGACGACCTCGGACTCGTACTGGGCGCCGACCCCGGCGAGCGTCTCGCGCTCGGCCTGCGGGATGCCCAGCTTCTCGAAGGTGTTCTTGATGTCGTCCGGCACGTCGTCCCAGGAGCGGCCCTGGTTCTCCATCGGCCGGATGTAGTAGTAGATGTCGTCGAAGTCTATCTCGGAGAGGTCTCCACCCCAGGTGGGGGTCGGCTTCTCCAGGAACGACTCCAGCGACTTGAGCCGGAACTCCAGCATCCACTCGGGCTCGTTCTTGTGCTTGGAGATCATGGCGACGATCTCCGGGTCTATGCCCTTGCGCGGCGTCTTGAAGAAGTACTCCTCCGGGTCGCTAAACCCGTACTTGTACTCGTCTAAGCCAAGCTCTTGAATGGTCTTGTCTTCGGGCATTCTCTACTCCTCCTGTAGCTTCGCTAGCTCTGGGTTCCGGCGCCGAACTCCTGGCGCACCCAGTCGTAGCCCTTCTCCTCCAGCTGGTCGGCCAGCTCTTTGCCGCCCGAGGTGACGAGCCGCCCGTCGAGCATCACGTGCACCCGGTCGGGCTCGATGTACCGGAGTATACGCTGGTAGTGGGTGATGATGACCGCGGAGAACTCGGGTCCGCGCAGCTCGTTGACGCCCTTGGCGACGATCTGCAGCGCGTCGATGTCCAACCCCGAGTCGGTCTCGTCCATTATGGCGAGCTTGGGATCGAGCATGAGCATCTGCAGGATCTCGTTGCGCTTTTTCTCGCCGCCGGAAAAGCCCTCATTGAGGTACCGCTCGGCGAACTTGACGTCCATCTGCATGACGCGCATCTTCTCCTGCAGAAGCCGGTACATCTCCATGGGGGAGAGCTCCTCCTCCCGCACGGAGTTGACCGCCGTGCGCAGGAAGTTCGCCACCGAAACACCCGGCACCTCGCTCGGGTACTGGAACGCGAGGAACATGCCCATCTTGGCCCGCTCGTCGGGCTCCAGCTCCAGCACGTCCTCACCCTCGAAGGTTATAGAGCCGTCCGTGATCTCGTAGCGCGGATGGCCCATAAGGACGTTCGCGAGCGTGCTCTTGCCCGAACCGTTGGGACCCATGATCGCGTGGATCTCACCCTTGCCAACCTCCAGGTCGAGGCCCTTCACGATCTCGTTGCCGTCGATCTCTACGTGCAGGTTCTCTATCTTTAACATTAAACCCCTACCGCTAGTCCATAACACTTTGCTACAGTGAAGCTATTAAATCACAGGGGATGAAGCCTAACAACGGAACCAGATCACAACCAAGAACTTTTCCGGAAATCCGAGAAACCAGCGTAAATACGCAGTTTTTCGCGCCCGGCGCCTCCTCGGAATTCTTGATGACAGTCGTTCTCAAAGTCCACCGTCTTTATCCCGCTTGTAACATGCACGGGCCTCGCTGCGCCGACTTTATTGAGAGTTGTTGTCAGTAAGCGGGGTCTTGGAGTGAGGCTCACGTTCCGTCGATAGGTGAGACGCGGGCCTCGCCCGCGCGGAGTGGGGAGTTGATGTCGGCCTTGCGGTGGAGGTAGCCGAGGGCCAGGGTTCTACCGTTCACCGGCAGGGTCGCCACGCTGGTCACCTTACCGACTGGTTTGCTTTCCTGGAGGATCTGGGTACCAGGCTGGGGGGGTGGGCCTTCGACCGCGAGGCGGTAGAGCTTGCGGTTCGGGTGGCCGCGGTAATGCATGCGGGCGACCGTCTCCTGGCCGGGATAGCAGCCCTTGTGGAAGCTGACGGCCCGCTCCAGGAGGCCTGCTTCGGCGGGGAAGTTCTCGGGCGAGACGTCGGCTCCGAACCGGGGGATACCGGCCTCGACGCGGGCGGCCTCGAAGGCGAGAAAGCCTGCCGGCCGCGCTCCGTTGGCTGCCAGGTGCTTCCGGGCGGCGGAGATCGCGCCGGCGGGACCGAGGAGGTAGTAGCCGGCTACGGGGTGCGAGACGCCCGCGGCGAGGAGGGGGGCGCCGCCGACCTCTGCTGCGGCAGCCTCATGCTCTTCTATCTCCAGGCCGAGCAACCTCCGGGCCCGGGGACCGTAGAGGCCCAGGAGGTCCCAGCCGTCGAGTTCTTCGAGCGTGACGCGGGAAAAAGGCGCGTAGCGGCCCAGGATCTCCTTCGCGGCCCCGGCGCCTTCGGGCTCGGCCAGCATCAGCACGGCTTCCCCGTCTCTGAGGACCAGGAGGTCGGCCTGGATGCGGCCTTTCGGATCGAGGAGCAGGGCGTAGGTTCCGCGGCGCTCCTCCCCGGGCACGTCGTTGGTCAGGATGGCGTTGAGCATCCCCACGGGGTCTCTGCCGGAGAGCCGGAGAATCGTTTTGTAGGAGAGGTCCACGAGGGCCGCGGTTCGCGAGAGCGCGGCGTACTCGGCGGCCGGGTCTCCGTGGTGGGCGGGGACCGGGAGCCCGGCAAACAGGTTATACTCCGCCCCGGCGTCGGAGAGATGAGGACTCGTGTGGCTTCTCGTGTCTTTCATAATGCTGATTCTAAGCCATAAGCCGTTTGCAAGAGGAGGTTTGCAGAATGATGAAGATACTGTTGGTTTATTCAGTGGCGGTGCTGCATACTCCGAGAGTAAGCTCCGGCAACCAGATTCTCAAAGGTGGAAGTCATGTCGATGCAGCCGCAACCGATCTCTCCCGTCCCCG
>SIRX01000036.1 GCA_004563715.1 Actinomycetota bacterium | reverse complement strand
AGCCTCCATCCCACGAACATCCCTTCTCCAGTTGATTTACGAAAGTGTAATATAGTTATATTAGTGGATGCAAGTAGGAGATCAGCGGCTCTGCGGCAAACGCGGGAAGTTCAGCCCCCGGCCCCGGAGACGATGAACACGAGGGTGAGCACCGAGATGCCCAGGACGAGCCCCGCGGTGGCGCAGCCCAGCCCCGCCACCGCGCAGGAGGCCCCGGCTCCCCCGTAGCTCATTGCCGCCGCGAGCTTGACGCCGACGACGACCAGAGCGACGTGCCAGAGAAAGGCGGCGACGGAGACGACGAAGCCCAGGGCCCCCAGGACCGTCAGGGCCCCCTCCCGGCCTTCCAGTAACAGCTGCAACATACCGAGAGGAA
Organism: Actinomycetota bacterium; assembly: GCA_004563715.1. Lineage (GTDB taxonomy): Bacteria > Actinomycetota > Rubrobacteria > Rubrobacterales > Rubrobacteraceae > SIRX01. The sequence goes on along the minus strand of SIRX01000036.1, from coordinate 31,185 downwards.
GCTGAACGGCGTGTCCCGCGACCCACGGGGCGCAGGCCGCCCCGACCACGGCCAGCAGGGAACGGGCGTCCGGCCGGCCGCCGAACAGGCGCGTCGCCAGCAGCATCATGCCGGAGACCCCGATCCACCAGACGAACGGAAGCGCAAAGGCGAAGAGCGGGGCGAAGACCCGGAGCGCGACGTCGAGGTCCTCCAGCGCGGCGGGCGAGAGGTTCGGGAACTGCTCCCGCACGTCGCCCCCGAAGACCAAGACCGCCGTCAACAGCAGGTTCAGCAGCGCCCAGAGCGCCACGACCCCCACGGCCCCCGGGACCCGCCTCTCCCGCGCCGCGTTCTCCAGGGTCGCGCGCGGGCTTGTGAGAGCTCCGATCACCATCGCCGGCGGCTATTCTAGCAGGTTGTTTCCAGGCGATTCCGTGGACTGTCCTATCTCCATACCGCCGTCGTGCCGAAAAACAGGCGGATACTTTGAGTCCCTGAATTAGACAGGGACTGTCCGTGGCAGCGTATACTACAAGGAGTAGACCGCTCCGGAGTGTACGTCGGCTGCTCCTGCGCGTTCCGATCTAATTGCTAACCAATTCTACCGGAACACCAAATCCCTCTTGCTGCAGAATAGCGTCGGCGCTTTCACGTTCGTCACCCGTCGCATACTCGATCCTGATTATCGCCCTTTCCGGCCAGCCTTCGCACGGGGTAGCGACACTGACGGCCACGCCGGGACCAACTTCTCGTATCCGATTCGCCAAACCTTCGCGTGATGCCAGGGCGTCTACAACCGACTCCCTGTCCGGAAGCTGCTCGCACGGCGGACGGGCGGAGTCACGACCGCTCAACGACGGCGCTAGGCCGAAGGCCACGCCTGCTCCGGCTATGAGCAAAGAGCCAAACAAGCAAAACAAAACCACGCGCGTGCGATTCAGAAGAGCCTCCCATCGAATTGCTCCGTCCCGGATATCTACAGTTTGTTGCTATGAATCGTCTTTCTGCGGCCGATCCTCTGGCGCTTCGGCTGTCGCTGCGTCCTGGCCCAGGGAATACTGGACGTCGCAGGTGTCCATCATCTCGGCATCGTGAGTTGCTACCAGGACAACACAACCTTGCCGCGCGAGCGAGGCCAACAGCTCGATAACCTTTGAGCGGTTGCCCGCGTCAAGGGAGGCTGTGGGTTCGTCGACAAAGACGGCCCGGGCGTTCTTGTAGAGCGCCCGGGCGATAGAAAGACGCTGCTTCTCGCCCCCGCTCAAACGGGACGCCAACTCGCCGTCCCGCCCGCCCAGACCGGTTTTTTCGAGTGCGGCCTTCAACCGTTTGTGGTCACCTGCAACCCGTGAACCGAAGGCGCCAGACTTCATGGTGACGTTAAAGGCAACCGATTCTTCCTCTATCACCCCGTAATCCTGAAGGACGAACGCGCCGTGTTCCTTCCAGAAAAGTCGGCGGTGCCGCTGCTTCCAGCCCGTGGTATCCTTCCCGTCCACCAGCACGCGACCGCTCGTCGGTAGCTGCAACAAACCGAGGCAGTGCAAGAGTGTCGTCTTGCCGGAGCCGCTAGGTCCGACCAAGGCGGTCATGGTGCCCGGAGAGCAGTCGAGGCAAGCTCTATGGACGACCTCTTTTCCGTCGATGACTACGGTTACGTTATCGGCTGCGATGTTCATCTCGTCGGTTTCCTTCCCGTCTACATCCTGCGCAGGCTGACGTTTGCGAAGGCCCAGCGTGCGGCCACTGTGTGTATTAGGGGCGATACGAGCAATCCGGCCACCGCAACGACCGCGACGAGGAAGCCATCTTCCAAGCCCCGGACCAGGATTACCAACCCGACCACCGCTATGCCAACGGTCCACTCTTTAATCACCCGTCCGGCGAGGATCTCGGCCCACCTCTTTCCGGCAAGGCGTAACGGGAAATCGCGTCGGGCCTTCAGCGTGGCTGTTATGAACGCCCCGATTACGGTGGCCACGACCAGCGCCACGATCAGGGCGACTAAAGAGATTCCTTGTAACCAGGCAAAGTACGCGGTCAACTGGGCATAAAGGATGCCTTCCTCGGCGACGTACTTCACATGGACTTTGTTCTGCAGTCCGTGTTGGGCGACCAATTCTTGCGTCGGTCCGAGCCCCGTGAACACGAGGTTGCTGGTCGACGCCGCGGACGCCAGAAAGTCATCGTTGAACGTGTCGTGCAAGCTCGGGGCGACGACGATGATCGCGTCATTGGAAAACTCCAGGTTGCCACCTAGTGCCATGGGAAACATGGCCGGCCCCGCACACCGGAAGAACGAGACCGTGCTCAGGGCTTCATCGGCGGCAGAGTGACCGCGAGACTGGAACGCTAGTTCCTCGCTGACAAACCGCCTGATGCCATCCGGTACCTGATCTCGGGGCAAAGGTATCAAGGCGGGCTCTGGTTGGCTGCGACCATCACCTCGACCCTCGTAGAGCATCAGGTCGAGCCACCGTTGGTTGACCAGCGACACATAACCGAATGGTTTGAGACCACCGGCAGCCAACTCGTCAGTCCACGTGTAAGATAGAGCGACCGAGTCGCTTTGTTCCGCGTCTCTTACTATGCTGCCCACCCTGGGCATGATCTGCTGAAAACCGCCCTCGCCCATTCCCGCGTCGAACGAGAGAGCGACTTGATCGGCCAGCGACTTCCAACGAGCCTGTTCGGCCGCGGCAGCCTTCGCATCTGTGTATGCCGCAAAGGTGGGTGAGACAGCGGCCAGAACCAAGGCAAAGGTGGCTACCTTGAGGACGACCGAGATCTTGCCCAGGCTTTTCACCGCCGGCTCACGGGCCGCGAGCATCGCGGCGCTCGGCCAGGAGGCTACGGACATCGCCGCCGCGCACGCCATCGTCGCGATGATCACGACGGAGTAAAAGGTCAGCAACGCCCAGGTGTAGTAGGGTACAAAGACCCAGCCGTGAGCCAGGCCCACGTAGGTCGCGGAAACCATTCCGCACAGCACCGCCGCCGTGGACATGGTCGCCAGAAACCCCGCAAGGTCTTCGTACTGTACGCGCCAGGCAGAGACGCCCGCCAGCACGCGCAGCGCCCGGCCCTTGGCCTTCACCGTGAGCCAGTACAGGACCAAGGAGACCATGAGCGCGGCGGAAGCCAGCAGGCTCGTGGCGAAACTACTCTGTCTGACCAAGAGCTGTAGGATGCCGACAAGTGAGTCGTCGTTCCGCTCACTTTCGACCCGGTGATCCACCAGCCAACCTTCGAACTCAGCAAAGCGTTTAGTTTCGCCTGTCACGAGGTACTGGCCGCTCGCATAGGAGTGCTCCAACGCGGCCTTGTCCGCGATCCGGGCGTCGGGCTGGTCTCCGAAGCGACGGATTATTTTGGGGAAGCTTCCCTGGTCTCCTACCATCACGAAGACTTGTCCCGACTGGTCGCCGCCCAGATCCGGCGCTACCCTGACCAGCCCGAGATCCAGCCGATCACTGAGCATTCCAAGCCGCCGAAACGCCTCCTCATCCGACATGTTGGACTCGGTGAAGTCGAGGTTAACCGAAGAGTTGGCCCCAAGCTGAACCGGGTAGCCTCGGTCGTGGAGATCGGTAACGATCACCGCAGCCGTGGCCAGTAAGGCGAACAGCACCGCCGAGACAGCGACCACGACACGCCTATGCAAAAATCTGCTCCCGCCTAACGATGCGTGACCTCACAAACCGCGACTCGGCGTTGCACTACAACAGCACCGTGTCCGGCGGGCGCATGAAGAGCCCGCCGGACACGACACGGCATGGTCAGCAGACCCGATAGTAGTATCTGTCAACGGCACCCGGCGACTGAACAGCCCCTTTCTGCGCTATAGACGTGACGCCAGCGCGCGTGTTGACGCTGCGCACCAGTGCCCCATTCAACTTCAACGATGAGCCGTGACATCTGTTCACTGTGTAGTATGACCGGACTTTGACGTTCCAGAAACCGTACTGCCACTTCCCGCCAACCGAAGGATACTGAGTTATAGGCCCGCGAGCCAACCACGCTTCTGCGGTACTCATGTTCGCTAGGCTGGCGGCCAGAAGAACGATCGTTAACGCTGCCATCATGGCTAAAGTTCTCGGGGTCTTTATACTTCTGTGCACGTTCCCCCTTCTAGACTTTAGGGTGTCTTCACCCCACTGATTACCTGATAGAAACCTTGAAACTTTGCGCGGTGTTCTCTATGGGATGCCCCAGCTTCGTCTCCTCTCGTAGCAGCTACGGTATCGTCAATCTCGACACTAGTAGGGAGTGTGACGAATATGTTTGATGGGATCTACGCCATAACGGCCCAGGTTGCTGGTCCGATCACAACGAACTTCTGAGGATTACTTCCGGTATGGAATGAGACCTATCTCGACCGCTCGAGCCGCCGCTTGCGTGCGACCTTCGACACCCAGCTTGATGATGACGCTCTGCACCTGATGTTTCACCCCGCCCAGACTGTAGCACAATTGTTCCGCGAGCTGCATATTCGTGTATCCAGAGGCGATCAAGCGCAAGACCTCTAGCTCCCGGTCCGTCAGAGGTTCGGGCACCAGTTCGGCAATCTTTCGTTCCGTAATGTCCTCGGCCACACAGATGAGGAAGTCCGGCTCACCTGACGCCTTGCGCATGAGCGATACGGAGAGGTTGACCCATATGCGCAAACCGTCCTTGCGGATGTAGCGCTTCTCCAGGGAGTAGGGGCCGAGCTTCCCTTCCAGCATACGCTGAACGCGCTCGATGCTGGCCTGCCGGTCTTCGGGAGGGGTAAGCTCCAGGAAGGTCTTCTCTAGCAACTCCTCGCGGGTATAGCCCGAGATCTCACAGAGCCTGTCGTTGACCCGCAGCCACTGACCATCGGGGGCAAGGTGCGCCATGCCTACTCCAGCTGCCTCAAACGTCTTCCTGAAGAGCCTCTCGCTCCGGCGGAGATCTTCCGTTGCCTGTCTGCGCTCGGTGATGTCGAGCATGAGCCCCTGCCAGACTATAGCGCCGCCAGATTCTACCTGCGCGGCCTTATCGTGTACCCACACCACACGTTCGCCACACCCGTCGCGGGCCAGGAGCCGGTACTGGGCATCGAAGGGCTCGCCGGCTGCCCGGGCACTGTTCGCCCGGGCCAGGACCTTCTGCTGGTCTGCGGGGTGGATCAGCTTGACCCACAACTCGGGGTCTGACAGCCACTCCTGCGCGGTGTAACCGAGCATCTCTTCGACCTGCGGGCTCACGAACAGAGTGGAGCACGCCTCGTCGTCGGAACCCACGTAGACTACCGCCGGGACCTGCTCCACCAGCGCCTCGTACATAGCATCAGGCTGTTCAAAGTTGGCGCGTGCACCGTGGTCGGCCACGTCTACCTTCACCTCATCGATGTTGTGCGATCTTCGGTAGGATCGCCCTGCACTCTGTACATCTCTGTACTCAGCTCTTCAGCACCTCTAGCGGCCCGGCCGCCTCTCTCCGTAAGAAAGAGGCCCGTGGCTTGGCGTACCCGCCTCGCGACGGGATTGCCTTTTTCCAGGTATCCAGGAGAGGCGCTGCCAGAAGCGATACTCCGAGAACCTCCACGCCGAGTATGGTAGAGGTGTAACAAAGACGGGTCAAATACGACGCAAAAGATGTAGACGGGGCGCGAATGCTCAAATGTTCGAGAGCCTGCTCCGGTAAGGAGATCCAACCCGACTCGGGAAGTGGCCGCGACGTTTTCCGGAGCCTCTGTGCGTCTCCTTGAAGTAACATGCCCGTACCGTGAAGATCGAGGATAGCAACCTGCTCGCCGTGGTCCTCGCCGACACACACCTGCCACGCCGGGCAAAAGAGCTGCCGGGGAACCTGTTACCGTACCTGGAACGGGCCGACCTGATCCTGCACGCCGGGGACCTGATGGACCCGGCGCTCCTCGATGCGCTCGCCGTCCACGCTCCCGTCCGGGCCGTGCGGGGCAACCTGGACCCGCCGGACGACCGGCTGCCGGAGACCCAGGAGTTCGAGTTCGGCGGCGTGCGGGTAGCTATGATCCACGACTCCGGCCCCAGAAAAGGCCGCCGCAGGCGCCTGCGGCGCCGCTTCCCGGAGGCCCGGGTGGTCGTCTTCGGACACTCGCACATCCCCTGGCTGGAGGACGAGGACGGGCTCTTGCTGCTCAACCCCGGCAGCCCCACGGACAAACGGCGGCAGCCGGAGCACACCTTCGCCCTGCTGTACGCCGGGGAGGGGGAGGCGTGGGCGGAGATCGTGGCCCTGTAGCCAGGCGGACGAGCCTTCTCTACGGCGGCGATCACGGGCGTCGTCGCGTATTTCGACGCGTTCGGCGGCCGTAACCGGTACCTCCGGGCACGCCTTCATCGAAGGCTGACACTTCTCCGACGTCTGCGTGCTGGTGTCTGAGCTGGGCGTTCTCTTCTGCGGGGAGGTGGCTTTCGCGGATGGTGCGTCCGGCTGGCCGGCTACCGCACCGAGGCGCCCGCCCGGATCCTGCCGAAGCCATAGAGGTCGTCCCGGCCCGCACGCCCGAGATCGAGCGCCGTGTTCTGCGCGCGTCTGCGGGTGGCGTCGGACCCGGTGTTGTGCCGGGCCTTGATGAGCGCGAACTGCGCCGCCACGGTGGAGGTGGCGAAGCTGGTGCCGCCCCAGTACCCGCGCCTGCCAGGAGGCCCCGATAAAAGTCTCAACCGCCGATCCGGGTCTCCTCCAGGTCCAGGTCGCGCATGATGCGGCGCATGACCTCCGGGCTGATCTCGCCGCGGTCCCGCAGCCCGGCGATGGTTTCCCGCTCCGCGAGGAGCAGCGCGTGGCGCCAGTTGCGCCAGGCCGCGGAGCTCTCCGCGTACTCCTGCGTGGTGCCGCCCGCCTGGAGACCGGCCGCGTAGCGGTTCACGCGCTCCTCGTAGTACTCGCGCATGCGATCCCGGGAGCTTTGCGGGATACGTTCGTCGGTGCAGAGCTTCTCCAGGCGTTCGAGGGCGGCGCGGGCTCCCGCGAGGCGGGCGTGCAGCTCCGCCCGGGTCTCCTCCCGGTCGCTCTCTTTCAGGCGCAGCACCTTTATCAGGGGGTCCAGGGTGAGTCCCTGCAGAACGAGAGTTCCCAGTATGACGCTGAAGGTGAGAAAGAGGATCAGGTCCCGCCCGGGAAACGGCCCCCCGGTGTCCGTGGCCAGCGGTATCGCGAGGGCCGCCGCGAGCGAGACGCCGCCCCGCATGCCGCTCCACACCATTACGAGCCGCTCCCGCCAGCCCGCTTCCCGGCGCCGGCCCCGCAGCAGCCGGTCGACGACCGGGAGCACGGCCGGCGTGGCGAAAAACCAGACGAGGCGCGTGCCGACCAGGACGGCGTAGATCAGGACGGCGTAGAAGAGGAGCTGCGGGACCGAGTAACCTTCGATGCCCGCGAGTATGAAGGGGAGCTGCTGGCCGATCAGGACGAAGAGCATGGCCTCCAGTAGAAAGGTCAGCGCCCCCCAGAAAGAGAGGTTCTGCATGCGGGTGGAGGCGTCCGGAAAGATCCTCGGGTCCTTCCATCCCCGGTAGAGGCCGTAGGCCACGACGGCCAGGATGCCCGAGACCCCGAGCAGCCGGTCGGCGAAGATGTAGACCGCGTAGGGGGTGAGCAGCGAGAGCGCGATGTATATTGTAGGCTCCCGCACGCGGGAGAGCAGGGGCAGGGACAGCCGGGCGAGGAGGAGGCCCAGCACGATGCCACCCCCGCCGACCAGGACGAAGTTCAGGCCCGCCTCCCACACCGAGAACGCGCCGGTCACCACCGCGACCACCGCCACCCGGTAGACGGCGAGCGCGGAGCCGTCGTTGATCAGGCTCTCCCCGCCCACCACCGTGCGCACCCGGCCCGGCACGCCCAACCGCCGGAAGACCGCCTCGGCCGCCACCGGGTCGGTGGGGGCCAGGATTGCCCCGAGCACGAAGGCCGCCGCCCACGGCAGGCCCACCAGGGTGTGCGCCACCGCCGCTATAGCCGCGGTCGTCAGGAGCACCAGGCCGATGGCGAGCATGAGGATGGGGTTCAGGTGGCGGCGCAGGTCTAGCGGCGAAGAGAAAAACGCCGACGCGTTCAACAGCGGCGGCAGGAAGACGAGGAAGATGACCTCCGGCGGGATCTCGACCTCCGGCAAACCCGGCACGAAGCCGATGCCCAGGCCGCCCAGCACCAGGAAGACGGGGTAGGGGACTTTTACCCTCTGGGCCAGCAGCGCGAGTAGCGCCGCGAAGCCCAGCAGGAAGACGAGCGACTCTATCTGGTTCACTTATTCTCGGCCCGGCCGGCCGTAAGCGGCGTGGCTAGAGCTTCTTCGGCCCGCTCACGCCGTACTCCAGGCCGTCCACCAGCGCCTGCCAGCTCGCCTCGATGATGTTCTCCCCGACCCCTACCGCGCCCCACATCCGCTTGCCGTCGGTGGAGTCTATGAGGACGCGGGTCGTCGCGGCCGTCGCCCGGTGCTCGTCCAGGATGCGGACCTTGTAGTTGGAGAGGTGGATGGTCTTGAGCTCCGGATAGTGGGGCTCTATGGCCTGCCGCAACGCGTTGTCCAGGGCGTTCACCGGGCCGTTGCCCTCGGCCGTGGAGATAACGCGCTGGCCCTTTACGTAGAGCTTGATCGTGGCCTCGGTCGTCGCCGTCCCGTCGGCCCGCTTGTCCGTGATTATGCGGAACGTCTCCAGCTCGAAGAGCGGCCTGTCCTCCCCGGTGGCCCGCCCGATCAGGAGCGCCAGCGAGGCGTCCGCCGCCTCGTAGTGGTAGCCCTCGTACTCCCGCTGCTTTATGGCCGAGAGCACTGCCGCCACGTCCCCGGCCTCCAGGCCCAGCTCCTCGGCCTTGGCCCGGATGGAGTTCTTGCCCGAAAGCTCCCCGACCGGCGTCCGGCGCCGGTTGCCGATCACCTCCGGGGGGACGTGCTCGTACGTCGAGGGGTCTTTGGAGACGCCGTCCACGTGCAGCCCGCCCTTGTGCGAGAAGGCGCTGTGGCCCACGTAGGGCCGGTGGCCGTCCGGCGTCAGGTTCATCAGCTCCGAGACGTAGTTGGAGGCCTCGGTGAGCCGGCCCAGACGCTCCTCGTCCATCACCCGCAAACCCATCTTGAGCTGGAGGTTGGCGATGGTCGTGACGAGGTCGCAGTTGCCGCACCGCTCCCCGACGCCGTTGATCGTGCCCTGCACGTGGGTCGCCCCGGCCTCCACGGCGGCCAGGGCGTTCGCCACGCCGCAGCCGGCGTCGTTGTGGGTGTGGATGCCGACCTCCACCTCCGGGAACTCCCGCACGGTGCGCGACACGATGGCCTTCAGCTCCGTCGGCAGCGTCCCCCCGTTGGTGTCGCACAGGACGAGCGTCGTCGCCCCGGCTTCGGTGGCGGCCCGCAGCACCGAGAGGGCGTGGTCCGGGTCGTCTTTAAAGCCGTCGAAGTAGTGCTCGGCGTCGAAGATCACCTCTTTGCCGGTGTTGACGAGGTAAGAGACGGTGTCCCGGATCGAGGCCCGGTTCTCCTCCGGGGTGGTGCGCAGCACCTTCTCGACGTGCATCTTCCAGCTCTTGGCGACGATGCAGGCCACGGGAGCGGAGAGATGGGGCAGCAGCGTCACCGCCGGGTCGTCTTCGGCCCGGCCGTCGGGCCGCCGGGCGCGGGTAAAGGCCACGAGCTTCGCGTTCCGTAGCTCCGAGGCGTCGAACGTCTCGAAGAACTCCGTGTCCTTGGGGTTGGAGGCCGGGAAGCCCGCCTCGATGTAGTGGAGCCCCAGCGCGTCCAACTCGCGGGCGATGCGGACCTTGTCCTCGGTGGTCAGGCTCACGCCCTCGCGCTGGGTCCCGTCCCGCAGGGTGGTGTCGAATAGTCTTACGCTCATGCTACTCCTTCTCCGGCCCCGATCCACCGGCTCACGGCCCCGGCTACTTCTTCGGTGCTCTTGTTGCCCCCGAGGTCCGGGGTCAGGTAGTGCGCCTCCAGCCCCGTCGAGACGCCCTGCTCTATGGACTCCGCCACGTCCGGCCGCCCCAAGGAATGGCGGAACATCATGGCCGCCGAGATGATGGTGGCGTAGGGGTTGGCGACGCCCCGCCCGGCGATGTCCGGGGCGCTGCCGTGGACCGGCTCGTAGACGCCAGGTGAGCCCGGCTCGCCCAGGGATGCGCTCGCGAGCATGCCCATCGAGCCGGGGAGCATCGCCGCCTCGTCCGAGAGGATGTCTCCGAACATGTTCTCCGTCAAGATCACGTCAAACCTTCCCGGGTCCCGGATCAGGAACATAGCCGCCGCGTCCACCAGCACGTGGTCCAGCTCAACCTCCGGGTAGTCCCGCGCGACCTCCTCGACGACGCCCCGCCACAGCCGGCTCGTCGCCAGGATGTTGGCCTTGTCCACGCTGGTTACCCGGCGCTTGCGGCGCCGGGCCGACTCGAAGGCGACCCGGGCGACCCGCTCGACCTCCTCCCGGCGGTACTCGCAGAGGTCGCTCGCGTAGTCCCCGCCCTCTTCTTTCTCCCCGAAGTAGATGCCGCCGGTGAGCTCGCGCACCACCAGGATGTCCACGCCGTCGAGCACCTCCGGCTTGAGCGTGGAGGCCCCGGCGAGCGCCGGGATGGCGGCCACGGGACGCAGGTTGGCGAATACGCCGAGCGACTTGCGGAGCTTGAGGAGCCCGGCCTCGGGCCGCACGGAGCCCCCGTCGAAGTCCGGGTGGCCCACCGCGCCCAGTAGCACGGCGTCGGACGCCCGCGCCGTCTCCAGCGTCTCGTCGGAGACGGGCTCGCCCGCCTCGCGGATGGCGGCGCCCCCGATGGGGCGCTCCTCGTAGCGGACCTCCACCCCGAAGTGCTCGGCGGCGGCGTCCATCACCCGCCGGGCGGCCCCCACCACCTCCGGCCCGATGCCGTCCCCCGGCAGGAGCAGTACGTCAAACTGGTCGCGCGCGCTCATCTTCCTCCCTGTTACTCTCTAAAATTCTCTAGAACTCCGGCCTCGAACACAGCCACTCCCGTCCGCCGGGACCCAGGGCCTCCGCCAGCAACTCCCCGGCCCGGTCCCCGTCCACCACGCCAGCTTCCTCCCGCAGCGCCCGGACGAGCCGCCTCAAGAATCCGTCGCCGAACTCCCGCACCGCCGCGTCCCCGAGCCGGAGCAGGAGGTTCTGGAACGCCACCTGCGTCTCCGCGCCCGCCGGTCCCCCGAACTCCCGGACGGTAGAGCCCGGCTCCGCTTCTACCAGCGAGAGGTGCTCCTCCAGCGGCAGCCCGGATCGGCGGGCGACGGCCGCGGCCGCGGCCTGCGGGAGTAACTCCCGGAACCAGGCCGGGGCGCGCACCGCCGTCTCCCGGAGCAGGAAGGCGTGGGCCAGCTCGTGCCAGACGGCCAGCGGGAGCAGGGCCTGCGTGCGCGGCTCGAAAACGGGGGAGAGCTTCTCCGGGATCACCAGCGCCGGCGGGTCCGCCGCCCGCGTGTAGTACGGGAGGCCCGGCGGGTAGGGCTTCTCGTACGCCCGGGGCGCCTCCCGCCAGTCCCCGTCGGGGACCAGCAGCGCCTCCAGCGGCGGCGGCCCCGCCGCGAAAACCGCCGACAGCTCCCGGACGCCGGTCTCCAGGTGCCCGCGCAACTCCCGCGCCCGGGCCTCCGAACCCGGCGCGTGGAGCACCGGGACCGCGCCGTCGAGGCGGATATAGCCCGGTAGGGTGGCTAGATCCGGCACCAGGAGACCCTTCTCAAGGGCTCTACGGCGTGGCCTTCGCGCCGACCCGGGTGGCGCCCATCCGGCCCGCGGTGTACACGTTGACCGCCCGCACGTAGGCGCGGGCCGCCGCCTCGACCACGTCCTGGGAGAGCCCCCGGCCGGCGTACTCGGCGCCCTCGAATTCCACGGAGACCCGCACCTCGCCCAAGGCGTCCTTGCCGCCGGTAACGGCGTCGATGCGGAAGTCCGTCAGGCGGCCCTTGATGCTCGTGGCGGCATCTATGGCGCGGAAGACCGCGTCCACCGGGCCCTCGCCCTCGGCCTCGGCCTCGAACGTGCCCTGCTCGGCGTGCGAGATGGTGACCGCCGCCCGGCTCTGGCGGCCCGTGGCGGCCACGACCCGGAACGACTCCAGGACGAACTTGCCCTCGAAGGAGCCGACCTCGTCGGCGGCGATGGCCTCCAAATCCGCCGCGGTTACGGTCTTCTTGTTGTCGGCGATCTCCTTGAAGCGCTCGAACGCCCGCTTGAGTACCTCGCCCTCAACCTTGTAGCCGAGCTCTTCCAGGGCGTCTTTGAGGGCGTGGCGTCCCGAGTGCTTGCCGAGGTAGATGTTGGAGCCTTCGAGGCCGATGTCCTTCTGCTGCATGATCTCGAACGTCCGCCGGTCCTTGAGCACGCCGTCCTGGTGGATGCCGGACTCGTGCAGAAAGGCGTTGCGCCCGACGACGGCCTTGTTCGGCGGCACGTCGTAGCCGGTGATGTTGGAAACCATGCGGCTCGTGTTGGCGAGCTGGCGCGTCTCGATGCCGACCTCGACGCCGTAGTGGTCCCTACGGGTGACGAGCGCCATTACGACCTCCTCCAGCGAGGCGTTCCCGGCCCGCTCCCCGATGCCGTTGACGGCGACCTCGATCTGACCGGCCCCCACCTGCACCCCGGCGAGCGAGTTGGCCACCGCGAGCCCCAGGTCGTCGTGGCAGTGGACCGAGAGCACCGCGTCCGCCAGGCCCGGCACCCGCTCCTGAAGCTCCTCCAGGAACGCCGCGAACTCAACCGGCGTCGTGTAGCCCACGGTGTCGGCGATGTTCACCACGTCCGCCCCGGCCTCCACGGCGGCGGCCACGACCTCGGAGAGGTAGCCGACGTCCGTGCGGGTGGCGTCCATCGGGGAGAACTCCACCTCGGGACAGAGGTTCTTGGCGAAGCGAACGGCCTCCCCGGCCCGCGCCAGGATGTCCTCCCGGTCGGAGCGCATCTGGTGCTCGATGTGCAGGTCGGAGGTCCCGACAAAGGTGTGGATGCGGGGCCTGTCGGACCACTGGACCGCCTCCCACGCCCGCTCGATGTCCTGCTCATGGATGCGGGCGAGCCCGGCGATGGTCGGCCCGTTCACCTCGGTGGCGATTCGGGATACGGACTCGAAGTCTCCCTCGGAGGTGATCGGGAACCCGGCCTCGATCACGTCCACCTTCAACCGCGCGAGCTGGTGCGCGATCTCCACCTTCTCTTCTACGGAGAGCGAGATGCCCGGCGACTGCTCGCCGTCTCTCAGGGTGGTGTCGAATATCTGTACGCGGCGCATAGCCACTCACCTCTCTTGTTTTAAAGGACTTGCCTGGAAGTACCGCGGCGGGGATCTGGTGGCCGCAAGCCTGGTGTAAGCCCGGCAGCTAGAGGCCGGGGCTGGTAATTCGCCCGGCGGCCACCCTGGTTAGTCGTAGGGTGTCGAGAGAAACGCGAGGGTTGTCAGAGCGCTGCTCCATGTGAGGCGTTAGTATGGCAGGAGTAAGACCGCTTCGCAACCTCGCCGGGGTTGACTGCCACGCCGCAGACGAATACCGTAGCCCCGTGCGAGAGATCGCGGCCAGCTCGGAGAGCATCACGCCCCAATACCCGCCCGTGCCAGATCACCGGCGTTGCTGGTGATGACCGGCAAACAGAACCCGTCGCCCACCGTCGTCTGCCTAGACTTCGACGGCACGCTCGTGGACGCCGGGGGCCGCATCCATCCGGCCGATGTCGAGGCGCTGGCAAACGAGCGCTCCGTCACCTTCGTGCCGGCTACCGGGCGTCCGCTGCACTCGGTGCGGCGCGCGTTCGAGCGGCACGGGCTCTTCGCCGACCGTCCCATACCGTTCCCGCTCGTCCTAGAGAACGGCGCGGCGGTCTACGGCCGGAACGAGGTCCTGCTGGCCCAACGCTCCTTCGAGCCCGACCTGCGGAACGCCCTGATACGCGCCGTGCTGGCCTCGGAGGGGACGAGCTTCTTGATTTACGGCCCGGACGAGGTCGGCCTGCTGCGGCCCGACGAAAAGCTGCGCGCCATGGCCCGCCGCTTCGACCTCGACGCGGGCCCGTTCGATCCCGGCGCCGACAAACCCCTAACGAAGGTGGCCGCCACCGCCGGGTACCTCGAAACGCTGCGCGCCTTCGAGGCGGAGACGGCCGGGCTGCCCCTGGAGCGGACCTACTCCCTGCCGGACGTGCTGGAGCTCACCCCTATAGGGGTGCACAAGGGGGAGGGCCTCGCCACCCTGCTGCGGGAGGCGGAGCACGACGGGGAGATCGCGGTAGCCGGAGACGGCGAGAACGACCTGACGCTCTTCGACCTCGCCACCCGCTCCTTCGCGCCCCACGACAGCCCGCCCGCCATCCGGGCCCGCGCCGACCGCGTGCTCGACGTCCGGAAGGAAGGACTGCTCGCGCCGGTCCTGCGCGAGTTGCGCGCCCGCCGCGCCGGAAACCCGTAGCCTTTCACTACCTCGACGCCGCGCCCGGCGGCCGGACGGGTCGCATGCTTGCCGGCGCGACGATGGGCTGGAGCGCCGCCCTCGTCCAACCTGGAATCTACCCCCAGGCTGCGTGGGGAACGCAGTACGGGCAGGGTTCTCCCTCGGACGCGGCCGGGTCTTACCCGGCCGTCTTCTGGGCGACCTCGACGGGTACGGTCCAGCCAGCGTACTTCTCCCACTCGCCGCGGGCGGCCCGGAAGTACAGCTCCTGCAACCGCTCGGCCACGGGGCCTATGCTGCCGGTGCCCACGGGACGGCCGTCCACCGAGGTGACCGGCGCGATCTGGAACCCCGTCCCGCTCAGAAACACCTCGTCGGCGGCGTACAGCTCCGTGCGGTCCACGTTGCGCTGGGCGACGGGCATGCCGAGCTCGTTGTCGGCCAGCTCCATGACGGCGTCGCGGGTGATGCCCTCCAGGATGTCCGCCGTCACCGGCGGCGTGATGAGCTGCCCCTTGCGGACCAGGAAGATGTTCGCCGCGCTCGCCTCGGAGACGTGGCCGTCCTGGGTGAGGAAGATGGCGTCGTCGTAGCCCGCCCGCTGGGCCTCGTCCACGGCCAGTGCCGTGTTGATGTACGAGCCGGTGAGCTTGCCGCGGGCCGGGATCGCCGTATCCGGCGTGCGCCGCCAGGACGAGACACAGACCTTCAGGCCCGTAAGCTCCACGTAGTTGCCCATCGGGACCGTGAAGATCGAGAGCTGCGACCCCCCGCGCAGGTTGACCCCGACTGACTCGACGGCCTTGTAGGCCAGGGGCCGGATGTAGGTGTCCTCCCGCGGGGCGTTGCGGCGCAGGATCTCCAGCGTTACGTCGCACAGCTCGTCTATCGTGTTGGACAGGTCTACGTGCAGCATCCGGCAGGACTTCTCGAAGCGCTCGTAGTGCTCGCGCATCTTGAGCACCTGCAGCGTGCCCCGCTTCTCGTTCCAGTAGGCCCGGATGCCCTCGAAGACGCCGGTGCCGTAGTTGAGGGCGTGGGTGGCGGGGGAGAGCCGCACGTCGCCGAGCCGCACCAGCTCGCCGTCGTGGTAGCACCACTCCGCGTCCGAGGCGGCGAACGCCTTGCGGCTCATGCGCCCTCACCTCCCGTTGTCTCCGCGCCCTCGGCGGCCAGCGCCCGCAGGTCGGCGCCGACCCGCTCCATGGGCAGCTCCGCTTCCCGGCGGCGCATGGCGAGAAAGCTCGCCCCGCCCGCCTTGTTCTCCAGTACCCAGTCGCGGGCGAACTTGCCGCTCTGGATGTCGGTGAGCACCTCGCGCATCCGCTCCTTCACGCCCTCGTCTATAATGCGCGGCCCGGAGACGTAGTCGCCGTACTCGGCGGTGTTGGAGATCGAGTAGCGCATCCCGGCAAGCCCGCCCTCGTAGATCAGGTCCACGATCAGCTTGAGCTCGTTGACGCACTCGTAGTACGCCAGCTCCGGCTGGTAGCCGGCCTCCACGAGCGTCTCGTAGCCGGCCTTGAACAGGGCCGTCAGGCCGCCGCAGAGGACGGCCTGCTCGCCGAAGAGGTCCGTCTCGGTCTCCTCGGCGAACGTCGTCTCGATAATCCCGGCCCGGCCGCTCCCGATGCCGCGGGCGTAGGAGAGGATCAGGTCCCGCGCCTGCCCGGAGGCGTCGTTGCCGACGGCGAAGAGCGCGGGCATCCCCTTGCCCTCCTCGTAGAGCCGCCGCAGCACGTGGCCCGGCCCTTTGGGGGCGACGAGCCCCAGGTCCACCTCTTCGGGGACTTTTATCTGGTTGAAGTGGATGTTGAAGCCGTGGGCGAAGAGCATCAGCTTGCCCTCGGAGAGGTTCGGGGCGACTTCGCTCTCGTAGACGGCGGGCTGCCGCTCGTCCGGGAGGAGCATCATTATGACGTCCGCTCCCGCCACGGCGTCGGCGGTGGTCGCGACCCCGAGCCCGGCGTCCGCGGCCTTATGCCAGCTCGGGCTGCCCTTGTAGAGCCCGACGGTGACGTCGCAGCCGGACTCCTTGAGGTTCAGGGCGTGGGCGTGCCCCTGGCTGCCGTAGCCGAGGACGGCGACTTTCTTGTGGGTGATCTCGTTCCCGATGTCCGACTCGCGGTATACCCGTACCATACTACTTTCCTCCGTTCCCGGGCCGGGCCGCCGGCCCGAGCCGTACCAGGTCTTCTATCTCGTCCTCCAGCCCGGAGAGCCAGCCCTCGACATCCTCCGGCTCCCCGGATGCCACCACCGTGCCCCCGTTTTCGTGCGCCGCCACGCCGTGCCGGTCCGCCGCGTCCCGCCAACCGTCGCCTTTGGGCTTGAAGAGGACGACCTCCAGGGTCTCTTCGGTAGGAATGGCCTCCTGAACGTCTTCGAGGTTCGAGAGGAGCATCGTGTAGCGGCGGGCCATCTCGGGCGGGCAGTCGAGCAGGACCGTCGCCCGCATACCGTCTCCATCGCGGCCGAGGGTGAAGCCCGCGACCGGCATCCGCTTGTTCTGGAGCGTCATCAGGAAGCGGTTGAGGGCCAGCATGCCGCCGGTGAAGCGGACCTCCAGGGTGTTGGGCGTCACGGGGCTCTCGTCCGTGCCGGGCGCCGTCTCAGGCGCCATCTTCCTCGATCATCTCGTTGACGCTCATGCCCGAGGGGATCATAGGGTAGACGTTGGCCTCGGGGTCGATGTGGAAGTCGAGGATCGTGCACTCTTCCTGCTCCTGCGCCCACCGCACGGCCTCCCCGATGTCGTCGCCCGGCCGGACCGTCCGCCCGGCGAGCCCGTAGGAGGCGGTGAGCTGCTCGTAGTCCGGCCCCGTCATCGGGGTCTCGGAGTAGCGGCGGTTGTGGAAGAACTGCTGCCACTGGCGCACCATGCCCAGGTAGCCGTTGTTGAGGATGGCGACCTTGATGTTGAGCCCGAAGTCCCGGATGGTGGCGAGCTCCTGGAGGTTCATCTGAAACCCGCCGTCCCCGGCGACGACCCACACGTTGTCGTCCGGGTAGGCGAACGCCACGCCCATCGCCGCTGGCAGCGCGAAGCCCATCGTGCCCAGGCCGCCGCTGGTTATGTGGCTGTTGGGCCTGGTGAACTTGAAGAACTGGGCGGCCCACATCTGGTGCTGGCCCACGTCGGTGACGAGCCGCACGTCGCCGCCGGTGACCTCCCGGATCGCGTCCATCACCCGGATCGGGCCGTACTCGTTCCTGGCGGAGTCCTCGCGCTGTCTCTCCGGCCTCTGGCTCTCTTCGAGCTCCGCCCGCCACGCGCCACAGCCCTCCGCCGGGGATATCCGGTCCAGGTAGCCGAGGACGGAGCGCAGGGCGCTCCTGGCGTCGGCGACGACCCCGACGGCCGGCTCGACGACCTTGCCGAGCTCGGAGGGGTCTATGTCTATGTGGACTATTTTGGCGTTCGGGGCGAACTTCTTGGGGTTGCCCGTGATCCGGTCGTCAAACCGCATCCCGATGGCGAAGAGCAGGTCGGAGCGGTCTATGGCCCGGTTGACGCTGGCCTGGCCGTGCATCCCCGGCCAGCCGAGGTACAGCGGGTGGTCGTCCGGGAACGCGCTGATGCCGAGCAGCGTGGTGACGACCGGCGTGCCGGTCCGCTCGGCGAGCAGCCGCAGCTCCTTCTCCGCCCCGGAGAGCGTGACGCCGTGCCCGGCGAGGATGAGCGGCCGCCGGGCGTTGCGCAGCAGCATCGCCGCCCGCTCCAGCCCGGGGGTGGCCGCCGGGGCCGGGGCCTCCTTGAGCCGCCGGTAGCCCTGGTCGTTGCAGGCGGCGAACTGCACGTCCTTGGGAACGTCCACCAGCACGGGGCCGGGCCGTCCCGACCGCGCGATCTCAAACGCCCGCCTTATGGTCGGGTAGAGCTCGTCCGGGTCCTCGACGAGAAAGGAGTGCTTGGTAAAGGGCAGCGTCATGCCCATGACGTTGGTCTCCTGGAAGGAGTCCTTGCCCAGAGCCGGACGGCCGACCTGGCCGGTGATCGCCACGAGCGGCACCGAGTCCATCTGGGCCGTCGCCAGCCCGGTTACGAGGTTCGTGGCTCCGGGGCCGCTGGTCGCCACGCACACCCCGACCCGGCCGGTAGCCCGGGCGTAGCCGTCGGCGGCGTGGGCGGCGGCCTGCTCGTGGCGGGTGAGGACGTGTCTTAGCGGGTAGTCCGGCAGCGCGTCGTAGAACGGCATGATCGCACCCCCCGGATACCCGAAGAGGTACTCGACGCCCTCGTCCAACAGCGCCTCGCACATGGCCTCGCTGCCGATCCTGGGTTTGTACTCGATGTTGAACGCTGAATTTTCCACGGTTTGCCCCATTCTAGAAAGGAATTTGATGCTCCGACCTTGCCGTAGAACGGGGCCCTCTACAGCCCCGCGTCCGGCTCTAGGCGGACCGGATGACGCCGCCCCGGCCCGCCCGGCTAATTAGTCGCCGGATGGCTGCGGGTACGGCTACCGCGGGTACTCGCGGGTGAATGGGGGGAGTGAGCAGGCGCGCGGCCTCGCGCTTGAGGCCCGAGATCTCTTTCTGTGACCCTTCGGAAACTCCTAACAAGAGTCCCTCGCTCGCTCGACTGCAACTGGCCCGTAGAGTAAGCACTGAGGGCCTGTTTGTCAAGGCGCGGAGAAACTCGTGCTTGCCTGGTAGCACGAAACTCGTGCTACACTTACAACGTGTAGAGAGGAGCCGGCGTGACAAACTTGACGATCACGGTAGACGAGCAGACTTTAAGGCGGGCCAGGATCCGGGCTCTGGAAGAGGGCACCTCAGTAAATGCCGTGTTGCGCGAGCACCTGGAGCGGTACGCGGACGGACGGGAAGAGCGGCGGGAGGCCTGGCGTAGGATTCAGGACGTCGCCGCCCGGGCGGGGTTTGGCAGCGGTGGTAGGGAGTTGCCAAAGCGAGAAGAGCTTTATGACCGCAAGGTTTTGAGGAACCGGGCTGGTAGGTAGCGATGACGGTGTTCTTCGACACCAACGTCTTGGTCTACGCTGTTGACGTGGAGGAGTCAGATAAGTCCGTCGTGGCTCGCGAGTTGGTGGAGAGGCATCTGGTCGAGGGAGACGGCCTGATTTCCGTGCAAGTCCTGCGAGAGTTCTACGCAGCTTCCCGAAAGATGAAGAACCCCATCCCGGCGGAGCAGGCAGAGGAGATGGTCGGATACTTTTCCGCCTTCGCCCCCATGCCGGAAGACGTATGGACGGTGCTCGGGGCGGTGCGGCGCAGCCGGGCTCTGACACTCTCTTTTTGGGACGCTTTGATCGTGGAGTCCGCGCTCCGGGGCGGCGCCGACCGGCTCCTGACCGAAGATCTCCAGAACGGTCAGATCATAGAGGGAATGAGGATCGAGAACCCCTTTCTCTGAGTCGCGCTACAGCACGGGCAGGGGGCTCCGGGTGGGCACCTCGCCGGGGGGCTCTACCCGGGCCCCGCTCAGGTCTACGTCCAGCACCCAGGCTTTCGTCGTGGCGCCCCGCCCCTCGAAGACCTCGCGCATGGCGGCGGCCACGGCATCGGCGCGGTCTTCCGGGGTAAAGGCGACGACCGTGGGGCCGGAGCCCGAGAGGGAGGCGCCGTGGGCGCCGTGGGCGTGGGCGGCCTCTATAACGTCTTCGAGGCCGGGGATCAGGTGCGACCGGTAGGGCTGGTGGAGCCGGTCCTGCATCGCGACCCGCAGCAGGTGGTACTCGCCGGTCGCCAAAGAGCCCAGCAGCAGCCCGGAGCGGCCGACGTTGAAGACCGCGTCCCGGTGGGGTACCTCTTCGGGGAGGGCCCGCCGGGCGGCGGTGGTCGAGACGGTGAAGTCCGGGACGGCGACGGCGGCCTTGAGGTCCTTGGGCTCGAGCCGGACGGCGCTCACGCCCTCCGGGGTGAGGGTCCCGATGACCAGGCCGCCGAGCAGGGCGGGGGCCGCGTTGTCCGGGTGGCCGTCGAGCTCGCAGACGAGGTTCAAGAGGTCGGGGGCGGCCATCGGGCGGCCGAGGAGGTCGTTGGCGGCGACGGCCCCGCCGACGAGGGCGGCCGCCGAGCCGCCGAGGCCGCGGGCGGGCGGGATGTCGTTCTCCTGGACCAGGTGGAAGTGGACGTCCGGCTCGCCGACGGCGTCGGCCACGAAGAGGGCGGCCCGGTAGGCCGGGTGGTCGGGGTTGCGGGGGATCAGGTGCTCCCCCACGCCGTGGACCTCGACGAGCGGCGCCGGCGCCCGGTCGAGGCTTATCCTCATGCTCAAGGACAGAGCCAGGCCCACGGCGTCGTAGCCCGGTCCCAGGTTCGCCGAGGTGGCCGGGATGCGGACGGAGATCACGGCGGCGCCGCCTCCATCCTCCGCGCCACCGCCTCGAAGGTGGCCGGGACCGGCTCGGGCAGCTCCACCCGGTCGAGGACCGCGGCCGGGTCCTTGAGCCCGTGGCCGGTGAGCACGCTCACGACGGTCCCGCCCGGGCTCCGGCCCTCGAGGGCGAGCTTGATCAGGCCGGCGACCCCGGCGGCGGAGGCCGGCTCGCAGAACACGCCCTCCTCGCGGGCCAGGAGGTCCTGGGCCGCCAGGATCTCCTCGTCGGTGACGCTCTCGATGAGGCCGCCGGACTCGCCCACGGCGTTCAACGCCCCCTCCCGGCTCGCCGGCGAGCCGATGCGGATGGCGCTCGCCACGGTCTCGGGGTTCTCGAAGTCGTGGCCGGCCACCAGCGGCGAGGCTCCCACGGCCTGAAAACCGAGCATCCGGGGGGCTTCGTCGGCGAGGCCGGCGTCCCGCCACTCCCTGAAGCCCTTCCAGTAGGCGGTGATGTTGCCGGCGTTGCCGACGGGGAGGGCCAGGGCGTCCGGCGGGCGGCCCAGGGCCTCGCACACCTCGAAGGCGGAGGTCTTCTGGCCCTCGATGCGGTCCGGGTTCACCGAGTTGACCAGGGCCACGTCTCCCATCTGCTCGGCCGCCCGGCGCGAGAGCCGGAGGGCCGCGTCGAAGTTGCCCTCGATCTGCACGATCTCCGCTCCGTGGGCGAGCACCTGGACGGCTTTGCCCAACGCGATCTTGCCGGCCGGCACCATCACGAAGCACGCCATGCCCGCCCGCGCCGCGTAGGCCGAGGCCGCGGCGGCGGTGTTGCCGGTCGAGGCGCAGATGCAGGCCCGGTTGCCGGCGGCGACGGCCCGGCTCATGGCGACCGTCATGCCGCGGTCCTTGAACGAGGCCGTCGGGTTCATCCCCTCGAACTTCAGGTGGAGGTCCGTCCCGACCCTCTCGGAGAGTCTGGGGGCCGGGATCAGGGGTGTGTCACCCTCGCCGAGGGTGGCTATGGCCTCGTCCGGGATCTCTGGCAGCCAGCCCCGGTATTTCCGTATGACGCCCCGTCCGAACGTCTGCGCCTGTACGCCCAAACTAGATAAAGCCTTTCGTCGCCGAAGCAGGTGCCTGGCCGGGCGGACCGGTGATCCGCCGGGCGGTGGTTCGCGCGGCTCCAGGAGGGAGGTGTCGCGGGTTCACAGCGCACGAAAAGTACCACGCCCGGTGCGCTTCTTTCAAGGACCCGGTTGAGGGGCTCCGGGGGAGGACGCTATCCGCCTTCCTGGCGGATGTCCTCGAGGCTCTCCCGGGCTCTCTGGAGGTTCGGGTCCAGCTCCAGGGCCCGCTCGTAGTGGCGGATCGCCTCCTCCTCGCGGCCGGAGACCTGGTAGGCCAGCCCCACGTCCGCGTGGAGCGGGGCCGAGAGGGGGTCATGCCTGAGGGCGCGCCCGATCTGGCGGTCGGCGGCTTCCTCGTCGCCGGCCAGGCCGAGCAGCGTGCCGAGCTTTACCCGGTACCCGGGAGCCTCCGGGTACATGTCCACCACCTCGCGCTGCGCCGCCACGGCGGCTTCCGGGTCCGAGAACATGAGGAGTGAGCCGAGGCTGGTGCGGAGCTCGACGTTGTCCGGGAAACGCCCGATGCCGTTCTCCAGGACCGCGCGGGCCGCCTCCTCATCTTCCGCGGCGCTGTAGACGTCCGCCAGGGGCGGGTACAGGCTCGGCTCGTCCGGGTAGATGTCGAGCGCCGCCTCGTAGCTGGCGGCCGATTCCGCGTACCGCTGCTGGTCCGCGTACAGGGTGCCCAGGCCCGCGTAGGCCAGAAACTGCTCGCCAGGATCGCCCCCGAGGGCCGAGACGTACAACCCTTCGGCGCCTGCCGGGTCACCGCGCTTCAGCGCGGAGTTGGCCGCGACCGCCGGGGTTACGGCGAGGGCTTCCCGGTCCACGGCGTACACCCTGTAGCGCCGGCCGGGGTTGTCCAGCGGGGAAAACCCGGGGAGGTGCCGGAGCTGGGCGTTGAGCTGGGAGCCGGAGGGGAGCAGCACGTAATCTACCTCGTAGTCGAGGAGCATGCTCACCTCGCGCTCGCCCAGGATGCGCGAGATAAAGAAATTTCCCAGGTTCGCGGCGGCGTTGTCCGGTGAGGTGCCGCGCAGGGTCAAGACGTGCGCACCCGACTGGGCGGGGATGCAGCTGTTCTCCTCGTACGGGGCCAGCACCGTGGCGGGCTCCCGCAGCTCGCCGGCCATCCAGCGGAACGTCGGGTCGTAGCAGGAAGCGGTGCTCTGGAGGGCTTCGTCGGCGTCGTTGGCGGAGCGGACCGAGGCCAGGGCCAGCGGGGCGGCGGCCGCTACGAGGGCTACGACTAGCAGGAGCGGCAGGAGGGCTCCCGCGGAGCTGGCGACCCTCGACCGGCCCCCCGAGAGCCAGGAGCGCGGGTAAGCCAGAAGCTTCCAGGCCATCCAGGTAAGGACCAGCGGGGCCGCCAGAGAGATGGGCCACGCGAGGCGTGCCAGGACCCAGGGCCCGATCGCCCCGGCCAGCGGCGTGGAGATGGGGGGGATGTAGATCAGGATCGGGGTAAAGACCAGCACGCCGAGCAGCAACGGGGCCGCGAGGTTTTTCTCGAGCTGGTACAGGAGAAACGGCACGCCGAGAACGTAGGCGGCCAGCACCACGGGGTTGAGCAGGAGCGTCGGGTGCATTATGTAGGAGTCCCCCCCCAGGACCATCAGCCGCTGGGAAGCCTCCCAGGTGGAGATCAGGGTCTCCGCCTGAAAGCTCTCTTCGTCCAGCCGGGAGAGCAGCGGGCTACCCGTGGCCAGCAGGTACGCCACCGGCGGCACCGCCACGCTGAGGAGCGCGCCGCCCAGGGCGAGAACCCTCGTCCAGGCCTCCCGGGCGCGCAGGTTTACGAGCAGGTGGAAAAAACCGAAGCTCGCCGTGCCGATGCCGATCAGGATGAGCCCCAGGGGATGCACCACGGCGGCCGACCAGCAGACGAAGGCGAAGACGAGCAGGTAGCGGACCTTGCGCCGCTGCAGGTAGAGATAGGAGAGGCCGAGCGCCACCGGCAGGAAAAGGAACCGGGTGACGTACTTGTCCTCGGTCACCCGCGCCACGACCTCGTGCCCCGGGCTCATGAAGGCGGTGGCCATGGTCCCCTGGAGGTCCACCAGAAAAAGCAGCGCCGTCAGGCAGCCCGCCAGCAGGGCCGCCTCGCGGCCGAACAGGAGCCGGGCCAGGGCGTAGACGGCCAGCAGGGAGAGCACCGTCAAGGCGGGGGCCAGGTAGCCCAGCACCGCCTCGACGGGCGGGAGGCCCGCGGCGTAGGACAGGGCCGCCTGCTCCAGCAGCCAGCCGTTTATCGTGGTGCGGAAAGAGAGGTACGAGTCCGCGGTTCCTGCGCCGAAGAGCGGGTTGAACCCCGTCAGGTTCTCCGACCCTATGTACCCCCGGACGTAGGCCAGGTAGATCCAGCTGTCCCCGTTCGGCTCTTCCCGGGTGACCGTCGCGGCGTAGGCCAGTACCCCGGTGAGCCCGGCGAAGGGCCCGGAGAGCCAGGAGAACGGCCGGGCTCCGCCTTCATCCGGGGGAGCGTGACGGACCAGCCGGTATAGCGCCAGGCCGAGGGCCAGCACCAGCAAAACCCCGCAGAGCAGCAGGTACTCCCCGAAGCTCCGGCCCAGGACCAGCAGCGGCACCCCCGGGAGCCCGAAGACGCCCGCGCTCAGGACGAACGCCGCGGGCAGCCGGGACGCACCGGTAAAGGCATCCTCCAGCGCCAGGCCCGAGATTACGAGGCCGGGCACGAGGAACAGGCCCAGGGCCGCCAGGAACAGCAGCGTGGGCACCGGCTCCAGCACGGGCCGCAGGGGCAGCAGCACGGCCAGCGAGACCAGGGCCAGGACGAGCGCCAGGGCCTCCGGGGTGCGGAGGCGCCGGTACGGGCCGGGCCCTTCGCGCCGGCTCCCCCCGGGGCGAGGCTCGTCCCGGCGGGCCGGTATCTCCCGGGACTCCGTCTCCTGTTCCCGGCCGCGTTTCACGCGGGTGCCGCGACGAAGAAGGTTGAGGGCGAAGAAAGCACGACGAACAGTATATTTCACCAATCTGTTCAGGACAGCAAAAACCCGGTTTTTCCGGGCGGCGCCCGGTAGCCGCCGGGCGCGTTGTGTGGTTGACTGGAACGGTGCGCGGCAGCGGCAGAAAAGGCATCATCCTCGCCGGGGGGAGCGGTACGCGGCTCTACCCGCTGACCCACGTGGTCAGCAAACAACTCCTGCCCATCTACGACAAGCCCCTGATCTACTACCCCCTCTCCACCCTGATGCTGGCGGGGATAAGGGACATCCTGGTCATCTCCACGCCCGAGGACCTGCCCCGCTTCGAGCAACTGCTGGGCGACGGATCGAAGTGGGGCCTGGACTTGAGCTACGCCGTCCAGCCCGAGCCGGAGGGGCTCGCCCAGGCGTTCATCATCGGGCGGGAGTTCATCGGGCGGGATACCGTCACCCTGGTGCTGGGAGACAACATCTTCTACGGCCAGGGCTTCGGGAGCACGCTGCGCAGGGCCGCCGCCGGCGAGAACGGGGCTACGGTCTTCGGCTACTACGTCCGGGACCCGGAGCGCTACGGCGTCGTCGAGTTCGACGGGGACGGGAAGGTGCTCAGCATCGAGGAGAAGCCCGAGAAGCCCCGGTCCCACTACGCCGTCACGGGCCTCTACTTCTACGACAACGACGTGGTGGACATCGCCGCCGGGTTGGAGCCCTCACCGCGGGGCGAGCTGGAGATAACGGACGTGAACGTCGCGTACCTGAGACGGGGCCGGCTGCGGGTGGAGCTCATGGGCCGGGGGATGGCGTGGCTGGACACCGGCACCCACGAGTCGCTCCACCAGGCCACCAGCTTTATAGAGACCATCGAGCAGCGGCAGGGGCTCAAGGTCTCGTGCCCCGAGGAGATCGCCTACCGCATGGGCTACATAGACGCCGGACAGGTCGAGCGCCTGGCCGGGCCGATGAAAAAGAACGGCTACGGCCGGTACCTGCTGGAGATAATAGAGGAGGGGCGGAACATACCGTGAACGTGATCGAGACGGACCTGCCCGGCGTTCTCATCGTGGAGCCCAAGGTCTTCGGCGACGACCGGGGCTTTTTCATGGAGACCTGGAACGAGGCCCGTTACCGGGAGGCCGGCCTCCCGTTCGGCTTTGTCCAGGACAACCTCTCGTACTCGCAGAACGGGGTGCTGCGGGGCCTGCACTTCCAGAACCCCGACCAGCAGGGCAAGCTCGTCTACGTGCTACAGGGCGAGGTCTTCGACGTGGCCGTGGATATCCGGGCCGGCTCCCCGACCTTCGGCGGGTGGACGGCGGCCACGCTCTCGGCGGCGAACAGGCGCCAGCTCTACGTGCCGGAGGGCTTCGCCCACGGCTTTCTCGTCACCAGCGACGCGGCGCTCTTCGTCTACAAGTGCACCGCCCCCTACAACGCCCGGGCCGAGGGCGCGATCCGCTGGGACGACCCGGAGATCGGGATAGAGTGGCCCGTCGGGGATCCCACGCTCTCCGAGAAGGACCGGAACGCGATGACCCTGGACGAGATGCGCTCCGCCGGCCAGCTGCCCGAGTACGCCGGGTAACCCCGGCTTCTCTCCCCGAAGCCGGTGTCTCCCGTCCCGGTAGCATCGGCGCCGGCGAAGACGCTGTACCCGATCCTCTCCAGGATCGCCGCCCGGCCCCGGATGTTCTCCCAGCCGTGGGCCCCTTCCAGGGCCTCGTCGGGGTAAGATTCGTGGTCGGAGAGGATCTCCACCGCGCGCTCTTTCAGTGCGCGGCCCTCGCTGCCCGCTTCGATGCCCCTAATGTAGGAGTTGGGAATGCTCGACACCACGAAGACGGCCGCCACGCCGAACAGGACGGGCGCTGCCAGGGACCGCCTCCCCGGCGTCTCCAGGGCCGTCTTCATGAGGGTCATGTAGATGGCCACCACCGCGAGGATGGAGAAGGTGGTGTACCGGGAGATGGTTGCCTGGGCGAGGCCGCCGTCGGCGCGGCCCAGCGAGATGGACGCTAGCGTGAGCAGGGCGAAGAACATGAGCGCCAGCCAGAACGAGTCTTCCCCCAGCCTCCCGGCCCGGTAGCACAACCACAGGCCCGCGGCGGCCAGCCCGGCCAGCAGGAGCCCCACCGCGAAGACCGAACCCTCCGGCCAGGACAGCGAGCTACCCAGCAGGACCAGAAAGAACTCCGCTATCGCCGCGGGCCGGTACGCGCTCTCGCCGGGAGAGACCCCGTGGCCGGAGCGCTGCTCCAGCACGTAAAAAGCCCAGAGCCCCGCCCCGAGCAGCCCCCACAGGCCGCCCAGCCGGACCTTAGCGGTCCTGCCCAGCGGGCTGAGCAGGATCTGCGCGAGCCCCACCGGCCACACCAGCAGGCCCTGCACGGCCGAGAACGAGGCGACCACGCCGCTGGCCGCGGCGGCTGGGAAAGCCAGGCGCCACCGGGGGTTCCCCGCCAGGACGTGGAGGAAGTAGAAAGCTAGGACGCCAAACGTCTGGACGAAGGCGAACGTAATCTGGAAGCCCCACAGCATGTTGCCGTACTGGCGGAGGCTGAACACCAGGAACGCCACCGGGACAAAGAGGAGCAGCGCGTACCGGGACCTGGCCCCGGAGACGCGCAGGAAGACGATCAGGGTGACCAGGAAGCAGACCAGGATCAGGTACATCTCGGCCCGGGTGTCGTAAGCTGTAAGGAGGCCCAGCCCGAACATAACGAGCCGGGGGAAGATGATTATGTGCTCGTTGTGCTCGGCCCAGAACTGCGAGAGGTTCAGGGTTCCCTCGTGGTAGCTCACGAAGTGGTTCACGATTATCCACTGGTCCCGCCACACGACGTTGACGCCGAATAGGTAGACGTAGAGAAAGGCCAGGGCGGCTGGCAGAAAGACCAGCAGGTACACGCCGACGCCGGCCTCGCGGCCGACGTGGTTTCGCTTGCGGGACATCTACCGGCTTCGGGCCCCGGGGAAACGCTCGGCGGCCCTCGCGTGGATCTGCTCCAGGATGTCCCGGATGCCGTACTCGAGGTCCCACCCCGGATAGTGGCGCCTGAACTTGCCCACGTCGCTGATCCACCAGACGTGGTCCCCGCTGCGGTTGCTCTCCGAGTAGGACCAGTTCAACTTGTTGCCCGAGATCTCCTCGCAGATCTCCACCGCCTCCAGCATCGAGCAGTTGGAGAAGCGCCCGCCGCCGATGTTGTACACTTCCCCGCTCCGAGGAGCCCGGTAGAAGTGGTAGAAGGCGTTGACCAGATCGTAGCTGTGTATGTTGTCCCGGACCTGCTTGCCTTTGTAGCCGAAGATGGTGTACGGCTCGCCGGTCACGGCGCACTTCATCAGGTAGGAGAGGAAGCCGTGGAGCTTCGCCCCGGAGTGGTCCGGCCCCGTCAGGCACCCCCCGCGGAAGCAGGCGGTCTTCATCCCGAAGTAGCGGCCGTACTCCTGCACCAGCACGTCCGCCGCCACTTTGGAGGCCCCGAAGAGGGAGTGTTTGGACTGGTCTATGGACATCGTCTCGTCTATGCCGGCGTGGAAGGGGTGTTCGGGGTCTACCTCCCACCGGCACGCCTCCTCTACCAGCGGCAGGTGGTTGGGGGTGTCGCCGTAGACCTTGTTGGTGGAGAGAAAGATAAAGACCGCCTCCGGGCAGTGCCGGCGGGTGCTCTCCAGGAGCGTCAGGGTGCCGTTCGCGTTGACGGTGAAGTCGGTGAAGGGGTCTCCGGCCGCCCAGTCGTGCGAGGGCTGGGCCGCGGCGTGGATGACGAGGGTGATGTCTTCCCCGTAGTCTCGGAAGACGTCCGCCACGGCCTCCGCGTCGCGGATGTCGACGTCCCGGTGGGCGTAGCCCTCGAACTGCCGGAGCAGCTCGTCCCTGCTCCAGCGGGTCGAGGCGTCCTCCCCGAAGAAGTGGCGGCGCAGGTCGTTGTCCAGGCCGACCACGGTGTGGCCCATCCGGGCGAAAAAGCGCACGGCTTCGGAGCCGACCAGGCCCGCGGAGCCCGTTACGAGGACCACGCTCACCGCTTGACCCCCACCATGAACGTCTGCTTGCCGAAGACGCGCCACGCCAGCGGCAGCCGGAGGTAGAGCCTCAGCAGCTTATCGGACTTCGAGGGGCTGGAGTTGACCGAGTAGGGCAGGAAACGAGGTATGCACCGCTCGACGGTGAAGCCGCTGCCGATCAGGGCCTCCCCCAGGCTGTTCTCGGTGAGGGGGATGTGGTGGTCTATAAAGTCCCAGTACTCCCGGTAGGCGTACTTGATGTTGGGCTGGATGATCAAGAGCTTCCCGCCCCGCTTCAGGACCCGGTGCAGCTCTTCTAAGACTTCGAAGAGCGCCGGCTTGTCCGGCAGGTGCTCGAAGAAGTTGCTCGCGAAGACCACGTCCACGGCGTCGTCGGGCAGCCCGCTTATGTCGCCCGCGTCGGAGAGCAGTATCTCCACTTCGGGCGCGGCGTACCGCGCCACGTCCGGGTTCAGGTCCACCACGTACTTCTTGCGGCACCGGACGGCGTTGATGAACTCGCAATACCCGCCGCCGACGTCCACTACCGCGGCGCCGGGCGGCACGTAGGCCTGCAGGAAATCTTCTACCAGCACCTCCCAGAGCCTCTTTTTGGCCGCCACCGTGGCGGCGTCGAACCGGGCCTGGTAGATCTTCTCTATCATCGGTTCCTCCTTCAGGACGTCAAAGTGTCTCGGACCAGGTCTTCGTTCGCGCGGATCCAGGAGCAGAGGTCGTCGAGGGTCTGGGCGGCGCTCCTGGCGGGCCGCCAGCCGCAGAGGTCCGTTATCTTGCCGGGGTCGGAGACGTAGAGCGGCACGTCCGCCTCCCGGGTCTCGGGTTGCCGGCGGACCGGGACCCGGTTGCCGGTGATCTGCCGGCACAGCTCGGTGGTCTCCAGGAGGGAGAGGCTGTTCTCCGGGCCTCCCCCGACGTTGAAGGTCCCGCCGGCGAACCGGTCCATGTCCCGCGCCTGCAGCTCCACCAGGTCCAGGAGGTCGTCCACGTGCAGGAGGTCCCGGACCTGCTTGCCGGTTCCCCCGTAGCCCATGTAGCCCAGCCCGCCCCCGAAGTAGTGGCGGGCCACCCAGAGGGCGAACACGCCCTGGTCCACCTTCCCCATCTGCCAGGGGCCGGAGACCACGCCGCACCGGTTCACGGCCGTCCGCAGGCCGTAGGCCGCCCGGTACTCCTCGACGAACAGCTCGGAGGCGAGCTTGGTCGCCCCGTAGAGCGACCGCGCGCCCTGGATCGGGAACGCCTCGGAGATACCCCGGGCCGAGGCCCCCGGGGAGGGCTGCTCGTCCTCCAGGACGAAGCGGGTCTCGTCTTCGGTGTAGCGGAGCCCTTCGAGGGCCCCGATGGGGTAGACCCGGCTGGTGGAGAGGAAGATAAAGTCCGCCCCCCGGCTGCGGGCCAGCTCCAGGCAGTTGAGCGTGCCGATCAGGTTCGTATTGATCAGGTAGTCCGGCGAGCCGCCGTAACCCGCCAGCACGGAGGGTTCGGCGGAGCACTCCAGGATCAGGTCCAGATCCAGCTCCGTCAGGTCCTCCCGGTTGCGGATGTCGCCGTGGACGAACTCCACCCCGGCCTCCCGCAGCCGGGGCAGGTTCAGCTCGGACCCCCTGCGCTTGAGGTTGTCCAGCGCGAGGACCCGGCACTCGGGGTGGCGCAGCCTGTACCCGACCGCCAGGTTGGAGCCGACAAAGCCCGCGCCCCCGGTTACCAGCACCGACCGGGGCTTCATCGCTCCTTCCCGCCGGCCGCCGCGTCCCGGAGCTCCTCTCTGGGGCGCCGGTAGTCGCCGCGCGCGAGGTGCTTCTCCAGAAACAGGTAGAGCACGATAAACAGGTAGCGGCTGCCCATCTCCCGGAGCCGCAGCTTGGAGATGCCGCTCTCGCGGTTTGTCCAGCTTATGGGGACGACCGCGTAGCTGTAGCCCCGGACGATGGCCTTGAGCGGCAGCTCGACGGTCAGGTTGAAGTGCCGGGAGATGAGCGGCCGGGCTCCTTCTATGGCCTCCCGCCGGTAGCACTTGAAGGCGTTGGTCGTGTCGTTGTAGTCCAGGGAGAACAGCACCTTCACGAAGAGGTTGGCCAGGCGGTTGAGCAGCAGCTTGTGGCGCGGGTAACCGGCGAGGCGGCTGCCCTTGAGAAAGCGCGACCCGAAGACGCACTCGTAGCCTTCCTGCAGCTTGTCGAAGTACGCCACCACGTCCTCCGGGCTGTCCGAGCCGTCCCCCATCACTATGGCCACGGCGTCGCCGGCAAAGCGTTCCAGGCCCTCCCGGATCGCGAGCCCGAACCCGTTGGGCGGCCCGTTGTTTACGTACCGGAAGGCCGGGTACCGGTCCCGGAGACCCCGCAGGACGTCCTCGGTGCCGTCCGTGCTGCCGTCGTTGACGACGAGCACCTCGTGGTCGATATCCGCGGC
>SIRX01000035.1 GCA_004563715.1 Actinomycetota bacterium | reverse complement strand
AGAGAGTCTGATGATCCCTACATCGAGGATGCGCCGTGCATGCTCGTCGAGGTCGTCTCCCCGAGCAGCGAGGCCACCGACCGGCGGGAGAAGCTGATGGTCTACCGTCAGGTCCCGAGCGTGGAGGCGTACCTGATCGTGCACCAGGAGACGAGAAGGATCGAGCGGCACTTCCGCGACGAGGACGGCGTCTGGCGCAAGGCCGACCTGGTGGACGGGGGGCGCTTCTCCGTCCCCTGCCCGCCGGACACGGAGCTTACGCTGGACGAGAGCTACGAGGGGCTTTAGGCTCACCGAGCCTCCAGAAAACCCAGCTCCTCCAGGTGTCCCAGGAGGCTCTCGATCATCAGGGACGGCGTGAAGACGGTCGGATAGTACCAGTAGTTGGACTCCGCTTCGGAGAGCCGGACGTAGTTGCCACCCTCCACCACCTCCAGGGAGCGGAAGAGCGGCCGGGATTCCCAGCCGTCGAGGTACTCCTCTTCGCCGAAGTTCAGGCAAAAGGCCACGTCGGCGTCGAGGATGTCCAGGCGCTCGTTGCTGAACTCGATCCCCGAAGGATCTTCGACCCCGGCCGGGATCTCCTTTTGCGCCTCGGGCCGGTCGAGGCCGAGCTGCTCCAGCACGTACCCCGGGTAGCTCTGCGGCGTGTAGTACGCCTGGTAGCCTTCCAGGGCCGTAAAGACGGAAACCTTCAGGTCCCCGAGCCCGGAGAGCCGCTCGCGGCCCTGCTCCAACGCGGTCTCTATCTCGGAAAGCACCTCCTCGCCGCGTTCCTCCCGGTCGACGGCACGAGCCACTATGCGCATGGGTTCGTACCACATGGCGTCCTCGCCCTCCACCCCGCCGTCGTAGGGGACAACGACCGTGGGCGCAACTTGCGAGATTTGGTCGTAGACTGGCTCCATCCAACCTTCGTGGCCGATGATGAGGTCCGGCTCGAAGGTGGCTACCTGCTCCACGTTTACCTCCGGCCGGAACCTGAAGACCTCTACGTCGTCCTCCAGCTTTTCTTCCGACCAGGGGTTGACTGCGGTGTCGTCCTCGAAGTTGGCCCCGGCGGCGACCGGCTGTATGCCGAGCGCGAGCAGGGCGTCGAGGTCCATCTGGCCGGTAACCGCGACGATCTTGCCGGGCTCCGCCGGCACCTCCGCCTCGCCCATCGCATGCCGCACGGTACGCGTCTCGGAGGTAGTATCGCCACCCGCCCCAGACCCACCGTCGCCGCAGCCGTAGGGAGCGAGCAGCAGGAGGCTGCCGGCTCCTGCCAGGAAGCGGCGGCGGGTGAGGTCGTTGGTTATACCCGGCACGGGCGGGGCCGCCAGCAGCCGGGCTCGGGTCCGCGGATGTTTTATGGCTTTGATCACTGGGACTCCCTTCTACGGACTACTGCTGTCTTCGAGCAGATACTTCTCGAGGTCGTCGAGGATCGCGTTGGCGGCCAGCGGCCCGCTCCCGTACCAGTGGGCGCCTACCTCGTAGACCCTGCCGCTCTGTACGGCCCGGAGCCGGTTCCAGAGCGGATCCTCTTTTATCTTCTGCCACTCCTCGCGTTCTTCCGGGCTGAACGACCAGACAAATATGACGTCGCCGTCGGCCTTTCGGGTAAGCTCCCTGGAGATATCGAGCGGTTCTGTCTCTTCCACGTCCTGAGCCGGCGGCCGCGGGAGCCCGGCGTCCTCCAGTACCAGGCCGCTGAAAAAGGCTTTTCCGTAGAGTCGGATGCCGTCTTCGCGGGGCCTCACTACAGAGACCTCGGGCAAAGTCTGCCCCTCTATCGACCGCTTGAATTCGTCTACGCGGGCGTGGTATCTATCCACGACCGATTCACCTTCGGTAGCTCTGCCGAGGGCTTCGGAGACCTTAGCGTGGATCTCCTTCCACCGGCCGCTGTCCTCGTCGTCTATCGGCACCGTCGGGGCGATTTGTGAGAAGTTTTCGTAGGAGTCTTCGAAAGTGAAGACGGAACCGACTACGAGGTCGGGATCCAGGGCGGCTATGCTTTCCAGGCTGGGGCTGGCCTCGTCACCTATTGAGGCAATGCCTTCTACCCTCTCTCTAAGGTAGTCCGGGAGGTTCGAAGGCGCCGGTACGCCGACGAGCGGGGCCTCCACGGCCAGGGCCGTGTCTAGAGGAAACCTGTCCGTAACCACTACCCGACCCGGGCTTCCAGGTACCCTCGTCTCTCCCATCACGTGTCCGATGGTGCGCGTATCGGCGGTGTCTTCCCCGCCCGTCTCAGACCTACCCTCCCCGCAGCCATAGGGCGCCAGTAGCAGAAGGCTCCCGGCCCCGATCAGGAACTCCCTCCGGGTTGGGAGCGGGCCGGACGCTCGCTGGCCGACCGGCTTTCGGAGCCGCCGCATCTTACAGGGTTCCAACACTTTGACACGCATCGTGCTCCGGCACGTCGCTGCGCCAGGTCTCTCGAAATTCATCTCACTCCTCCAGGTCGGTGCCAGTTTCTCTACAACTAACCTTCCACGCGGGCGATGTGGTGACTTCCCGAAGTGTTTCGTCTCTCAAGTCCCGCTCCTGTCCGCCGGGCTGAAACGGACCGCCTCCAGGTGATCCGGGGATGAGCCGTTGGTCGAGTAGCAGAGCCCGTGGGGGATGCACAACGGTATGCCGCTCCGGGGATCGGGGACGATATCCGCCTCGACGTGGAAAACCTCCCGGAAGAGTCGGGGCGTCATGACCTCGACGGGCGGCCCGGCGGTGAAGACCGCCCCCTCGCTGAGCGCGATGATGTGGTGGGAGTAGCGGGCGGCGTTGTTGAGGTCGTGGAGCACCATGAGCACCGTGCGGTCCTCCTCCTCGTTGAGGCGCTTGAGGAGCTGGAGGACCTCGAGCTGGTGGGCCATGTCCAGGAAGGTGGTGGGCTCGTCGAGGAGCAGGGTCTCGGTCTCCTGGGCGAGGGCCATCGAGATCCAGGCCCGCTGCCGCTGGCCGCCCGAGAGCGTATCCAGCGGCCGGTCGGCGAACTCCAGCACCCCGGTGGTCTCCAGCGCCTTCTCGACGGCCCGCTCGTCGGCCTTGGACCACTGCCGGAACCAGCTCTGGTGCGGGTAGCGGCCCTGGGCCGCCAGCTCCCGGACGGTGAGGCCCTCGGGGGCCTCCGGGCTCTGGGGCAGGATGCCTAATCGGCGGGCGATCTCGCGCGTGGGGAGCCTGGATATGGCGTTCCCGTCGAGGTAGACGGCGCCGCCTCTGGGTTTCATCAGGCGCGCCAGCGCCCGCAGCAGGGTGGACTTGCCGCAGCCGTTGGGCCCGACGACGGAGGTGATCCTGCCCGCCGGCACCTCGACGGTGAGCCTGTCTATGATAACGGCCGCGTCGTACGCGAGGATGACGTCGTCTGTCTTGAGCTTGCTCACGCCGTTTCCACCTCCGATTGCTCGTCCTCCGTGAGTTGCCGCACCCGCTCCTCGTCGGTCTTGCGCGGGCAGGTGAAGCAGCAGCCGTCCCCGACCTTGTAGTACAGGCAGCAGGTGTGCCGGATGCGCGTCCGCTCGGTGCCGCCCG
This sequence comes from Actinomycetota bacterium, assembly GCA_004563715.1. Taxonomy (GTDB): domain Bacteria; phylum Actinomycetota; class Rubrobacteria; order Rubrobacterales; family Rubrobacteraceae; genus SIRX01. The sequence goes on along the minus strand of SIRX01000035.1, from coordinate 1,962 downwards.
GATACTCCAGCACGTAGTAGTTGGCCGGGGCCTGGAGGGGTGACGGCGCGGAGAGCAGGCTCTCGGCCAGCGCGCACCCTTCGTCTTCGCGGCCCAGATCCCGCCCCACGAACATGAGCGCCTCGGCGCACACGTCGGAGACGGCCCGTTGCAGCGCCCGCGTCCCCCGCCGCACCCGCAAGCCCCGCAGCGCGGGGACCACCGCCGGCAGGTGCGTCTCAGAGAGCGTCCCGCGCAGCTCGCCGAGCAGGGCGTCCTCCGACGGGACCACCGCCGCGTCCGGGTGTGCGGCTTCCGGGTCGTCCGGCAGGGCGAAGAAGCGTGGCTCCAAGAAGGCCAGCCCCTCGACGAACCCGCTCCCGTCGAAGCGGAGCGCCACGTTCGACGTGCGCAGGTCCGGCAGACGCCTCTCGGTGAGGAGCGCGGCGACGGCGGTGGAGAGGGAGCGCCAGAGGTAGTCACGGAGCAACGTGGTCCCGGTGAAGGGGCGGTACTCCATCTCGTACTCGCGCCCGAGGCGCGCCAGGAGGTCTTCCAGGAGCGCGGGGTTTTTCGCGAGGCCCTCGACCGTCACCCACCCGGGCCCGTCGGGGAGGCCGAGGCGGGCGGAGAGCTGCACCTCCTCGTCCTCGACCTTCATGGTGGCCAGGCGCTCCAGGGTCGCGGCCAGGGGCGTCCCGTTCTCCGCGTCGCGCATCAGGTACGCTCTCCTTCCGCGAGCAGGTGCTTTTCGATGTCGTCGAGAACGGCGTTCGCGGCGGTCAGGCCGAACCCGAACCAGTAGTCCTCCACCTCGTAGGCTCGTCCCTCGCGCACCGCCGGAACCCGCTCCCAGAGCGGGGAGGAGGTCACGTCGTCCAGGGCTTCGGATACCGCCTGCTCCTCGGCCTCCGTACCCCCGAAGGTGTAGACGAACAGGTGGTCGGCTTCGACCTCTGGCAGAAGCTCAAGGGAGAACTCTTCGGGTACTTCCGGCGTTCCCGCGAAACCGATTTCGTCGAGGATCGAGTCGGAGAAGGAGTAGTCCACGCGGAAGTTGCGGATGTTCTCCTGTGTCACCTGCAACACCGCGACGCTCGTGTCCCCGGGGTTTCCCAGACGCTCCCGCAAGCCGGCAACGCGGGCTTTGTAGTTCGCCAGAGCCTCGCGGGCCGCCTCGGACTCGTTCAAAGCGTTGGCGTAGAAGAGGAAGTAGTCTTTCCACTTCGCGTCGGACTCGAACTCGTAGACGGCGGTTGGGGCGATCTCGGAGAACTGCTCGTAGCTGCCGGAGGAGAAGAGCTCCCCCTCCATGCCGGCGTGCAGGATCAGGTCCGGCTCCAGCGCGGCTATCGCTTCCAGGCTCGGCTCCGCCGGGTCGAGCTCGGTTCCGATCTCTTCTAGCTGCCCGTTGTGCAGCGAGACGAGGTTCGACACGCTCGCCACCGGCTGCGGCCCGAAGGACGCCGCCGGGTCGAAGGCGATCATGTTCAACACGACCACCCTCTTGGGCCTCACCGGGACCTCTACCTCCCCGAAGGCATGCTCGATGGTGCGGGTCTCGTCAGATGTGTCCTCGCCCGCACCTCCTCCACCGCTCCCGCACCCCACCGGGAGCAACAGCAACCCCGCGGCCCCGATCAGGAACTCGCGGCGGGTCACATCGTCTATCTCCGGCCGGGTAGGTGGCTTGCTCGCCGGCCGCTCGATTGTCTTCGTCATGTCCTTTCCTTTCTTGCTACTTCGTCTGGCTGGTGCGGTAGAGCAGGTACAGGAAGTACGGCGCCCCGATAATGGAGGTGATGATGCCGGCGGGTATCTCGATGGGGGCAAAGATGGTGCGTCCGACGAGGTCGGCCAGAACCACGATCACGCCGCCGGTCATGGCCGCGACCGGGAGCAGGCCGCCGTGCCGGGGACCGCCGAGTTGCCGCGCTATGTGCGGCGCGATGAAAGCCACGAAGCCGATGGTCCCGGCGGTGG
>ML214227.1:15339-88360 GCA_004563715.1 Actinomycetota bacterium | reverse complement strand
TCCTTCCATTGGGGAAGCTTGGAGAACTCCCCCGAATGATCGAGCATCTTGTGCCCGCCTTCAACGCGGTCAACATAGCCTTATCGCCTCCCTACCCGCGCAGCCTCTAAAAAAGATCAAGAAATTTAAGTTTTCTCAAGCGCGTCCGATTATCATGGCGCAGCATAAAGACGTGCTGTTGCGAAAGCGCGTCCCACGAAGGAGGGGAAATGAGTTCTCGAAGTTCGGATCCAACACCGGCTGCTTCTGCCGACCATGCCATAGACCGGCGAGCCTTTCTGAAGATGGCCGCCGCCGGGACCGCCGGGGCGATGCTGGCGGGTTCCCTGGGGTCTTCGAGCGCCCTGGCCCAGCCGGAGTCCTCGCTGATGCGGGAGTTCGAGGAGGCCGCAAAGGAGTTCGGGGTGCCGGTGGGGCTCCTCATTGCCATGGGATACGTCAACACCCGCTGGGAGATGCCGCCCCCAAGCGCCAGCGAGTACGAGGAGGGTTCCCTGCACGGTTGGGGCGGGTACGGGATCATGGCCCTCGTCAAAAACCCTTCCTCGGATACCCTGGGCGAGGCCTCGCGCCTGACCGGCATCTCGGAGCAGAAGCTCAAGACCGAGCGGCGCTCCAACATCCGGGGCGGGGCGGCGCTATTGGCCGAGGCCCGCAAAAAGCAGGGCCGCCCGGTGTTGAGGGACACCGCCCGCGAGCGGGCCGGCCAACAGGGAACGCTGAACCGGGAAGAAGCCGGAAGCTGGGTAGATGCCGTCTCCGGCCAAGGCGCCCTCGTCGCGCTCGGCGCGAGGAAAGACACCCCCGCGGCGGCCGGCGTCGGGGGAGGTTCGATCTACGCCGGGCAGGTAGCCGAAGCTATGTCCCGCGGGGCCGCCGGAAGGAACAGGGCCGGAGAACAGGTGACCCTCAGGGCCCAGGGCGTAGCCGCCGAAGTATTGAGCCGTCTGGGGGTAGGCTGAGGTGGCGAGGCCGGACTACGGGCGCGCCACCTGGTACGGGGCGGCCTCGGGCAACTACATGGCGGCCAGCCGTCCGAGTCACTACACGTACAACGGCACCCGGTATCCGGCTCCCATAAACAAGGTCATCATCCACGTGGTGCAGGGCTCGTGGTCGAGCGCCCTGAACTGGTTCAGGGACTCGCGGGCCGGGGTCTCGGCCCACTACACCGTACGCTCCTCGGACGGGGCGGTAGGCCAGTCGGTGGAGGAGAAAGACATCGCCTACCACGCCGGCTGGTGGGACTACAACCGGACCTCTGTAGGTATCGAGCACGAGGGGTACGTCTCGGATTCCAAGTGGTTCACCAGCAACATGTACAACTCGTCGGCGCGGCTCACGGCCTACCTGTGCAAGAAGTACAAGATCCCGATGGACCGCAAGCACATAGTCGGCCACAACGAGGTGCCGGGCTGCTCCGGCGCGGGCGGCGGCGTGGGGTGCCACACGGACCCCGGCGTCCACTGGGACTGGAGCCGGTACATGAGGCTCGTCAAACAGCACGCGGACGCCGGCAACTCTACTACCTACCGTCAAATAGTGGACAACGCCTCGCCGAGGTTCCGGGCCTCCAACGCCTGGAAGGTGAGCTCCTGGAACAATCAGAAGTTCCGCGACGACTACCATTACACCACCCCCCGGCAGGTAAACGATACGGCGCGGTTCAGGATCAGGATCCCCAAAAAGGGCCGGTACGCGATCTTCGCCCGGTGGCCGGCGGACGCCGGGTACAACAACCGGACGAACTTCCTGGTCCGCACCGCCAACGGCTGGCAGCGGATCGTCGTCAACCAGCGTCGAAACGGCGGCCGGTGGGTGAGGCTGGGGACCTTCACGATGGACGCCGGAGACAGGCCCTGGGTGAGGGTGCGCCGCAGGACCGGCGGCCGCGGCTACATAATCGCCGACGCCGTTATGGTGCGGGCCGTATAGAGCGCGTAGAAAGATAGGGGCCGGCCAATCCGGTCCCTATCTTATGTTCAGAACCTCTCGACCACGGTCCTCGGGAGCATGTGCAGCGGCAGGTAGTCGGGGCCGCCGGCCTTGGAGTCGGTGCCGGAGAGGCCGAAACCGCCGAAAGGCTGCACGCCGACCAGGGCGCCGGTGATGGTGCGGTTGAAGTACAGGTTGCCGGCCTGGAACTCGGTCCGGGCCTTCTCCAGATGGTCCCGGTTCTTGGAGTAGACGCCGCCGGTCAGGCCGTAGGGTGTGTCGTTGGCTATCTTGAGGGCCTCGTCGAAGTCGCGGGCCTTCATCACGGAGAGGACGGGGCCGAAGATCTCCTCCTGCGCCAGCCGCGCCTCCGGGGTCACACCGCTGTAGATGGCCGGCTTTACGAAGTACCCCTCTTCCCCGTCACCGGGCTCCTCGCCCAGCACCCGCTCGGCCTCCTGGTCGCCGACCTCGATGTAGCTGGCAACCTTCTCGAACTGCGGCTCGTTCTGCACCGGCCCCATAAAGACCTCCGGGCTCTCCGGGGCGCCGACCTTGAGGGCGCGGGCCTTCTCGACCACCTTCTGGAGCAACTCGTCGTAGATGTCCTGGTGCAGGATGGCGCGGCTGGCGGCGCTGCACTTCTGGCCCGCGTAGCCGTAGGCGCTGTACACCAGGTCGCCGGCGGCGGCGTCCAGGTCGGCGGAGTCGTCCACCACCAGGGCGTCCTTACCGCCCATCTCGGCGATTACGCGCTTGATCCAGCGCTGACCCTCCTGCTGTTTGGCGGCCCGCTCGTTGATCCTGAGGCCCGTCTTCATCGAGCCGGTAAACGAGACGAAGCGCGTCCGCGCGTCGTCGACGAGGTAGTCCCCGATCTCGCTCCCGTACCCCGGCAGGAAGTTGAGGACCCCCTCCGGCAACCCGGCCTCCGCGAAGATCTCCGCCACCTTCGCCCCTATAACGGAGGTGTGCTCTGAGGGCTTCAGGACCACCGTGTTGCCGGTGACGATGGCCGCGCTCGACATCCCCGTTAGGATGGCCGTCGGGAAGTTCCACGGCGCGATGACGACGCCCACCCCCATCGGCTGGTAGACGTAGCGGTTCTCCTCGCCGGCCACGGGGTATACGTCCTTGCCGTCCTTGAGGCGGAGCATCTCCCGGGCGTAGTACTCCAGGAAGTCTATGGCCTCCGCCACCTGGGCGTCGGCTTCAGCCCAGGGCTTGCCGCCCTCGTAGGCCTCCCAGGCGAGCATCTCGAACCTGCGCCGCTTCATGATGGCCGCCGCCCGGAGGATTATCCGGGCCCGGGCCTCCGGCTCCGTCCGGCTCCAGGTCTCGAAGGCCCGGGTGGCCGCCTCCAGGGCCATGTCGGCTTCCTGCTCCGTGGCGCGGCCGACGTGGCCGACGACCTGCGAGGGCTTCGCCGGGTTGACGGAGGGTATCTCCCCGTCCGTCTCCACCGGCTTGCCCCCGATAACGAGCGGGTAGCTCTTGCCAAGCTCACCCTCGACTTTCTGGAGGGCGGCCCGCATCACGTTCTGATTCGACTCGTCCGACCAGTCCAGGTACGGCTCGTTCTTGTATGGTGGAAGACCCATAGCTCTCCTCCCAGCTTATCTTTTCACCGTTTTTACCACGCTGCGGATCACGTCTTCGGCGACGTAGCGGGCTATCTTGGGGTTTTCCTGGAGCCGGCGGGTAGAGTACTCGTACCACTCCTCGCCGAACGGCACGTAGACCCGGACCTTGTGCCCGGCACCGACCAGGATGTTCCGCAGCTCCTCGTCCACGCCCAGGAGCATCTGGAACTCGTAGCGGTCGTCCGGCACTTCGAGCTGGTGTACGAGCCTCAAGGCGTGCCAGATCAGGAACTCGTCGTGCGTCGCTATCCCGACGTAGAGGCCGCCCTTCAACATCTCCTCTAGCAAGAAGATGTAGTTCTGGCGCACGGTGTCGAAGTCCTTGTAGGCTATCTCGCGGGGCTCGTCGTAGATGCCCTTGCACAGCCTGACGGAGATGCCGGCCTCTACGAGGCGGTCCACGTCCTCGATGCTGCGGCGCATGTAGGCCTGGATGACGGCCCCGACGTTCCCGTAGCGCCCGTGCAGGTCGTGGACCATCCCGAGCGTCGCGCTCGTGTGCGGGGAGTCCTCCATGTCCACCCGCACGAAACGCTTTTTCTCCGCGGCGTGAGCGACGATCTCCTCCAGGTTCGCCCGGCAGAGCTCCTCGTTAAATAGCAGCCCGAGGCCGGTCAGTTTGACCGAGATGCCCGAAGTGAGGTTATGCTCGTCCAGGCCCTCCAGGACCTGCTTGTAGTCCTTCAGCTTAGCCGAGGCCTCGCCCTTGTCGTCCGAGGTCTCCCCGAGCACGTCAACCGTGGCGACGCAGCCAGCCTCGTTGAGCCGTCGGATCGTGGCGAGGGCGCTTTCGAGGTCCTCGCCCGCGATGTAACGGCTCGAGACCCGCTTGACCACCGGCCGGGGGATGACCGTTACGGAGCCGGCTATAGCTCTGTCCAAAAGACCCAAAATCCCTCCCTCGCCGCTCTAGGAACGGCTCTCGGCGTTGTCGTTCACCATATCGAAGTCCGCGTTCATCTGCTCGGAGGGCTCCGGCCCGATCAGGGAGAAGACCACTATCAGCACGAAGGCCACGATAAAGCCGGGCAGTATCTCGTAAAGACCCCACCCGAACGGGTCGAGCTGCCGCCACAGCACGACCGTGGCCGCGCCGCCGACCATACCGGCCAGGGCGCCCCAGCGGTTCATGCGCCGCCAGAACAGCGACATGATGATCAGGGGCCCAAACGCCGCCCCGAACCCGGCCCAGGCGTAGGCGACGAGGTCCAGCACCGTGCCGCCGCCGAGCGCCAGCACGTAGGCGACGACGGCGACCGCGACCACGGTTATCCGCCCGACCCACAACAGCACGTTGTCCGACGCCTCGCGGTTGAGGAAGGTGCGGTAGAAGTCCTCCGAGAGCGCCGAGGAGGCGACCAGGAGCTGAGAGTCGGCGGTGCTCATGATCGCCGCCAGCACGGCGGCCAGCAGGATACCCGCGATCCAGGGATTGAACACGTCCTGGACCATGTTGATGAACGCCGTCTCGGGATTGGCGAGCTGCTCGCTGAAGTACTCTATGGCGATCAGGCCGACGACCATCGAGGCCGTGAGCGCGGTTAGCACCCACACGACCGCTATGAGGCGCGCCTTGGGGACCTCGGAAGCGGACCTTATCCCCATAAACCGCGCCAGGATGTGCGGCTGGCCGAAGTACCCCAGGCCCCACCCGAGCCCCGAGAGTATGAGCACGGTCCCCAGGGTGCCCGCCGCGGTCCAGCTTCCGTCCTCGAGGCTCACGTTGCCCACCGGCGACAGAAGCGCCGGTTCCTTCGCCTCCAGACCGCTGATGAGCGGGTTGAAGCCACCGATGCTCAGTATGGCTATTACCGGCACCACCATCAGGGCGAGCCACATGAGAGAGCCCTGGAAGAAGTCCGTGAAGCTGACAGCTAGAAAACCGCCGAGGAACGTGTAGGAGACGATAACCAGGGCCGCGACGGTGATGGCGACCGTCGTGTCTATGCCGAAGATCTCGTTAAAGAGTATGCCCCCGGCGACCAGCCCGGAGGACACGTAGATGGAGTAGAAGACGATGATTACGACCGCCGATATTACCCGCAGGAGGTGGCTCCGGTCCTCGAATCGGTTCTCGAAGTACTCGGAGAGCGTTATGGAGCCGCCTTCGTGCTGCAGGGCCCCGGCGTGCTCGGTGTAGATGCGCAGGCGCGAGGCGATCAAACGCCAGTTGAAGTAAGTGCCTACGGCGAGACCGACCGCGATCCACCCGGCCCCCAACCCCCCGGCGTACGCCGCCCCCGGCAACCCCAAGAGCAGCCACCCGCTCATGTCGCTCGCCTGCGCGCTCAAGGCCGCCACCCAGCTTCCCAAGGTGCGGCCGCCGATCACGAAGTCCGTCAGGTTCTTGTTGCGCTGGTAGACCCAGACCCCGATCCCCAACATCCCGATCAGATAGACCCCGAAGGTGGCCAGCGCCGGAAAAGATATCGTCATGTGGACCATCCTTTGTCCGAGGGTACAGTTTTAGAAACATATGTTACACTTTTGCGCTCCTTACGTCTCCTCGTCCAGCCTACTGCACCCGTTCGGGGAGCAGATACGGCTAGCCGGACAAAAACCTCGCGTGTCCGGCTAGCAGGATTGGTGCGCGCGGCGGTAGACGTTGTCTCCCTCTCCGGGTCTTACTGCCCGGAGCTTCCGCCTCTCCGGCTTTCTTGCCTCGCGGACCTCAGGTAGTTGGCTATGGCCACCGCGAGCCCGCCCCACAAAAGCGTGGCACCGATGATGAACATGATCCAGGCCCCGGCACCCATCAGGAGACCTCCCTTCTCTCGCGCCACTTGATCGCCTGAAAGACAAAGCCGACGAGTATTATCCCCACGGCCACTCCTCCACCGACCAGGATGAGACCGCTAACGGGATAGTCGGAGTAGGCGCTCGTCAGCTCCTCGTAGATGCTGAAAGCGATCACCGCTCCCAGGGCGACGGGGGTGAGAACGGAGAGAGAGAAGGTCCACCACCTGCCGACCGGGATGTAAGATCCGTCGTTGATGTACTGCTGGAGGCTGCCGAGCTGCCGGACTATCCAGGCCACCAGCACGACCTCGACAAAGCCGGAGAGTGCCAGGCCGTAGTTGCTGATAAAGTGGTCCACCGTGTCCAGGTAGTAGAGCCCCCCGCCCGTGACGTAGAGCATGCTGACCAGGAACGCCAGCCCGCACACGGCGTTGAGCGCGACCGGACGGGAGAGGCCGAACTTCTCGCGCACCGCCGCGATGCAAGCCTCCAAGATCGATACGGCCGAGGTCAGCCCCGCAAACAGCAGCGCCCCGAAGAACATGAGCCCGAAAAAGGAGTTGAGCGCCGGCAACTCGTTGATGATCTGCGGAAAGGCGATAAACGCCAGCCCCACCCCTTCGGCCGCCACCTCGGTGACCTCCGTGTTCTGCTGAACGGCCAGAAAGCCCAGCACCCCGAACACGCCCAGCGCCGCCAGGAACTCGAAGCCCGAGTTCGAGAGCCCCATCACGAAACCGCTGTTGGAGAGGTCCGAGTGGCGCGGCAGGTAGCTGGCGTAGGTGATCATGATCGAGAACGCGATGCTGAGCGAGAAAAAGACCTGCCCGTAGGCGGCGATCCAGACCCCCGGCTGCACGAGCGCCGAGAAGTCCGGCGTGAGCAGCACGTTCAGGCCCTCCCCAGCGCCGGGGAGCGTAACCCCCCGGATAACGACGATCAGGATCATCACGGCCAGCGTTGGTATGAGGATTCTGCTGGCGAGCTCTATTCCCCGGCTGACCCCGCGCATCAGCAACCAGTACACGATGGCCCAGACAATGAGTACCGGCAGCAGCACCCGCCACTGCAAGCCGCCGATCTCCCAGAAGCTATCCGTAACGCCCAGGAACTCGCCGGTGAAGAAACTCTCCGTGTCCGAACCCCACTGGGTGCCGAACGAGAAGTACGTGTAGGCTAGCACCCACCCGATAATCACCATATAGTAGGTGCTGATCATGAAAGATCCCGCAACCTGCCACCAGCCGACCCACTCGAAGCGCCGCGAGAGGTTCCAGTAGGCGCGCGGCCCGGCCCCCCGGTACTTGTTGCCCAGCGACCACTCCAAGATCAGGATCGGTATGCCCGCCGTGAAAAGGGCGATGAAGTACGGTAGTAGAAAGGCCCCCCCGCCGTTCTCGTAGGCCACGTAAGGGTAGCGCCAGATGTTCCCCAGCCCGACGGCGGAGCCGATGGCGGCCAGGATAAAGCCCAGCTTGCCAGCCCACTGCTCCCGCCGCTCTCCTCTGTCTTCTATGACAGCCTCCCTTCCCCGCCGTGTGTTCTAGAGCGCTCCCTGCGGGAGCCGCCTTTCGTGACGTAGAGCATTATGCACCATGTCACGGACGTACTGAATACCGCCCACGCACCACCGCACACGCCCGGAAGAATAAGCTAGATTTAACTTTCGGGCAACGTGCCGGCGCACCGGGCTCCCCGGTGCGGGCTGGGTGTGGGATAATCCGATCGGACTACCAACGCTCCTACCCGGGAACCACCCAGGAGGCAGGCTAATGCGCACCACCGACGCCCGCGAAGAAACCCTCCACCCCGGCCGCCTTGTGTCCTCGATCGTTGGGGGACGCCGTCCGGAAGACGCTCCGGGCGGCCGGATAAGCTCCCTCAACCCGGCCCGGACCGGCGACGTGGTGGCGGAAGTAGCCCTGGGAGACGCCGGAACGTTCGTCGAGGCGTGCCGGGCGGCCCGAGAGGCGCAGAAAGAGTGGGCCTCCGTGCCAGCCCCGATCCGGTCGAACTCCATAAAGCAGATCGGACGCCTCTTTGAGGCCAACAAGGAGCCGCTCGCCCGGCTCGTTACCCGCGAGATCGGCAAGACCTACACCGAGTCTCTAGGCGAGGTGCAGGAGGTCATCGACACCTGCGACTTCTTTACCGGCGAGGGCCGGCGGCTCTACGGCCAGACCGTCCCCTCCGAGATGCCGGACAAACAACTTTTCACCTTCCGCGTGCCGGTCGGCGTGGCGGCGGTCATCACGGCGGGCAACTTCCCGGCCGCCGTGCCCTCCTGGTACATCATCCCGGCGCTGGCCTGCGGCAACGCCGTGGTCTGGAAGCCCGCCGAGTACTCCGCCGCCATCGGCGACGCGTTCGCCCGGATACTCCTCCACGGCGGCCTCCCCGAAGGCGTGGTGAACGTCGTGCAGTGCGAGGGGCCGGTAGCCTTTGAAGGGCTCGAACGGGCGCTGGAGGCGGGTCTCGTGGACAAGGTCGGTTTCACCGGCTCCACGGAGGTCGGGCGGGAGGTCGGGGCTCTCTGCGGGCGGCACCTGCAGTCGCCGTGCCTGGAGCTCGGGGGCAAGAACCCGCTCGTCGTCATGCCCGACGCGGACCTGGACCTGGCGGTCGAGGGCGCGTTGTTCTCCGGCTTCGGCACCGCCGGCCAGCGCTGCACCTCCCTGGGTACGGCCCTGGTCCACGAGTCGGTCTACGAGGGGTTCCTGAACCGTTTTGCCCGGGCCGTCGGGGAGGCCCCCATCGGGGACCCCACCCAGGACGTCCTCTATGGCCCGATGCTCGGCGAACGTTTCGCCGAACGCTTTGAGGGGTGGCTGGATCTGGTGCACGATCACCACACCCTCTACGGCTCCACCGGCACCGGGCGCATAACGGATGCCAACCCGCGCGAGGGCTTTGTCGGGGAGCCGGGGGCCGGCATCTACTGCCACCCGACCATCGTAAGCGGCGTCACGGAAGACGACGAACTCTTCAACACCGAGACCTTCGGCCCGATAGTCAACGTCGCGGGCTTCGCGGACCTCGACGAGGCGGTCCGCCTCTCCAACGCCCACGGCTACGGGCTCTCGGCGGCCATCTACACGCGCGACGCCGAGAACGCCCTGCGCTTCCGGGAGCGCAACGGCGCGGGGATGCTCAGCGTCAACAACTCCACCAGCGGCGCGGAGGCGCACGTGCCCTTCGGCGGCAACGGCCGCTCGGGCAACGGTAGCCGGCTCTCGGGGATCTGGGTCCTGGACCAGTTCACCCGCTGGCAGGCGATGAACTGGGACTACGCGGGCAAGCTCCAGAAGGCCCAGATGGACGTGATCGACCTGCCCGCCGACCCGGATTTCCGGCTGCCGGACTGACAGCAAGGACGCGTCCGCCGGAGCGGCGGATGCGTCCTTCTAACCATCCGTACACCATTCGGGTTACACCCGGGTAGGCTATTTGTCCCAAAAGCTCCCGGCAGCGTAGAAAATATGTCTTTCAGCATATATATCTAGGGAAAAGATTCAGAAGGAGACCGGATGCAGGAGAACGTGGTGGGGTTGGATTTGAAGGAAGAATTTATCGTGGGGCGCGAGAGCGAGGACATGCGCTTGCTAGCCCGGTTCTTCAACGGCTTCGCCAACTCCACCCGGCTCTCCATCCTGTTCCTACTGGTCCGCTGCGGCGAGATGAAGGTCGGAGAGCTGGTACGGGCGTTGGGCGCCCCGCAGCCCCGGGTCTCGGACCACCTCCGTTGCCTGGCCTGGTGCGGCTACGTGGAGGTGAGGCGCGAAGGGCGTAACGCCTACTACTCCGTCACCGACGACCGGGTTGTCGAGATGCTCGGGCTCGGGGAATCGCTGCTGCGCGATAACCTGGACCCTTCAGAGAGCTGTGCAGAGATAGAGAAGGGCCTCGAACCCACCTCCCGGTAATCGTCCTGGTGCTCCGCCGGTGTGGTCGGCGGGCTCCCGGCAGCTCTCAAATTCTAGCCCGGGCGGCGTCCAGCTTACCTCTCCATCCTTCTCCCCAGCGGGCTTCGGCGGCGTGGCGGGTCTGCTCCCCGGTTAGCGTACCCAAGGTCAGGGCTTCGTCGTAGCCGTCCAGGTAGCCGAGGCGGGCGTCGCGCAACACTTATGGTGTCTCCCACGCCCGGAGGTCCAGCCCGCGCCACAGCGCCACCATCTCCGCCGCCGAGAGGAACCGGGCGCGGCCCGCGTCTTCCCGGCCCGGCTCTCTCCCCGCTCTCCGGCAAACCCCGCGCAACTCGCCCGGGTTGAACTCCGTGCCGGAGACGTACCGGGCAAGCTCCCCCGGCAGGGGATAGCCGTTGGCGGTATCGGGCACGGCGCTAGTCTCGACGCTCGCGCTCTTCCAACTTCTCCCGAACCCGGCGCTTTTCGGGGTTTTCGGCGGGCTCGTCGGACTGCTCCAGACGGGAAGACGGGTCTCCTTTGGGGCTTTCGGATATCTGCGGCTCCACGTCGGGCTTGGGGTCCGCCGCCTCCTTCGCCCCTTCCGGGACCTGCTTGGGCCTCTTGTGACGTCCCACGTCCCTCCTTCCGGTAGGTCGTGACTCTACGCTGTCTACTACCCGGCCGAAAAGCGCGCAAAACAGCCGTCCGCCGGAGATCCGTCCGCCGGTAGTGTTTACGCCTGCCGGCGGCTGGGAACCCTCCGTGTAGTCTCCCGTGAAAGCAGAGAAAGAGAGCTGACATGGCACAGATACAGGAGTTGAGACAGGCGATCGGTTCTATATCGGATCGTTCGGGACCCGTGTTTTCGGCGTACCTGAGCGTCAACGCCGCCATCCCGGAGAACCAGGAGCGGGCCTACCTGGTGCGGCTAAGGGAGGGTATGAACGATCAGGGCGTCCCGGAGGGGCTTCAACTGAGGGTCCGGGAGTACCTCGAAGAAGAGACGCACCCCCGGGCCCGGACGCTCGTGATATTCGCGGACGAGGATGATCTTTTCGAGGTCTATCGTTTGCAGGTCGACTTGCCCGACACCTTCCACTGGGGCGAACCTTACGTCTCCCCGCTCTTCATGATCCTGGAGGAGTGGGAGCCCTACGGGGCCGCTGTACTGGACGCCGAGAGGTTCCGGTACTTCGTGGTATCGCCGCTCCAGGATGTAGAGGACCCGGAGGAGGTCAAAGGCAACGGCTTCAAGGAACTGGACCTATCCCCCAGCCGGCCGTACCCGCGCGGGGGCCAGGATCAGGACAGCTTCAGCCGCCGCACGGAGGCCAACGTAGAGAAGTTCTACAACCAGCTGGCCGAACAGGTCCGGGACCTGACCTTCCGGGAGGGGGTGCGGCGCCTGATCCTGGCCGGACCCCACGAGCGGCTCGTGGAGTTCCGGAACCGGCTGCCCGAGGACGTCAAAAAACGGGTGGCGACCGAGGAGCCCGTGCCGCTGGACGCCTCCGAAGGCGAAATACTGAAGCGTCTGGACGCCGCCCGCAAGCGCGCCGAGTCCGAGCGCGAACGCGCGCTGCTCGATGAGGTCCGGGAGAGCGGCGTCCGAGGCCTGGAGGAGACCGTTACGGCCTTGCAGGAAGAGAACCGGGTACACCACCTGGTCGTGCTCTGGGAGCTGGAGGGCGACGTGCGGTGGTCCGACGCGGACGGCCTGATCATCCTCGATATCACCCGAGAGGAGAGCCCCTACTCTGGCGAGGAGACCCGCGTCCGGCCCCTCAAGGACGCGCTCGTGGACCTGGCCGCCGCCCGCGGCGCCCGACTGGAGTTCGTGCGCGGCGAGAACGAGAACACCGACGTCCTGCGCGACGAGTTCGGGGGGCTCGCGGGCCTCACCCGCTTCTAGCCCCGAGCAGCCGCACGCTGCCCGAGAAAGGACTGCCGGAGAGCTTCCCGCAGGACTTGCGGCGGGGGATAGCGGAACTCAGAGAGAGCGCCAGATTGCCTTCGGGCAGTTCCGGGTGGCATCGTTGGGGCAAAATGATTTATCTGTTACAGTTGCGCGCATGGATCGCTACGCGCAGGCCTGGGAGCGGTTTGTCTCCGGGGGCTTTCTGGAGTTCGGCGGGCACATGGACCCCACGTGGCAGAAGGGCCGCTCGCTCGCGGCGTCGTTCGTCGTCCCGGTAGACGCCACGCGCCTGCGCCCACGCCTGGACCCGATCCGGGAGTCGCTGAAGCTCATGCCGTTCGTCACGCTCCATCCGGACCACTTCATGCACATTACGATCCTGCCGCTGGGTTTCCTGGTCCCGGACCCGCAGCAGCGGGACGAAGTCTCACCCGAGAGGCTCACCGAGGTGGAAGCCGAGGCTCGCAAGGCCCTGGAGACGTTCCCCGCTTTCAGCGTGGAGCTCGCCAACCTGAACGCCTTTCCTGGCGCCGCGTTTATCGAGGTGCACGATGGGGGCAGGCTGGACAAGCTGCGCGACGTTCTCTGCGACAGTTGTGGTCTGCAAGCCCCGGGCGGGCTCGCGCACCTGACCCTGGCCTACTTCCACGCCCCGGATGGCTCACCCGCCCCCCGGGAGCTGGTATCCACCATCGCCCGGTTTCGGGCGTGGCCGGTTGGAGAGGTACCGGTGGACGGGATAGACCTGACCCTGCTGGACTTGAACGCGGAGTATCCGGCGCCGGAGCGGTTCGCCCGGCTGCACCTCAAGAAAACGTAGCGCGGCCTGCCTGCCCTACACGCTTACAGGTTCTTTAGCGTGGAGACAAGCTTCGGGGTAACCAGCCAGCGCAGCTTGCCGGCGCCCGGTTCCGGCCCATCTACAAACCGGATGCAGGCCGCGCCGCCTTTTTTCAGGCCCACGTTTATCGCGTCTTTTCCGCCGGTGAGCAGGTACGAAGCCAGCTCGTGCAGGCAGGGCCGGTGTCCCACGAGGGCGAGCGAATCTACCTCACCATAAGTCTCCAGCACGGCCACGACTTTTTCCGGCGGGATCTCGGGCTCCAGCGCGGGCAGGACGCCGGGGGCGGGCCAGCCGGTTTGTTCGGCCAGGATCTCGGCCGTCCTCCACGCCCGCACGTAGGGACTACTGAGAACTACTTCTATCTCCGACGCGATTTCCTCCAACCCCCGGGCTGTCTCCCGGAAGCTCTCTTCTCCCTCGGGCGTCAGCGGCCGCTCCGCGTCGTTGGGCCAGCGCTCGTAGTCTCGACTGTGGGCGACGGCGTGGCGCACCAGGTAGAGATCCACGGCTCAGACGCTCCCCGCTGCATCCCGGGGTCGGGCCTTCTCCATCACCTTCTTCAGTTTTCTCCAGGGCTTGCCCCGGATCTCACCGTAAGCCTTCGGGAACCTTCCGCGCAGTTCCCGAGCCTGGACCTGGTAGCGGTGGGCTATACCGCCCATCACGAAGACGGCCTGCGGCGGCAGCTTGCGACCCCGGCTCCTGGCGGTACTCAGCTCCCGGAGGTTGGCAACGGCGACCTCGGCATCCTGATGGTCTCCCAGCACGTCTTGAAGAGCCTTCAACGGCTTGATGAGGTCTTTCGCAGGGTCGCCGTAGAGGTCCGAGAGGAACTCCAGGGCGTAGCGCAGGCGCTTGCCGCGTTTGCGGAGCGTGTGGTAGTCCTCGCCGGGCGAGTCTTCGGCCAGGCGGTCGCCGAGCTTGCGCACCTTACGGTAACGGTCTTTGATCAGGCCGGGGGCGACGGCGAGCACGGGCCGGCGCGCCGCCCGAGAGCGCCGGGAGGGTCCCCGCCGCAGAAAACCGGTGAGAGATTCGATCAGGTTTGCGTATCGGCGGGAGTCCAGAGCCCGGAGCATGGCCTTGCGGTTCTTCTCCCGCTGTTCCTCCAGCACGGAGCGCAGGGCGCCGAGCGGTTCCCGGTCCTCCGGCACGGCCTCGGAGATCCAGGTCTCGATCTGCCCGAGCTGCACGTCGAGGTCCCGCACCTCCCCGAGCACCCCCGCGATCCAGCGCAGCTCTTCCTGCAGCTTCCGCGCCCGGACCGGCAGAGCCTCGTCGAAGATCCGCATCGCGGCCCGCATCCGGCGGCTGGCAACCCGCATGTCGTGCAGCTCCTCGGGATCTTCCCCGAGCCGGGTCCCGGGCTCGTGAGCCAGGAACTTCTCGAACTGCCCGCGCATCACGGCGAACGCCACCTCTCCCACCGTGAGCGAGCCGTCCACAGCCTTGGGGCCGAGGTCCGGCGGCTCGGGTGGCCGGAGCTGGCGGGCGAAGAGCCCCGCCTCGTACTTGGAGGCGGTCGCGGGCGCGAGCCGGCACTCCTCACGCAGGCTCTCCACGAACGGCTCGACCGCCGGAAGCGCCTCAGGCTCGACCTCGACCTCCACGCGCCGCAGCGCGGCGGGCTCCGCCCCGTTCTCCAGTGGTATGGAGGTCTCGTCGAGCGCCACCTCGCCTACCTCCGCACCGTCGAGGACGAGCGGGTAGGCGCTCCGGCGGGTGCCGACCTCGAAGATGGGCCGGAGCGACCGGGAACCGGCCAGGGCACGCACCCGCTCCCCAACCGGGCCGGGAGCGTCGCCGAGGGTTTCCGGCCCCGCGCCCTCTCCATCCAGGGTCTCGGAGATCTCACGCCGCCGCCGGAGGCCCGCCGTCCCGTCCGCGGGGTTCAAGAGCTTCATCGTGGCTTCGGGCTTTTTGCTGCCCGCCCGGCGAACGCGCAGGGCGTACCCGGCCCGGTAGATGCGCCAGTCCTCCGTATCGAAGTAGGTGTCGGAGATCTCGCGCGTCTCCCCGGCGGAAACGGTGGGAGCTTCCCCGGAGGATCTCCGCTCCAGCCAGCGCCCGATCGGCCTCACGTCCAGCGCGTCGAACTGCCACTCGACTTCCAGCTGGTCCTTGTGATCGGCGGCTACCTGTTCCGGCATGGAGTTGGAAAGCACCCCCTCTTCTTGAAGCTCATTGATAAAGCGGCAAATCGTAACATATACGGATTATCGTGGCCAATCGGATCTTCTAGAAGTATCCCGGGGTTTTCGGGGACGCTGGAGCCGCATGTTGTCCCTGCTCTAGAAGCCTTCCCGGATCAGGACATCCTGGCTGTCCAGCGGCTCCTCGTCTTCCTGCGGCCGGAGGCGCACGAAATCGCCGTCGGGCTGGAGCTCCCAGCCGTTGGCGGTATCGGAGAGCTGTAGCTCCAGCAGGCGGCGGACCTTGTCCCGGTGGTGCTTCTGGCGCAGGGGAAATAGCTGCTCCACCCGCCGGTCGAGGTTGCGCTGCATGAGGTCGGCGCTACCGAGGTAGACCTTTTCGCCCCGGCCCTCGCCGAAGATCAGGATGCGGGCGTGTTCGAGAAAACGTCCGACCACCGAGACGACCCGGATGTTGTCGCTGACACCCTCCAGGCCCGGCCGCAGGCAGCAGATACCCCGGATCACCAGGTCTATCTTTACTCCGGCCTGCGACGCCTCGTAGAGCGCCTCTATAATGCTGGGATCGGTGAGGGAGTTGGCCTTGCCCATGATGCGGGCCGATTCGCCCCGGCGGGCCTTCTCCGCCTGCTCCTCGATGAGGCGCAGGATGCCGTCGCGCATGGTCGTAGGGGCGGCGAGCAGCGCCTTGTACTCCTCTTGCTCGGAGTAGCCGGTCAGGTGGTTAAAGAGGTCCGAGGCGTCCTCAACCAGGTCCGGGTCGTCGGTGAAGTACGAGAAGTCCGTGTACAGGCGGGCGGTGGAGGGGTTGTAGTTGCCGGTGCCCAGGTGCACGTAGCGCCGCAGGCCCGAGCCCTCGCGCCGGACGACGAGGCAGATCTTGGCGTGCGTCTTGAGGCCCACGAGCCCGTAGGCGACGTGGACGCCGCGCGCCTCCAGCTGGCGCGCCCAGACGATGTTCGGCTCCTCGTCGAAGCGGGCCTTTAGCTCCACCAGGACGGCCACCTGCGTCTGCTCGTCGCGGGCCTCCGAGAGAGCCTCTACTATCGGGGAGTTGGACCCGACCCGGTAGAGGGTCTGCTTTATGGCCAGCACGTTCGGGTCGTTGGCGGCGGCCCGCACGAACTCCACGACCGGGTTGAACGAGTCGTAGGGGTGGTAGAGCAGGATGTCGCCCTGCCGGATCGCCTGGGTGATCGAACGCGCGCTCCTTATCTCCTGCGGCACCCGCGGCGTGACCGGAGGGTAGAGCAGGTCCGGACGGTCCAGGTGCGTGAGGTCCTCGAAGTCCGCGAGCCCTATCGGCTCGGGCACGCAGTACACCGTGTTCTCCCTCACGCCCAGGTTGTCCACCAGCCACTCGCGCACGCCCTCCGGCATGGCGTCGGACACCACGAGCCGGACGCTCTGGCCGAACCAGCGTCCCTCCAGCTCGTCCTCGATGGCCTGAAGCAGGTCTCCCGCCTCGTCCTCCTCGATCACGAAGTCCGCGTTGCGCGTCACCTGAAAGACGTAGCTGGCCGAGATCCTCTTTCCGGGGAAGAGCTCGTCCAGGTTCGCCGCAATAACCTCCTCAACCCGCACCAGCCGGACTTCCTGACGGACCTCGTCGCCGCGGCCAGGCTTCTCCGGCAGGCGCATAAAGCGGTCTATGCTCGTCGGCACCTTCACGCGGGCCATGACCTTGCGCCCCTCGTCCTCTATGACCACCAGCAGGTTCAGCGAGAGGTTGGAGATGTGCGGGAAGGGGTGGGCCGGGTCTATGGCCAGCGGGGTCAGTACCGGCAGCACCTCCTCGGCGAACCGCTTGCGCAGGTCCCGCTTCTCCGTCTTCGTCAGGCTCTTGTGCGGCACGATCCTAATGCCTTCCTCTTCCAGCGCGGGGAGTAGCTCCCCGTTCAATATCTCGCGCTGCCGGGCGAGGAACTCCCTCGTGATGTCGCTTATCCGGGAGAGCTGCTCCTCGGGCGTCATCCCGTCGGGGACCGGGTTGGGAAGCTCGGCCGCCACCTGCTGCTGCAAACCCGACACCCGGATCATGAAGAACTCGTCCAGGTTCGTCTCCGAGATCGAGACAAAGCGCACCCGGTCCAGCAGTGGATGCCGCCCGTCCCGGGCCTGTGCCAGCACCCGCTCGTTGAACGCCAGCCACGAAAGCTCCCGGTTTATATAGAGTGATGGGTCCGACAGGTTCGTCTTCTCTACCGCTTCAGCCATGGCCCCTTAATCATTAGACGCGATCAACCACACCCGCACATCATAACGTCCCAACCCCAGAAGTGGTATACATTTGATTGACGCTAATGACTCTCATTTGTGGAAAAGTAGAAAAACCAGCTTGTGGGGGCGACCATTTCGAAGAAAGCCTTGAAAAAGAGGAGCAAGAGGAAATCTGGGGGCAACAGCCACAACGGCGGGCCGAAAGCCCAACCGGAGGCGAAGGTCCGGGGTTACGGCTCGCACGTCCTGATCTGCACGGGCGGCGACTGCAAGAAGCGCGGGTCTAAAGACGTCCGCAAGGCCCTCAAGAACGAGCTGCGGTCGGCGGGCCTCAACCGGGACGTCCGCGTGGACAGCGTGGACTGCCTCGGCCTCTGCAAACACGGCCCCAACGTCATCGTCTACCCACCCGGCACCTGGTACCTCGGCCTCGACGGGGACTCGGTCCCCGAGATCGTCGAGCAACATCTCGCCGGCGGACAACCCGTCGACGAGTTGGCCGCCGAATTCCGGTCCCCGAAAAAGAAGTAGCCGGAGCAGCCCCGTAACAGCAACACCAACACTACAGACAAACATATGAACATTCGTTAGAATGAGTTCGTGGACGAACGGTGTGATCTGTTATGCGTGGACGCTCCTCGGGCCGAGGAGATCCGGCGTTCCTTGCTCGGGGAGGAGGCGGCCCGGGAGGCGGCCGACCGGGCGCGGGCGCTCTCGGACCCGACGCGGCTCACGCTGGCGGCGGCCCTGGACGAAGGCGGGGAGCTGTGCGTGTGTGACCTGGCCTGGATCTCCGGCCGCACCCAGGCCCTCGTCTCGCACCATCTGAGAACCCTGCGCTCGGAGAAGCTCGTCCGTTCCCGGCGGGGGGGTAAGCTCGTCATATACTCGCTGACCGACGAGGGCAGGTCCCTCCTTTCCGTGGTCCTGGGCGCTATGGATACGCGGATACGGCCGTGAAAGGAAAATCCCTGCCGGTCCTCGGCCAGCCGCGGCGGGTGGACCCCGAACCCGGTGGCTCCGAGAGCCAGGATGAGACGCGGCGTACGGTGGTGCGGGTCGGCGGGATGGACTGCGCGAGCTGCGCGGCGACCGTGGAGCAGCGGGTCGCGGGGTTGCCGGAGGTACGTTGGGCAACGGTGAATTTCGCCGCGGGCCGGCTGGAGACGGAGCACGCTCCCGGGCTCCCGGTCGCGGAGATCGAGGCCGCCGTCCGGGACGCCGGATACGAGGTGGTCCGCAACCGGGAAGCTGGCGAAACGCCCTTCTGGCGCACCCGGCGCGTCATCTCGGTAGCCATCTCGGCTCTGCTCTTCGTACTCGGCCTCGCGCTCGGCGTTGCGGACGCGCCGGAGCTGTTGCGCGTGGGAGCTTACGCGGCGGCCATCGTGATCGGGGGGCTCCCCATCTTCCACGCGGCGGTCTCTGGTCTCCGGGCGAAACACCTCGACATGAACGTGTTGATGAGCGTGGCGGTGGCCGGCGGGGCGGCCATCGGCGAGTGGGCGGAGGCGGCCTCGGTCGTGGTCCTCTTCGCCACCGGGAACGCACTTCAGATCTACGCGGTGGACCGGACGCGCGGGGCGGTGCGGGCGCTGGCGCGGCTCACCCCCGACGAGGTCCTGGTGCGCCGGGGAGGCTCGGAGACCATAGTACGGGCAGAGGAGGTGGGCGTCGGAGAGACGGTCGTCGTGAGGCCCGGTGAGCGGCTCGCGGTAGACGGCCGGGTGTTGGAAGGAGCTACAACGGTGGACGAGGCCCCGATCACGGGCGAGAGCGTGCCGGTGGAGAAGGGTCCGGGCGACGCGGTCTACTCCGGCAGCCTCAACGGTTCGGGCGGGCTGTTGGTGCGGGCGACGAAGAGGGCCGGCGACTCGACGCTACAGAAGATCGGACGCCTCGTGGAGGAGGCCCAGGCATCCAAAGCCCCCGCCGAGCAGTTCGTGGACCGCTTCTCACGCGTGTACACGCCGCTGGTCGTAACCCTGGCCGCGGGCCTGGCCCTGGTGCCCCCGATGCTCGGCGGCGAGTTCGAGACGTGGTTCTACCGGGCGCTGGTCCTGCTCATTGTCGCCTGCCCGTGCGCGCTGGTGATCTCCACGCCCGTCACGGTGGTCTCGGGGATCGGGGCCGCTTCCCGGCGCGGGGTGCTCGTAAAGGGCGGCGCGGCCCTGGAGGCGGCGGGACGTATACGGGCCCTGGCCTTCGACAAGACGGGCACCCTGACCGAAGGGCGACCCGTGCTCTCGCGGGTTCTGGTCCCGGACGGCCGCGACGAGGCCGACGCCGTGAAGCTCGCGGCGGCGCTGGAGCGACGCTCGGAGCATCCGCTGGCCCACGCCATACTGTCCGCCGCCGAAAGCTACGACACAGGAACGCTGCCACCGGTGGATGACTTCCGGTCGCTGGCGGGCCGGGGGGCGGAGGGCAAGGTCGGGGGGCGGCGGTACGTTATCGGCAGCCCACGCCTCTTTGTGGAGAAGGGGATACTCCTGGACGGCGCGCGCCGGGCGCTGGAAGCGGTGGAGAGCGCGGGCGAAACGCCCGTAATACTGGGCGATGAAGAGGGAGCTTTGATCGCCGTTTTCGGGCTCGCCGATGCCGTGCGGCCCGACGCGCGGGCCGCGCTCCAGAAGCTGCGAGACGCCGGGGTGGAGAAGCTGGTGATGCTCACCGGCGACGCCGAAGCCCCGGCGCGCCGGACAGCGGCGGTGCTGGGGGTGGAATACCGGGCGGGGCTACTCCCGGAACAAAAGGTCGTGGCCGTGCGCGAACTCGAGACGGAGTACGGCCCGGTAGGCATGGTGGGCGACGGCGTAAACGACGCGCCGGCCCTCGCTACCTCGTCTGTAGGCTTCGCGATGGGAGCCGCCGGAAGCGGCGTGGCCCTGGAGACCGCCGACGTAGCGCTCATGCAGGACGACCTACCCAAAGTAGCCGAGGTGGTGCGGCTCTCGCGGGGCGCGGGACGCATCATCCGCCAGAACGTGGCCGCCTCTATCCTGGTGAAGGGTCTCTTCGTGCTGCTCGCGCCCTTTGGCTTCGCAGCCCTCTGGGCCGCCGTGCTGGCGGACATGGGCACCTCCCTGGCCGTGACCCTCAACGGGCTCAGGCTCTTCCGCCGCCGCCTTTCGGGCGTCAAACACTCCTGATCCACCCGGCAACCCGGTGGCAGCCGGGTTATAATCTACACGCTCAAATGCTCTTCCAGCGACACTTCCATGCGCTCCTTCCGGTACGCGCGGCCGCCAGGATCACGGCGACCATGCCTCACCGGCCAGGGTACGACTTCGCGCGGTGCCTCCCAGGTCCCCGGCCCCCGGAAGCCCATGAGACAAAAATGCTACGAGAAAGAGGTGGTGGGTAGTTTGACCGACAGGCGAGACGGCAGCCGCAACAGGCCGTCGACCAGCAGGAGGGTTGGCCGGGAGCGATCCTGGGGACCAATAATAGCGATCACGGCCGTGGTAGCCGTTATAGTAGCCTTTATCGCCGTGGTCGCGGTGGACCTCGGCAGCGGGGCGGCGGGCGGGCCGCCGGACGGGGTGCAGGAGATCGACGTCGGAGAGGCGGGCCGGCACACGGAAGGCACCGTGGACTACGATCACAGCCCGCCAGCCGGCGGCGAGCACAACCCGGCCTGGCAGAACGCCGGTTTCTACGATGAGTCGGTGCAGAACGAGACCGCCGTACACACCCTGGAGCACGGGGCGGTTTGGATCACCTACACACCCGACCTTCCCGGAGACCAGGTACAGCAGCTGCGCGACCTGGCCGACAGCCACGAGTGCGTGCTCGTGAGCCCCTACCCGGGCCTCGACGCCCCGGTGGTAGCCTCGGCCTGGGGCAAGCAGCTCCGGCTCGACAGCGCCGACGATCCTGAGTTGAACCAGTTCATCCAGGCGTACCTGCGAGGCCCGCAGACTCCCGAGCCGGGCGCAGCCTGCACGGGTGGGGTGGGGACACCGGCCTGATGGGCTCTTCACGCGGGGCCACGGTCTACGCCCTGGTGGCGGCGCTCGCCTTCGCCACCATCCTGCTCTTCGGGCTCTCGGTCTGGCTCTGGCTCTCGGCGCGGGGACCCGGTGACGACTCGGCCGAAGCCGGGTTTGCGCGGGACATGATCGTGCACCACGCCCAGGCCGTAGAGATGGCCGGGATAATACGGGACAGGACCGAAAACGAGCGGATAGAGACGCTCGCCACCGACATCGTGCTCACCCAGCAGGCCCAGATCGGCCAGATGCAGGGGTGGCTGGACATCTGGAACCTGCCCGCCGCCGGACCGGAGCCGCCGATGGCCTGGATGGGACATCCCACGGAAGGCAGGATGCCCGGCATGGCCTCCCCCGAGGACATAAACCAGTTGCGGGAATTGCCGCCCCAGCAGGCCGACCATCTCTTTCTGGAGCTTATGATCGAGCACCACCGGGCCGCCGTACCGATGTCCGAAGCCGCCCTGGACGCCACCGGCCAGCCGGTTGTGGAGAGGCTGGCAAACTCCATTATCGCCTCCCAGCAAGCGGAGATCGGGCTGATGGAAGATTTGCTGGAGGGGATGGGTGGCCAGCCCGGAGAAACCGAGCCGGCGCCGGCCCACGAAGAGCACGAAGGCCACGACCACGGAGCCGGTTCCGGGTAATGTCCCGTTCGTCCGGGGCGCTCGGGCATGTCTACGGAGCCGGAGGAGCGGAACCAACAAGGAGGCGCTGGCCGTGGCCCTCGTCCTTACCGCAACCTGCGCGGTGGCCGGGGACGTGGACGGTCTTCTCACCGGCTCGCAGGCCCTGCTCGCTAACGTGGTGCGCATGTTCCCGGACAACGGGGCGATCGGGCTCGCCCCGTTTACTTTTACTCGGTAGACGTCCTGCTGGAGAGCTCCCCCGTAACAGACGCCTAAGACCGGCGGGCTCGTCATAGACCTCACCCCCCAGACAGACCACCTCGTGGATCATGCAGCCGGAAGCTACCGGCTTATCATGCAGTCGGAAGCTACTGGCTTACTTTTCGTTCGCAACATCCGAGATCGAGCTTTCCCGGGCAGCTGTAAAAGCGGTGTCGGGGCGGCGGGCCGTTGGCAGCGTCTCGAACACCAAACGGCCAGCAACCGGAACCCGGCGCGATACGCTAGAGATCGCTTTCGCGTTATAATGCATGTGTGAAGATCGGGGTTCCCAGAGAGGTAGTCCAGGGCGAGCACCGGGTCGCCCTGGTACCCGAGACGGTCAGCAAGCTCGTGGGCTCTGGTTTCGAGGTGCTCGTTCAGACCGGGGCGGGCCGCGACTACAACCCCGACGAAGCTTACGCGGAGGCCGGGGCGCGGGTGGTGCCGAGCGTCGGGGAGCTCTACGAAGAAGCCGACCTCATACTAAAAGTCCAGAAACCCACCCGCTCCGAGGTCGGCCTCATGCGCCGGGGGACGGCCCTGATCTGCTTTCTCCAGGGTCCGGCCTTTCCGGAACTGGTCAAATGGCTGGCCCACGCGGGCGTGACGGTCTTCTCCGTCGAGGCCATCCCCCGCATCTCGCGGGCCCAGAGCATGGACGCGCTCTCCGCCATGGGCTCCATCGCCGGTTACAAGGCCGCCATTATCGCGGCCGAGTACCTGGGCAAGTACTTCCCCATGATGACCACCGCCGCCGGAACCACCGGCGCGGCAAAGGTCCTGGTGCTGGGGGCCGGTGTGGCGGGGCTGCAGGCCATAGCCACCACCAAGCGGCTCGGGGCCGAGGTCACGGCCTTCGACATCCGGCCCGAGGTCAAGGAGCAGATAGAGTCCCTGGGCGCGACTTTTCTCGAACCCCGGCAAGAAACAGAGGAGGTCGAGGAAGATGAGCACGAAGAGTACGAGCCTGCCGGCTTCGCGAAGTTCATGGTTGCCCTGGGCTTCAACTCCTTCGCCGAGCCGCCGGAGAGGAAGGCCGAAAAAAACGGTGTCAGCGAGGAAAAACCGGATGGCACCGGCAAACAAAGCACCGGCGGGTACGCGACGTTGCAAGCCGAGGAGAAGCAACGGCGGGACCGGGAGTTGATCCGGGAGCAGCTCAAGCAGACGGACGTGGTAATAACCACGGCGCTCGTCCCTGGCAAGCGGGCGCCCATCTTGCTGACGCGGGAGATGGTCGAGGAGATGGCGCCGGGATCGGTCGTGGTGGACCTCGCGGCCGAGAACGGCGGCAACTGCGAGCTGACAGACCCGGGCAAGATAGTTGACCATCAGAGGATAAAGATCATCGGTCCCGTCAACGTCCCGAGCACCGTGCCGATCCACGCCAGCCAACTCTACTCGCGCAACATGTTCTCGTTCATCAGGCACCTGGCTCCCGAAGGCGAGCTCGTGCTGGACTTCGAGGACGAGATCACCGATGGCGCCTGCATAGTCCACGACGGCGAGGTCCGGCACGAGCCCACACGCGAAGCGCTGGAGAGGGGAACGGCCTGATGGAGCAACACCTGCTGCTCGAGATCATAATCTTCATCCTGGCGGCGGTGATAGGGTTCGAGTTGATCTCGCGCGTCCCGAGCCTCCTGCACACGCCGCTCATGAGCGCGACGAACGCCATCCACGGCATCATCCTGGTGGGGGCGCTGCTGGTGCTCGGGGCCTCGGACAGCCCGCTGACGACCGTGCTGGGCATGATCGCGGTAATCTTCGCCACGATCAACGTGGTCGGTGGCTTTGTCGTAACCAACCGGATGCTGGACATGTTCAAGCGCCGGCCGCAGAAGCGGAAGGTGAGGAAGGTCTAGCTTGCAGACGTTCATGACGGTCGCCTACGTGGTCGCCGCCCTGCTGTTCATCTTCGGCATCCGGCGGCTCCGCTCGGCGGACACGGCCCGCTCGGGCAACAGCCTGGCGGCCATAGGCATGATCATCGCCCTCGGCGTAACGCTCCTGGACCAGAGGATACTCAGCTACTGGGAGATCCTGATCGGCGTCGCCATAGGAACGGTGATCGGGGCCTACACGGCGCTGCGGGTGCAGATGACGGCGATGCCGCAGATGGTCGCGGCCTTCAACGGGGTCGGCGGCGGCGCGGTGGCGTTCATCGCCATCGCGGAGTTCTACCAGATCCGGACCGGCCAGGTGGCCGGGGACAACACCGAGGTCTTCTTTATCCTGGCCGGCATCCTCATCGGGAGCATCAGCTTCGCCGGCAGCGTTATCGCCTACGTGAAGCTGGAAGAGCTTTTCCTCTCCGGTAGCGTCACCTTCCCGTTGCAGAAGACGGCCAATGCCGCACTGCTCCTGGCGGCCGTGGCGCTCGGCGTCAACGTGCTCGCCGGCGGCGCGGCGCCGCTGGCCTCGATCTGGGCCATCTTCGCCCTCTCGCTGGCGCTCGGCGTGCTGCTGGTCGTGCCCATCGGCGGGGCCGACATGCCGATAGTCATCTCGCTGCTCAACGCCTTCACGGGCCTGGCGGCGGCGATGAGCGGCTTCCTGCTCAGCAACGAGGTCCTGATCATCGCCGGGGCGCTGGTCGGAGCTTCGGGCACAATCCTGACCCGGCTTATGAGCAGCTCGCTCGGCCGGCCGCTGAACAAGATCATTTTCGCCAGCGTCGCCGGAGCCTCCCCCGCGAGCAAGCAGGACGAAGAGGAGAAGCCGGTCAACGCGGTAGACGCCGGGGACGTGGCGACCCTGCTGGAGTTCGACGCCGACTCCGTGATAATAGTACCGGGCTACGGGCTGGCGGTAGCCCAGGCCCAGGGCCTGACCGCCGAGCTGGCGGAGGTGCTGGAGTCCAGGGGGAAGGTGGTGCGGTTCGCCATACACCCGGTCGCCGGCCGCATGCCGGGGCACATGAACGTGTTGCTGGCCGAGGCCGACATCCCCTACGACAAGATGCTGGACCTGGAGGAGATCAACGCCGACTTCCCCGAGACCGACGCGGTCATAGTCATCGGGGCCAACGACGTGGTAAACCCGGCGGCCAAAGACCCGGAGATGGACAGCCCGATCTCCGGCATGCCGATCCTGGACGTGGAGTCCGCCCGCAACGTGATCTTTATCAAGCGCTCCCTGAGCCCCGGCTTCGCGGGGGTGGACAACCCGCTCTTCTACCGCGAGAAGACCATGATGCTCTTCGCCGACGCCAAGCAGGGCCTCCAGGACGTGCTCTCCTCCGTAAAGAGCATGTAACTATGGCACCGGGCGCGTCTAGGCCCGGCCGCTGGAAGCCTGGTGTCCCCTCCTGGGGCCACGCTTTAGCACCGTCACGTAGCTCAACTCCTTGAGCAACCCGATGGGTTTTGTCGCGGCTTTGAAGGGCCAGCTAAAGACGGTGGTGGGACGCTTGAAAGCCTGAGAAGCCAGGTTGATCGGGAACCGCGAGGTGCGCTGCGCGAGGTCCCGGGCGTAGTCGGCGTAGAGGTTCTCCGAGTAGACGGCCGTAAACCCGCAGTTCGCGCAACGACTAGCCCGCATGTGCTCCGAGAGGTATAGTAGCTCGTGCGGACCCTCCACCCCGCAGGCCGCGCAGGTGAGTATGGCGTCGTGCTCGATCTTCATCCGGCTCCTTTTGTCATAGCGGAAGGCTGTCTCACAACAGAAGCTCCCAGTCGGTTATCGCCGCCTGCAAGTCACCGAGAAACCGCGCCCCGTCTGCGCCGTCGGCCACCCGGTGATCCACCGAGAGGGTCACCGTTATTATACGACGCGCCACCCACTCTCCCCCCTGCTGCCATTCCGGCACGGTCCTGAGCTTCCCTACGGCCAAAATCGCCGCTTCCGGGGCGTTTATCACGGCGTCAAAGGAGTCTATGCCCATCATGCCCAGGTTGGAGATGGTGAACGTACCCCCGGTGAGCTCTGCGAACGTGATCTTCCCGCTGCGGGCTCTCTCCACCAGCTCCCGCGCTTTTGGTACTAGCTCCCCCAGCGGCATCGTCTCGGCTTTTTTGAGCACCGGCACCATGAGCCCGTCTTCGGTGGCGACCGCCAGGCCCAGGTTGACGTGGGGATGGAGCTCCAGCTCTTCTGTGGCTTGGGAGTAGGAAGCGTTGAGGCGCGGGTGGGCTTTTAGCGTGCGGGCTGTGGCGAGGGCCAGGAGGTCCGTGAGGCTGGGGGCGTGCTCCAGCTTCTCCTGCAGCCGCCCCCGCAACTCCAGGAGCCGCTCTACCTCGAGGTCGCGGGTGAGGTAGAAGTGGGGGACCTCCGCGAAGCTCTTTGCCGTGCGCGCCGCCCCCACGCGCCGGATGCGGGAGAGCTTCTCCCGCATCGGCGCTTCTTCGGCGGCAGGACCCGGGCTCAGAGCCTCCTCGGGTGCGACTTCCTCGGGTGCAACCTCCTCGGGTGCAACTTCCTCGGGTGCAACTTCCTCGGGTGCGGCCTCCGGGCTTCTGGGGGCGACTTCCAGGACGTCGGAGAGGTAGATCCTGCCGCCCGGACCGGAGCCGGAGATCTCTTGCAGGCTGATCCCCCGCTCTTTTGCCGCACGCCGGGCCGCAGGAGATGCCCGCAGCCGGCGTCGGGTGCCGTTGGCGGCGGGCTCTGGCTCCTCTTTTTCCCGGTCTTCGGTCCGGTGCACCTGCTGGGTTGCCCGTTTAGGTGCCTGCTGGGATGCCGACGCGGAATCCGAGCCCCGCCCGTTGCCATCCTGCGGGGCTTTCTCAGTCTCCCTGCGATCGGGGACCTCCTCGCCCGGCGCGGTGATGTAGGCGAGGACGGTGCCGACCGGCAGGGTCTCCCCCTCCTCGCCTCGCAGGCTGCGGATCTCACCGCTACCGTTGGCCTCCACCTCGAAGGAGGTCTTGTCGGTCTCTATCTCCAGGACGGGGTCGCCCTTGCTGACCTCGGTCCCTTCCTCGACCAGCCACCGGAGGATCGTTGCCTCCTCCATGTCCATCCCGAGGGTCGGCACTTTTAGCTCGGTGGCCATCAGGCGTACACCCCCGCCCGGCTGTCCAGGAGCTTGTGCGCAGCTTCTACGACTTTCTCCGGGGTGGGCCGGATAAAGGCTTCGAGGTTTTTGTTGTAGGGGATGGGCGTGTCGGCTCCGGCTACCCGCGCGGGGGCCCGG
The DNA here is from genome assembly GCA_004563715.1 of Actinomycetota bacterium. GTDB lineage: Bacteria > Actinomycetota > Rubrobacteria > Rubrobacterales > Rubrobacteraceae > SIRX01. Next base: position 60,981 of record ML214227.1, on the reverse strand, counting down.
TCTAGGGCGTAGAAGCTCTCGCTTTCTACGACCCGCGAGACGACCTCTGCGCCCCAGCCGGCGGTTTTTACGTCTTCTTCGACCACGACGAGCTTGCCGGTCTTTTCTACCGAGCGCAGCACGGCTTCGTGGTCCATCGGCGAGAGGGTCCTGAGGTCCAGCACTTCGGCCTCGACCCCTTCGTCGGATAGGGCCTCTGCGGCTTCGAGGGCGAAGCGGTGGACGAGCCCGGCGCCAACCAGGGTTATGTCTTCGCCCTCGCGGCTTACGCGGGCTTCGCCGAGCGGGACCCGGTAGGCTTTTTCGGGCACGTCGCCTTTGCGGTTGTAGAGGAGCTTGTGCTCGTAGAAGATCACGGGGTTCGGGTCGTCGAGGGCAGCTAGCAGCATGCCTTTGGCATCATATGGTGTTGAGGGCATGACGACCTTGAGGCCCGGCACGTGGATGAACCAGGCTTCGAGGCTTTGGGAGTGCTGGGCGGCGGCGCCGGTGCCCGCGCCTCCGGGGGTGCGCACCACGAGGGGCACCCGGGCCTTGCCGCCGAACATGTAGCGCAGCTTGGCGGCCTGGTTTACGAGCTGGTCCATGGCGTGGGTGATGAAGTCTGAGAACTGGATCTCGACGATGGGCCGCATCCCCATGAGCGCCGCCCCGATGCCCAGGCCCACGAATCCCGCCTCGGCGAGCGGGGTGTCTACCACTCGCCCTTCGCCAAACTCCTCGACCATCCCGCGGCTTACGCCGAAGGCCCCGCCGTAGACGCCCACGTCCTCGCCCATGAGGAAGACCTCCGCATCTTCGCGCATGGCCTCTACCATCGCCTCCCGGACGGCTTCGCGGTAGGTGATCTCTCTAACTCCGTTAGGCACTCCGTTAGGCATAGACGTCCTCCAGCGCGCTCTCGGGGTCGGGCTCGGGCTCCTGGTCGGCCTTTGCGAAGGCTTCTTCTATCTGCTCTTTTGCCTGCTCGTTTAGGCTCTGCCACGCTTCTTTTTCCAGCACGCCTTCCTCTTCGAGCTTCGCGGCGAAGCGCTGGATGGGGTCGTGGGTGCGCCACTGCTTGATCTCCTCGCGGGTGCGGTAGAGGTTGGCGTCGCTTTTGGAGTGGCCCAGGTAGCGGTAGGTGACGGCTTCGAGCAGCGTGGGTCCCTCGCCGGAGCGGGCCCGCTCTACGGCCGCAGAGGCCGCTCTGTGGACCTCGTCAAGCTCCATGCCGTCTACCGTCTCTCCGGCGATGCCGTAGCCTGAGGCCCTCTCGGAGAGCGGCTCGTGGGCAAAGCCGCGCTTTACGCTCAGGGACATGGCGTACTGGTTGTTCTCGCACACGAAGATCACGGGCAGCTTCCAGACGGCGGCCAGGTTGAGCGTCTCGTTGAAGATGCCCTCCTGCACGGCCCCGTCTCCGAAAAAGCAGACGGCGACGTGGTCTTCGCCGCGTTGCTTGAAGGCCCAGGCGGCCCCGCAGGCGATGCCCATGCTCCCGCCGACGATGCCGTTTGCCCCGAGCATCCCGGCCTCCACGTCGGCTATGTGCATAGAGCCGCCCTTGCCGTGGCAGTAGCCCGAAGCCCGTCCCAGAAGCTCGGCGGCCATCCGCTCCAGGTCCAACCCGAAGGCTACGGCGTGGCCGTGGCCCCGGTGGGTGCCCGTGATCACATCCCCCTCCTCAAGCGCCGCCATCACCCCCACGGCCACGGCCTCCTGCCCCACGTAGAAGTGGGCCGTGCCGTGCAGCGTCCCTTCGGCATACAACTCGTCCACCTTCTCGTCAAAGGCCCGGATGAGCATCATGGTCTCCAGAAGCTCCTTGCGGTCTTTGAGGTCTCTCACCCTTTAGGTCCTTCCTGTTGCGGTCCTGTGTCCAGTAACTCCGTATCCAGCAACGCCTCGGCCAGCTCGCGGTCGCAGACCAGGGTGTCGGCGTAACCACCCTTCAGGACGGCGGCGACCCCCTGGACCTTGTCCGCGCCGGTGGCGATGCCCACGGTGCGCGGTATCTCCTTGAGCTGCTCCAGGGTGAGGCCCACGATGCGGGCCGAGAGGTCTTTGAGGCAAGGGCGGCCATCCGTGTCGAGAAAGTGGCAGCAGATGTCGCCCACGGCTCCCCGGTCCCGGAGCCCGAGGAATTCTTGCGGGGTAAAGTAACCGGCGCTCACCATCGTGGAGGTGGGGAGTATTCCCCCGATACCGGCCACGGCCACGTCGCAGCCCGCCGCCGCCTCCAGGGTTTCGGCGGTTCCGGGCATCTCCATCAGCTCGTCCCGGCTGCGGGCCGAACGGGCTATAGCGGGGGCGGAGAGCTGGAGGGACTCGGCTCCGAGCTTGGCGGCGAGCGTCGCGCACACCTGGTTGGAGTGGAGCCCTTTCTCGGCCTTTCCCATGCCGCCTACGAGCGGGACCACCGCCGCACACCGGAACGCCAGGGTTGGCAGGGCGTCGGCCAGGGCGCGCAGGGAGATACCCCAGGAAACCCCGAGGATAGACTCCGGGGTGCAGAGCCGGGCCAGCAACGCGCCTCCGGCTCCTCCTGCAGCAAGCTCGGTGCTCCGGCGGTCGTCGCTGGAAGCTACCACCACGGCCTCGGCCAGGCCGTAGCGGTCCTCGAGGGCTATCTCCAGGGCGGCGAAGTCCCCGGCGGGCTCGGCGATCTCGATCTTCACCAGCCGCCGGGCGCGGCCCTCGGAGATCAGCTTCGACACTTTGGGCCGGGAGAAGCCCATCCTGCGGGCGACCTCGGCCTGGGTGAGGTCGTGCTCGTAGTAGAGCCGGAGTACCTTGAGGATCAGATGATCCTGGTCCGTAAGCCGGCTGTGATCTACTATGTACCGCGTAACGGCCAAGCCCTAACGGCCCTCCCCGAGAGACGCCTCCTGCAGCCGCCTGAGGCTCACCACAAAAGAGCTCTCTGCAAGCTCCACCCCAGCCCGCGCTATGGCCTCCCCCCGCCTCACAGGCCTCCTAACGCGGGCACCACCCGCCAGGCCCATAGGCAGCATCTCACCAGCCTCCTGGACTTTGTAGGTGTAGCCGTAGTAGTCGGCCGAGCCGATGCCCCCGAGCTTCTCCCCAACTTCCAGATCACGCTTGGCCACCGCCACAACCTCCGCCGCAGGACGCTCGCGGGGCACTATGGTCGCCTCCCCGTACAGGGCCGCCCGGGCCACCGAGATCGGGGTCTCAAGGCTCGTGAGGTGATATGGCCGGTAGAAGACGTGGTTGGGCCCGGCCCCCTGGCCCAGGTACTCCATCGTCTCCCGCACGGGCTCGGCTCCGGCCCGCACGATGACAAACACCCCGGGGGCTACCCCGCGCACGTAGTCCACGACGTTGTAACCGGAGAGGATGCCGCCTTCTTTCTCCAGGCTGAACAGCTCACCCAGGCGGGCGGGCACGGTCTCCCGGGGGCCGTGCATCCCCGGCTTGTCGGGGACCATGCCCGTGGCGTTGGCCACGGCGGCCATCTCGACCATCGTCTTGGTCCCGTCCACAAAGGAGGCGAGCATCTTGGGGTTCATCTTTTTGGAGGCGGCCTCTTCGGCCAGGCTCTCGGGGGTGGCCGAGTGGTCTAGCGGGTTGTTCTTGCCCTTGCCGGCGGCGACCACCTCAAAGCCTAAAGAGCGGGCGAAGTCGTAGAGCTCCATGACGGCACCCGGCTCATCTCCGGCAGAGCCGGTGTAGACGACCCCGGCGGAGCGGGCCATGCGGCCCAGGATGGGGCCGATGGTCACATCAGCCTCGACGTTTAGCATCACCACGTGCTTGCCGGCCTGTATCGCCTCGAAGGCGACCCTCGCCCCGATCTCCGGCACCCCGGTTGCTTCTACAACGACGTCAACCGACTCCGAGGAGGCGACGCCTGTGGCTCTGTCTGTTACGGCGGGCCGTCCGGGGCTCCCGTTCGCACCCTCCAGGCCTTCCAGCCCCTCCACGGGGTCGAGGCCGACCTCGCGGAAGGCTTCGAGGGCGCGCTCCGGGGATATATCCGCGGCGGCGACCACCTCCATGCCGGGGATGCCGGCTATCTGGGCCACCAGGCCCCGGCCCATCTGGCCTACCCCCACCAGCCCCACCCGGATCGGGGTGTTCTCGCGCTCCAGGACCTCCAGCCTTTCTCTAAGCCCCACTCGACACCTCTCTACTCGGCGGCTCTTATCTCCAGCGACACCCCGGGACGTACCAGCTCTTTTATCTCCTCCAGGTCTCCTTTCTCCACACAGATCTCCCCCGGCAGGTTGGCCTCGCGGGCGCCGTTGAACTTGAAGGAGGCGTGGCCCAGCTCCAGCATGTTCTTCCAGGCCATCCCCCCGACGGCCGTTATCTCGAACGCCCGCGAACCGATGACGAAGACGTCGCCCGCTTCCGGGGGCTCCTCGCGGTGTTCCTCGTGGCGGTGGAGCACCGAGATCTCCGCCAGCTCCGGCGGGGCCCCGTCCTCGAAGGTGATCAGGGCCTCCGCCGCGTCGAGCAGCGCCTCGACCTCCGCCCCGATCTCCGTAACCGTCGTGCGGTAGATGGTCACGCCCACCTCTACGTGTAGAGTCCGAAGCTGAACAGCCAGCCCACGACGACCGCTATGGGGCCGGTGATCTGGCGGGAAAAGAGCACCGCCGGCACCCCGATCTCCACGGTCTTGGGGTTGGCCTCTCCGAGCGCCAGCCCGACCGGCACGAAGTCGCAACCGACCTGGGTGTTGTACGCGAAGATCGCCGGCAGCGCGAACGCCGGGGATATGGCGCCCTGGGCGATCTGGGTCCCGATCAGGACGCCTATCACCTGGGCGATGACCGCCCCCGGCCCCAGCACCGGCGAGAGGAAGGGCAGACCCACGATCAGCGAGAGCGCGATGAGCCCGATGAGGCTGTTCGCCAGCGGCGCCAGGAAGTTGGCTATGAGGTCGCCAATCCCCGTGTAGTTGATGACGCCGATGAGCAGCGTTACGAACGCGATGAACGGCAGGATGTTCCTTATGACCTGGTCTATAGCCTGCCGGCCGCTCTGGAACAGCACGCCGACGACCCCGCCCATGACGCGCCCGATGCGGGCGATAAACCCGGTGATGCCGCCGCCCGTGGACTCCGCCGCCTGGCTCGGCTGGGCGAACGGGCTTTGCTGGGTAGCAGCGTCCGGCCCCGTCTGGTCTGTCGGCGTGGCCGTGGCAGCCGCCGCGGCTCCCTCGGAGCCGTCCGCCGGGGATATGTTGTTCTCGCGCACGCCGGAGACGTAGATATCCTCGGTGATGAACTGCGCCAGAGGTCCGGCCTGGCCCACGGGCGTCAGGTTTATTGTCGGGATGCGCTTTCTGGGGTACACACCAGCCCGGGCCGTCCCGCCGCAGTCCACGATCACCGCGGCGATCTCGCTCTCCACCGGCGGCCGCCGGAAGCCGTCAACCACCTCGGCGCCGGTCAGGTCCGCTATCTTCTGGGCCACCTTCGGGATGCCGCCGCCGGTGACCGCCACGATCTTGTCCTTATCTGCCGTGGGCTCGATGATGAGCGGTCCGCCCCATCCCTGGGGGCCGCGCTCGATCTTTACCGCCCGGAATTTCTTTTCGGCCATCTCTGCCTCCTCCCTACAGCTCCACGCCCTGGCGGCGGGCCAGGAAGAGGGTTATGTACTGGGTGACGATCCCCCGGATGAGGATTACCACGAGCCCCGCCAGTAACAGCCGCACGGCGAACGGCCCGAGCGGCAGGTCCGCCTGCCGCAAACCCTCGGCGACGCCCAGATAGACGAACAGCTCCGCCGGGTTCACGTGCGGGAAAAGCCCCAGCGGCGGGTGCACGAACGATACCGCCGAGTCGTAGAACGCCGGCTTGTACTTCTCGTCCAGGAAGGTCCCGAACGTGTAGGCCATCGGGTTCGTCAGAAAGAACACCGCCAGCACGGGCAACACCGTGTACCGGGTAAGCATGTTCCCGGCGGCGAAGCGCGCCGCGCCGTGAACCCGCTGCTCCCCGACCAAGTTGATGATCGTGTAGAACGCGGTGAGCAGCACGATCACCAGCGGTACTATCCCGGTGACGAACCCGACGAACACCTCGGCCCCGGCCTGGAACAGGCCGATAAACCATTCTCCTGCCGTTTCGATAGCTCCGAGCACGCCCCCCGGCGTCTCGATGGCCTGCTCGCCTTCTTGCTGGAGCAACGCGAGCATTAACTTCATCTACTCCTCCTTCTCGTCTGCTACATCCCCCACCTGAATGCTCTCACCTAACCAACGGCGGCCTCCGCTCTCTCCTGCTTGATCTGGTCTATCTGCTCTACCGCCCGCCGGGCGGCGAGCAGGGTAGCCTCGTCGTATGGCTCCTGACGATCCTCGTCGCGCAACTCCTCCAGCCTCATCCCCACGAACTCCCCGGCGTCCTGGAACCGGGCAAAGACCGTCATGCCGCGCATCCTGAGCGCCTCCCGGATAACACCGTCCTCGCCGGAGACCAGGATCAGGATCACCCCCTTCCCGAACCGCGCCTTGGAGTTGCCCACCCCGACGTAACCTTCCCCTCCCCGCTCCTGGATGCTACCCAACACCTTCCGGTAGTGCTCCATCTGAAAATAGGTGCCGGCGATCTGGGCCAACCACCCGGCCCCCAGAACCAGGATCAAAACCGTCAACCAACCCATCTGCCTCTCCTCTCAATCCCCGACAAAGAACGTCGCGCTCCTATAGCGACTCTACCTCTCGTATCACCGGATACACTGTAGTTGTAAATTTTGTTTGTGTCAAGAACAAAAGTTCAGAATACGCCGCGAACCAGATCGCGGTTGGGTGTCCCGTCACTGGCTCTAGTCGGATTGAGGAGTTTGAAGCCGGTGGCTAGGCTTCCCTATTCCCAAGCTCTCTTCTCTTGGCCTCGAACTCCTCCTGGCTCAGTATGCCGGCATCGCGGAGTTCGGCAAGGTTCTGGATCAGTGCTTGCCGTCCGGGCGCGGGCGGGGGTGATGGCGCGTTCGCACGCGCCGTGCGTTCTTCGATAAGCGTCTTCGCGCGGCGGGCGGCCTGTTCGTCCACGCCCCGCATGAGGAGGGGCCTGCCTTTACCGGTCCGGATCAGGAGGTGGGTGGAGCCGGCCGCGCCGCCGCCGACCGCGACGTCTCGTATCTGCCCGTACTCCACCACCTCGACGGCCTCGCGCAGCAGCTCGGTGCTGTGCAGCTCGACACGGTCCTCGAACAGCAGGAGACGCCGGGGCCAGAGCATGCCGAAGGCCCACGACTCCTCCAGTTCTACGAGGGGCGCTTCACGCACATCGTGGGCTTACAGTTCGGAGACTATCTTCTTGGCCCGTGGAATCGAGGACGCGCTCATAGAAAGCTCCGTGACGCCCAGCCCGACGAGCCGGGGGATGAGGTCGGGGTCAGCGGCTGCCTCCCCGCACACCCCCACCCAGATACCGGCCTCTTTGGCGGCCTCGCAGGTGAGCCCGATGAGCTTGAGGACCGCCAGGTGGCCTGCGTTTTGCAGGTGCCGCAGCCGCTCGTTGCCCCTATCCGCGGCCAGCGTGTACTGCACCAGGTCGTTGGTGCCAACGGAGAAGAAGGAGACCTCTTTCGCCAGGTCTGCGGCGCACAGGGCCGCCGCCGGAGTCTCGACCATCACGCCAACCTCCGGGGAACCGGCCTCCGCGCCTTCGTCCTCCAGCTCTCTCCGGCACTCTTCGAGGACCTCCCTGGCCCGGCGGACCTCCTCGGCGTCGGCGACCATCGGGAACATCATCTTGAGGTTGCCGTGGGCGGAGGCCCGCAGCAGCGCCCGGAGCTGAGGTTTGAACAGCTCGGGCACATCCAGGCACATGCGGATGCCGCGCCAGCCCAGGAACGGGTTCTCCTCCTCTGGCTGCTCGACGCCGGGCAGGTCCTTGTCTCCACCCACGTCCAGCGTGCGGATGACGACCGGCTTCTCGCCGAAAGCCTCGGCAACCTCGCGATATACCTCGTACTGCTCCTCCTCCGAGGGTAGCTCGTCGCGCTCCATGAACAGGAACTCGGTGCGGAAGAGCCCCACGCCCTCCGCGCCCCATTCCAGGGCGTCCGCGGCCTCTTTCGCGGAACCGAGGTTCGCGGCGACCTCTATACGCCGCCCGTCGCCCGTGCGGGCCTCCACGTGCCTGTACTCCTCCAGGGCTTCCCGCTCCGAGGCGATCCGCTGCTCCTTGCGCTCAAACTCGGCGAGCGTGTCGGGGTCCGGGTCGGCTATCGCGTAGCCTTCGGTACCGTCGAGAGCCACCGTTTCGGCCTCGAACGCTTTCTCCAGCTTCTGCCCCACGCCGACCACGGCGGGGATGCCCATGGAGCGGGCCATGATCGAGACGTGCGAGGTCTTGGAGCCCTCGGCGGTCAGAAAGCCCAGGGCCATGCCCTTCGGCACGCGGGCCGTGTCCGAGGGGGCCAGGGAGCGGGCCAGGATCACGGCGGGCTCCCGGAGGGCTTCGAGGCCGGCGGCTTTGTGGCCCGAGATCTCGACCGCTATCTGACGCGCCACGTCGCGCACGTCGTCGGCCCGGGCGGCCATATACTCGTCCTCCATACCCTCGAACATCTGCGCGTACTGCTCTCCGACGGCCAGCACGGCGGACTCCGGGCTCTCCAGGTTCCTCACGCGTTCGGCCACGCCGTCGGCCAACTCCGGGTCCTGGGCAAGCTCTATGTGGGCGTCGAAGATGGCCGCCTCGTCCTCGTTGCCCGCCTCCCGCATCTTCTCCGCCGTCTCCGAGAGCTGCGGAACCACCGCCTCGACCGCCGCCTCGAAGCGTGAGATCTCCTCCTCCACGCTCCCCTCGGGGATGGTCTCGCGCTCGGGCTCGAACTCCTCGAGGGCGTGGACGAAAACCGGGCCGACGGCGGCCCCCTCGGAGGCCGCGACGCCTTCCAACCTCAGCGCCTTCCCTGACACTTCTCCTGCGTCTTTCTCGACCATGACTGGCCTCCTTTCCCCAGCTTTCTCTACCGGCCCTAGTGCTCTTCGGTAGAGATAAGCTCCGCCAGCGCCTCGACGGCCTCCTCTGCGTCCTCGCCTTCGGCCTGGATAAGGAGCTTGTCACCCTGGGTGGCGCCCAGCGTCATCAGGTTCAGCGAGCTCTTCGCGTTCGCCTCCGTGCTGTCCTTGATCACCTTGATGTCGGAGTTGAACCCTTTGGCCATCTTTACGAACTTCGCCGCCGGCCGGGCGTGCAGGCCTTCCTCGGGGACTACGGTTACCTCTTTCTCGACCATCTTTTTCCTCCTTGTTTTCAGATGCTCCGGCCGGCGCTGGACATAGCGCGCGGCCGGAGCCGGACTTTAGAGCCGGTCAGGCAGCCTCGGACGTGGCTTTCTCTTGGTCCGACCCGCCGGTGAACTCCTTGACGCCTATCACGAGCGCCGCGGTGACCACGGTACCGATAGCGATGGCCAGTAGGTACAGCGGCCAGTTGCCGATGAGCCCGATAACGAAGATGCCCCCGTGCGGCGCTTGCAGCGTGGCGTTGAACGCCAGCGACAGGGAGGCGGTCAGCGCCGAGCCGATCATCAGCGAGGGGATCACGCGCAGCGGGTCGGCGGCTGCGAACGGGATCGCACCCTCGGTAATGAACGAGGACCCCATCACCCAGTTGGCCTGCCCGGCCCGCTGCTCGGCGGGGGTAAAGAGCTTGCCCCGGATAGCGGTCGCGAGGGCCAGTCCCAACGGCGGGGTCATCCCGGCGGCCATCACCGCGGCCATCGGCGCGAAAGCCCCGGCCTCCAGGCCGGCTATCGCGAAGGCGTACGCGGTCTTGTTCACCGGTCCGCCCATATCGAAAGCCATCATCCCGCCCAGGATAAGGCCCAGCAGGATCGCGTTGGCCCCTTCGAGGCCGCCCAGCCAGTCCTCCAACCCGGCGGTTACCGTGGCTATGGGCTGGCCTATGACCACGATCATCAGCGCCCCGACCACGAAGCACCCGACGAGCGGATAAATCAGGATCGGCATGATCCGGCCAAAGCCCCCGGGGATTTTGATCTTCTTGAGCAGTATGAGCACGGCCCCGGCCAGAAGACCGGCGGCGATACCGCCGAGGAAACCGGCCTCGATCTCGTTCGCTATGAGCCCGCCCACGACGCCGGGCGCGATGCCCGGCCGGTCGGCCATCGCGTAGGCTATAAAACCGGCGAGTATCGGCACGAGCATCCCGAAGGCGGTCGCACCGATCGTAAAGAGCATGGCCGGTATGGTGAAGTCCTCGTAGACGTTTACCTCGGTCACCTCGACAGCCCCGCCTAGGGCGAAAGCGAGCGCGATCAGGATGCCGCCCGCCACGACGAAGGGGATCATGTAGCTGACGCCGGTCATGAGCCAGCGCCGCACCTCCGCGCCCCAGCCGCTGCCGCCCATGTCCGTCGGCACGCCTTCGTCTTCTTCTTGCGCCTGGGCCTCGGCGCTTTCTTCGCTCTCGCCCTGCTCGGCGGCCCTCTCGGCCCGCTCGATGACCTCGCCGGGCTTGTCCATAGCCTCCCGGAGCCGGACCTCTACCTGTGGCTTGCCCTCAAAGCGGTTGCGCTCGGCGACGGTGGCGTCGGCGGCGATGATGATCGCGTCCGCTTCTCGGATGACTTGCCGGTCCACGAACTCGGCTCCGGAAGCGCCGTGGATCTCGACCTCGATGTCGTGGCCTTTTTCTTTGGCCGCGGTTTCGAGCGCTTCGGCCGCCATCGCGCTGTGGGCGATACCCGTCGGGCACGCGGTAACCCCTACGAACTTCATGCTTTTACTGCTCCTTCTCTGTCTCGTCTCCCGGCTCGATGCTATCTTTCCGCCTCAGGTAGAGATGTTCTCGCGCATGAGCTCCACGACTTCTTCGGGCGTCGAAGCCTCCCGCAAGGAGGTGCGGAAGTTCTCGTGCATGAGCCGGCGGGCAAGCTGCTGGAGTACCTTTACGTGCAGGTTGTGCTCCCCCTCGGGGGCGGCAATGAGAAAGATGAGGTCCGCCTTCTCCTCGCCGTAGTCCAGCGGCGAGCTGGTCCGCCCGAAGGCGACGCCCGCCCGGGAGACCCCGGGGGACTTGGCGTGCGGGATAGCAATGCCCATCTCGAAAGCCGTGCCGCCGGTCTCCTGCTCCCGGGCGTTGACCGCCTCCACGTAGGTCTCGCGGTCGGAGAGCCGTCCGTCCTTGTCTAGAAGGTCGGCGAGGGCGGAGATCACCGCCTCCTGGTTTTCGACCTCCATGTCCAGGGCTACCAAATCTTTGCTGGTGATGTCGTCGATAGAGACTTCGCTCATCTCGGTGCTTCTCCTTTCAGTTTTCTCTCCAGATTTAAGTCCGTGTAGAGCTTTACCGCCGCCCGGTCCAGGTCCTCCGGCGTGGGCCCCCGCGAGCCGGGTAATCGCGCCGCCGCCGCGCCCCAGGCGACCGCCTCTTTGAGAGCCGACTCCCGGTCCCACGCCGGGTCCCTCGCGGCGAACAGGAAACCACCCAGCAGAGAGTCGCCGGCCCCGACCGTGCTCCGGGGGACGAACGGCGGGGTGTCCGCGTGCAGCGCGCCTTCCTCGTCGAGCAGGACCGCTCCGTCCGCGCCCAACGACACGAGGACGATGTCTACCCCTCCGGCCCGCACTTCCTTCGCGGCCTCCAGCACGTCGCCAAAGGTGTCGAGCTTCCGGCCCGCGATCTCGGACAGCTCCTCCAGGTTCGGCTTGATGAGGTCCGGCTTTTCTGCGAGCGCCGCTTGCATGGGCGGGCCGCTGCTGTCCAGGGCCACCTGGCATCCCGCCTCCCTCCCCACCGAGACGACCCGGGCGTAAAAGCCCGCCGGGGCTTCCCGGGTGAGGCTGCCACAGGCGGCGAGCCACGCCGCTCCCTGTGCCGCGGAGGTCGTTTCCTCCAGAACCCTGTCCAACTCCACCCCGGAGAGCCGCGGTCCGGAGGCGTTGATCTTGGTTACCACCCCCCCGTCCTCGACCACGCTCACGTTCGTGCGCACCGGCTCTTCTACCGGCACCCGCACGAGGTCTATGTCCGCACCCTCTAGCAAGGATAAGAATTGCTCGCCGCTCGGGCCTCCGACCGGCGCAACGGCCCTGGATGCCGCCCCGTTTGCGATGAGGTTCCGGGAGACGTTTATCCCCTTGCCCCCGGCCTCCACAGACATGGAGCCAGCCCGCTGTACTTCTCCGCGCGCCAACTCGTCCAACTCGTAGGTGAGGTCCAGGCTCGGATTGGGGGTCAGGGTCAGGATCATAGCCCCGCAACCTCTATCCGGGCGATCCCGGGTACGCTCAAAACGCCACCGCCCGAACGACCGCCGGCCGAGATGCCGGCGTCAGGTCCGGTTGCAGAACGCCTGCGGACCGCGTCGGCCCAAAATCCATAGGGTGCTCCTAGCCTTTGTCCCCACGGCTCTCGCCGTTCTATCACAACTCCGGAAGCTAGCATAGCGTTCCACATACTTGCTGTCAAACGGGCAGTTTAGTGTTCATATGTTCAAATATATCCGGCTCATAAGCTCGCAGCATCCGGGTATGAGTTTCTGGGTATGGCATAATTGCACGGTTCTTGCAGGAGGAGTGGTTTTTTGGGACAGCGTCGGCGGAGAGTTTCAGCGGCTCAAGAGACGTTGCTGCTCGGCGAGGTGGCACGGCTCTACTACGTCAACAACTTCACGCAGCAGCACATCGCGGACCGGCTCGGGGTCTCGCGGACCAACGTCTCGCGCATGTTGAAGGAGGCGCGTGCCAGGGGCCTGGTCGAGATAAAGATCCACACGCCCCTGAACGTAGTCAACGACCTGCAGGATGAGCTTGCGCGGCGCCTCGGCCTCCGGGAATGCCTCGTCCTGGCGGGCCTGCGCCTGGGAGAGGGTGAAAAGGAGATCACCGACACGGTCGGCCGGCTGAGCGCCCTGGGCGCCAGCTACCTGCAGGAGAACCTGCCAGACCGCGCCACGGTGGGGGTGAGTTGGAGCAGCACCGTCTACCATGTGATAAGCGCCCAGTATCTCCAGGAGAAGAACGGTGTGACGGCGGTCCAGTTGATGGGCAGCATAGGGGGGTCCATAACCGAGCTCGACGGCGTGGCGATCACCGGACGGCTGGCCGACGTGCTGGGCGGGAAGGCGCACTACCTGCACGCCCCCATGCTGGTGGCCAACGCCGCCGCGTGCGAAGCGCTGAGACACGATCCGCACATCCGGAAGACCCTGGAGGTGGCCCGGAGCGCGGATTTCATGGTCGTCTCGGTCGGCGTCATTAACCGTAACTCGGGCCAATACCGCACGGGCTACCTCGCCGACAGCGACCTGGACTACATCCGGGGCCGGGGCGCTGTCGGCGACATCTGCGGTTCGTACTTCGCCCTCGACGGCAGGCCGGTCCGGCTCGAGATGAACGAGCGCACGATAGCCATAGAGTTCGAGGAGATGCAGGCCATCCCCAACCGCGTCGGCGTGAGCGGCGGCCCCGGCAAAGCGTCCGCCAACATCGGCGCGGTGCGGGCGGGGCTGCTGAACGTCCTGATCACGGACGAAAACACCGCCAGGGAGATGCTGGACATTCTGAACGACGAGGAGGCTGCAGTAGGCTCCAGGTGAACCTTCAACCTGATGCCCGTTCTGTCGCGAACCGTCTTTCCCGCGTCGTGCCTGTGCCGGATAATCTCCTTTGAAAGCGACGGCAACAAAGCAGACAATCGCGAAGGTGCTGTAAACTTCAAACGGTTCTCGGCATCCAGCTTCTGCTAGAGCTTCTTGAAGTACCGGGCTATCGGCAGAAGGGTACAGCCGGCTTTCTCGTAGGTGCGACGTGCCGCGGCGTGTCCGGGGTCGCAGCCCGTCTCGACCATCGCGACCGGCATACCGGCTTCTTTGATCCGCGCGAGCGCGAACTCCGTCAGGGCGGTCCCGGTACCCGCGCCCTGGTAGTCAGGGTCCACGGCCAGCATGTAGATCTCACCTATGCTGCTCTCGGTGTGAAGCTCGACCGCCACGAAGCCGGCGATGCCCGCGTCTGCTTCAGCCACCCACACCCGCGTCTTCTGCGCGGCGCAGACGTCTTCCACGGACTTTTGCTGGCTCGCCCGCCAGCCGTCCGGATGGAACTGCCGGAAGATCTCGGAGCCCATCGCCCGCTCGATGGAGGCGAAGACCGGCTCCCACGCCCGCAGCGAGAGGTTGACCACCGCATCGGTGTCTCGATCCTCCAGCGGCCGGATGTGTGGTTGCACGGATTTCACGTCGTGGCGTCGGCCGAGATACGGCCCTTCATACCCGCAACGTCGCTCAACCTTCCCCTCTCTTGGAGACGTAGCGCATGAGGCCGTCCACGAGCATCTCGTAGTTACCGGCCAGGTCGTAGTGCTCGGTCTCTTCGGGGCCCGCGCCCTCGGCGAGCATCTCGGCGTCGCCCTTGGCCTTCAGCTCGTAGGCGATCTCCTCACGTTCGGAGCCTTCGGATATCTGCTCCTCGACAAAGAGCAGCCAGTCCTGGAGGCGTTGCTCCAGCTCGCCCAGGTGCCGCGTCACGTCTTCGTAACAGCCGTAGTGGGTCGGGCAGAGGCTCCGCGGGGAGATCTCGCGGATGGCCTCTATGCTCCGCATCCAGGCCTCGACGTCTATCTCCGGCGGCGGGGTCGGCGGCCGGACGTAGGACTGGCCCGGCAGCCGGATGCCCGCCACGTCCCCGGCGAAGAGCATCCCGGACTCGGGCTCCAGGTAGGCGAGGTGGTGGTAGGCGTGGCCCGGCGTGTAGTGGGCGGTGAGCACGCCGCCGCAGGTCTCGATCTCTTCACCGCCTTCCAGCACCGCGAGTCGGTCTTCGGGCATGGGGAGCACCTCGCCCCAGAGCTCCTCCATCTGGTCCCCGTAGATGCGGCTCGCGCTCTTCAGGAGCTTTGAAGGGTCCGCCAGGTGCGGGTGGCCGACCTCGTGCACGTAGAAGGTGGCGTTGGGCATCAGCTCCGCCAGGTTGCCCGAGGCCCCGGCGTGGTCCAGGTGGACGTGCGTCAGGAAGACCTCCCGCACGTCGCGAGGCGAGACCCCGTGCCGTTCCAGCCCCCCCAGCATGCTCTCCAGGCACGTCGTCGGGCCGGTCTCCACCAGCGCCGCCGAGTCGCCCCCGAGCAGCAAGAAGGACGCTATGACCTGCTCGTTGCCCAGGAAGTTCAAGTCTACGGTCTCTATCTTCATCAATCCATCCCCCACGGTCTTTGGTGGGGATTATACAGGGCCGCTCTGGTAGACTGCCGGGCGATGCTGGTTGCCTCGAAGCGCGGGAGGACATTGCTTTGAACCTGGAACTGATGCAAGAACTTTCTGTCCCCACGGACTCGAAAATAGTGCTGCTCGTCCTCGACGGCCTCGGAGGCCTGCCGGATGAGAACGGCCGGACCGAGCTGGAGGCGGCCAACGCCCCGAACCTGGACTCTCTGGCCGCCGCCTCGGACCTGGGCCTGGCCCGCCCGGTCGCTGCGGGCGTCAGCCCCGGCAGCGGTCCCGGACACCTGTCGCTCTTCGGCTACAATCCTTTCGAGTACGTGGTCGGGCGCGGGGTCTTGAGCGCCCTCGGTGTCGGTTTCGAGCTGGGCGAGAACGACCTAGCGGCCAGGATCAACTTCGCCACCAAAGACGGCTCCGGCAAGATCTCCGACCGCCGCGCCGGCCGCATCCCGACCGAGGAAGCCTCACAGCTCGTGGAAGAGATCGGCTCGAAGCTCGACCTCGACGGCGCCGACGTGACGCTCCTGCACGAGAAAGAACACCGGGCCGTAGCCATCTTCCACGGCGAGGGCTTCTCGGACGCCCTCAATGACTCCGACCCCCAGCGCACCGGCCTGGAGCCGCTGCCCGTAAAGCCACAGGAGGACACCCCCGAGGCCGAGAAGAGCGCCGCGCTCGCCAACGAGTTCGTCGAGAAGGTGGACGCCATCCTGGAGAGCAAGGAGCCGGCCAACACGGTGCTCCTGCGCGGCTTCGGCATGCACCCCAAGCTCCCGTCGTTTGCCGAGGCCTACAAACTGCGCGCGGCGGCCATCGCGGGCTACCCAATGTACAAGGGCCTGGCCCGCCTGGCCGGGATGGAGCTTCTCGAAGAAGGCGAGGGCGTCGCCGGCGAGTTCCAGACGCTCAAGGATAACTGGGACGACTACGACTTCTTCTTCGTTCACGTAAAAGCCACCGACGCCGCCGGCGAGGACGGGGACGCCCGGCGCAAGAGCGAGGTCATAGAAGAGGTTGACGGCCTCCTGCCGGAGCTGTTGGACCTCGGCCCCGACGTGCTGGCCGTAACCGGCGACCACGCCACTCCCGCCAAGCTCCTGAGCCACTCCTGGCACGGGGTCCCGTTCCTGCTCCGCTCCGAGTACACGCTCCCGACGGCGGAGAGCTTCGGCGAGCGGACGTGCATCGGCGGCTCGCTGGGGACCTTCCCGGCGGAAGAGATCATGGGCCTCCTCATGGGCCACGCCCTCAAGCTGAACCGCTACGGCGCCTGACGGAGGACAGCCAGCCCCCGGGAACTTGGAGGCGCTGGAGCGCGAGGTCGTCGCCTGCCGCCGCTGTCCGCGCCTGGTCGAGTGGCGCGAGCGGGTGGCCCGCGAGAAGCGGGCCGCGTACCGTGACGAGACTTACTGGGGGCGTCCGCTGCCGGGTTTCGGGGATCCGGCGGCCCCGGTCTTCCTGCTGGGCCTCGCCCCCGCCGCCCACGGCGCCAACCGGACCGGGCGCTTCTTCACCGGCGACCGCACGGCCGACTTCCTCGTCTCCGCCCTGCACCGCACCGGTTTCGCCAACCGCGCCACCTCCCGGAGAAAAGACGACGGCCTGGAGCTGTACGGGCTCTGGATCTCCGCCGCCGTCCGGTGTGCCCCGCCGCAGAACAAGCCGACCCCCGCAGAGCGCGACAACTGCCTCCCCTACGCCGCCCGCGAGCTGGCCCTGCTCTCGGACACACGGGTCGTCTTCTGCCTCGGAGCTTTTGCCTGGGACGCCGCCCTGCGTCTCTACGGGGTAAAGCCGAAACCGAAGTTCGGGCATGGCGCCGAACACGAGGTTGAAGGCGTCACCCTCCTTGGCTGCTACCACGCCTCACAGCAGAACACCTTCACCGGCGTCCTCACCCCCGGGATGCTCGACGCCGCGCTGTGGCGGGCGCGCGAGATCTGCGAGCTTCCGCAGCGTTTCGGGGCCCCGGGCTGATAGACTGACGGGGACGTGGGGTGTTTACTTCTCAGAAAAACCGTGCTTCCGGTGTTCCTTCTGATAGCCGTTCTCGCGATCGGCGGCTGCTCGGAGGAGGATGTCTCCGGGCAGGATACGTCCGGTGACTTTGTAGAAGGCACCCTGTCGGACCTCGAAGACGAACCCGAGACCACCCCGCAAGCGACCACGCCTCCGGAGACGACGGCGGTCCCCGGCCCCCCGCCGGAGACCTTCGAAGCTGTACTCCGCCTGGAGGGCGACCCTCAGACCACCTTCTCCGGCATCTGCACCGTCGGTCCTGAAGAAAGCATCATAAGCGGCCAGGTGCCCCAGCGTTACCGCTTCGATCTCAACGGAGAGAGCCTCTCCTGCCGCATCCAGAAGCAAGATACGGGCGGCGGCAACCTGCGAGTGGTACTGCTCGCCGGAGAGAGCACCCGCTCGGTCCAGCAGACCAGTTCCCCGGATAGCGTCATACGGCTCTCGTACGCGGGGGGTTAGCCACGAAGCGTTCTCCGGTTGCCAGTTCCCGAAGTTAGAATACTCTCTCGCAATCAGCCGTATCGGGAGGTGCCGATGAACCGCCAAGAGTCCTGGGAGTTGCTGCGCGAGTGGACGGAGAGCGACTCCCTGCTCCAGCACATGCTGGCCGTCGAGGCCGCCATGAGGGCGTATGCCCGCAAGTTCGGCGAGGACGAGGAGAGGTGGGGCGTAACCGGCCTCCTGCACGACATGGACTACGAGAAACACCCGGCACCCGACGAGCACCCGATGGTGGCGGTTCGGGAGCTGGAGCGCCGCGGCTACCCGGAGGACGTGCTGCACGCCATAAAAGGCCACGCTGACTACCAGGACGTGCCGCGCGACACCCTCATGTCCAGGACCCTCTACGCCGTGGACGAGCTCTCCGGCTTTATAACCGCCTGCGCCCTCGTGAGGCCCGGCGGACTGGAGGGGCTCAAAGCCAGGAGCGTCCGCAAGAAGATGAAGCAGAAGTCCTTCGCCGCGAGCGTGAGCCGGGAGGACATAACCCGCGGCGCCGAGGAGCTGGGCGTGGACCTGGACGAGCACATAGAGTTCGTGGCCGCCGCCATGCGTGAGAGGGCGGACGTCCTGGGCCTCGCGGCGGAAGAGGGATAGCGGCTGCCGCCTCTGCTAGGATGTTCGGGGTAGTTACCGAGAGGAGCAGCGTGCTGCGGGTCATGGTGGTCTTCGGCGGCAGGAGCGGGGAGCACGAGGTCTCCCTCGCCTCGGCGCGCGCCATTATTGAGGCCCTGGAAGAGAGCGGGCGCTACGAGGTCTACCCCGTCGGCATCACCCGGGGCGGGCGCTGGCTCTCGTCCGGCTCACCTCTGCGGGAGCTGGAATCCGCAGGCTCCGCGGACGGGTCCGGCCGGCCCGCCACCGTCTCGGAGAAGATACCGGCGAACCTGGGACGGGCGGACGTCGTCTTCCCCGTGCTGCACGGTCCCTACGGCGAAGACGGGACCATCCAGGGCATGCTGGAGCTCGCGGGCATCCCCTACGTCGGTAGCGGGGTGCTGGCGAGCGCCGCCGGCATGGACAAGGTGACTATGAAGAAGATCTTCGCCTACCACGGCTTGCCGCAGGTCGCCTGGGCCGGCCTGACCCGTAAGGAGTGGCAAAAAGACCGGAGCAAGTGGGTCCGGGAGATCGGAAGCTCGCTGGGTTACCCATGCTTCGTCAAACCGTCCAACCTGGGCTCCAGCGTCGGCATAAACAAGGCCCGGGATGCCGGGGAGCTGGAAAAAGCCCTCGACGTGGCGGCGGAGTTGGACCGGCGCATCATCGTGGAGGCCGCGGCGGACGCCCGCGAGGTAGAGGTCTCCGTGCTGGGCAACGAAGACCCGAAGGTCTCCGTGCCGGGCGAGATCTTGGTCAGCTCCCACGAGTTCTACGATTACGAGGCCAAGTACACCGCGGGCGAGAGCGAGGTCGTGGCCCCCGCCGACATCCCCGGTGGGGCGGCGATGGAGATACAGAACATAGCCCGCGCCGCCTACAAGGCCATAGACGCCGCTGGGATGGCCCGGGTGGACTTCTTTCTGGAGCGCGACACCGGCCGCGTTCTCCTGAACGAGATCAACACCATCCCCGGCTTCACCCCCACCAGCGTCTACGCCCGCCTCTGGACCGCCAGCGGTCTCCCCTACGACGCGCTCCTCGACCGGCTCGTCGAGCTGGCGCTCGAACGCCACAGCGAGCGCTCCGGCCACCCGTAGGACGAAACCCCGGCCGTTGCTTATCCCGCTTGTGGCGCTGATCCAGACAGAGACTACCGGCGGAGACACCTCCGGAATAGAGGGGGCGGCGGACGCCGTCGGGGATGCCGGCCGCGACACCATAACGGTCTTCCGGGCCGTCAACGAGTTCTTTTCGGACGCCCTGGGTTACCTGCTCAGCACGGTGTTTATCAGCAACGTGCTCGCGTCTTTGGTGGTCGTGGCCCTGGGCGTCCTGGTCTACCGGGTCCTCACGCACGGCGTACCGCGCGTGCTGCGGTGGCGGCGCGGACGTCAGGAATTCCTGGACGAGGAGGCCGTGGCGCGCATCAAGCGCCAGGATACGGCCATAGCACTCATCCGGAACGCGCTGCGGTACGTGGTCTTCGTCATCGTCGTGCTGTTCGTGCTCTCTATCTTCGTCCGCAACCCGCTGCCCGCCACGGCCGGCGCGACCCTGCTCGCCGCCGTGCTCGGCTTCGGGGCCCAGAGCTTCCTGCGAGACATAATCGCGGGGTTCTCGATCATCTTCGAGGGCCAGTACGCCGTCGGGGACTTTATCCACATCAGCCCTCCCCAGGGCGTTAGCGGCGTGGTGGAAGAGTTGGGGTTGCGGATGACCCGGATCCGGGCGCTCTCCGGCGAGGTCCACTACGTCCCGAACGGCATGATTCAGGGCGTCACGAACTACGTGTCGGGGGAGCAGCGGTTCACCCTGGAGGTCCAGCTCTCCAGCTCGGAAGCAGCCCGCAGGGTCGTGGATTCGCTCGGGGAGGCATCCGGCCTCTACCTGCGCCCGCCGCGCCTGGTAGGCCGGGAGGAGGCAGACGGTCGCATTCTCCTTCGCGTCCTGGCCGGGGTGCTGCCTTCGATGGACTGGCTCGTGGAAGAGAACCTCGTCGCCCGCATAAAGGCCGCCGCCGGCGAGGACGCCCTGGAAGCGGAGCCCCTTATCTACAAGGTGGACCAGGCAAGCCTGGAGCAGATACGAAGCCTGATGCCCAAAGACCGGGAAGAAGCAGAAGGCGCGTCGCCGGGTGCGGGAAGCTAGTCCTTAGGCTGTTCGCCGGGGTTCCAGTCTTTGCGCAGGTGCCCGTTGGTCTGGGCCTTCTCGCGGGCCTGCCGTTCGCGTTCCATCCTCTCGGCCGCACCGGAGAGAAGTTCCTTGAGCTTCTCCAGCCGCGCCTTCTCGGAGGTGAGCTCCAGGATCTGCTGCCGGGTCTCCAGATCGAACTCGATGCGCCCGGCGATGGCGAACGACAGGTTGCGGTAGGGGGGTTCGATCTCTATGTCCACCGCCCCCTCCGTCGCCGCCTCCACTACCCGCTCCAGCAAGGCTATGCACTCCTTTGCCAGTTCGGTAACGTCCTCCTCCTGGCCCTCCTCAAGGTACTCTATCTCCCCGACGTAGTACGGCTTGCCGGTGAGGACGTTGTTCAGTCTAAAACGCCGCGCGCCCTCGACCAGGATCACCATCCGCCCGTCGTCGTAGCGTTCGACCAGCTCGACGATCCGGGCCGTGCAACCTACCTCCCTCGTCCCGGACTCGTCGGCCAGTACCATGCCGAACTCGCTCCCTTTTTCGAGGCACTCGTTGATCATCTGCTTGTAGCGCTCCTCGAAGATGTGCAGCGGCTGGGGCGCCCCCGGCATCAGCACGATGTTGAGGGGGAAAAGCGGTATGTCGGTCAAACCTTCGCTCCTTGTGATATCTCCGTTCCGCAATTCTAACTTACGTACAACCTACGTTCGTCGGGTCCCGCCGGATGCCCGTACCCGCTATCATGAGAGGCATGGCAGAGGGAGGAAAACCGGCACACGAAGGACGGGTAGCCTTTGTAACCGGCGGCGGACGCGGTATCGGGGCCGCAACCGCGAAGCTACTCGCCAGAGAGGGAGCCGCCGTCGCCGTGGCCGCCCGCACCGAGAAGGAGGTCGTCGGTGTGGCCCGTGAGATCTCCGCCTCCGGCGGCGAGGCGCTGCCGCTGAGGTTGGACGTCACCGACGAAGTCTCGGTCTCCGAAGCTTTCCAGAGGACCCGCGAAGAGCTTGGTCCAGCCGACATCCTGGTCAACAACGCCGGGTTGCCCGGCGTTCCGCTCCCCGTGGCGGCCACGGAACCCGCCGGTTGGCGCCGGGTCTTCGAGGTAAACGTAACGGGAGCCTTCCTCTGCGCCCGGGAGGCATTGCCGCAGATGGCCGCCGGCAACTGGGGACGCATCATCAACGTCTCCAGCGCCGCAGCCCGGCACCCTATGGCTGGTATGGCGGCCTACAGCGCCTCGAAGGCCACCCTGGACCAGCTCACCCGGGTCCTCGCGCTCGAAGGAAAGCCGAACAACATCGCCGCCATCTGCGTCTACCCCGGCGTGGTCGATACCCGGATGCAGGAGGAGTCGCGAAGCTTCGGGGCCGAGGTCGTGGGTGAGAGTCTCCACCGCATGTTCAACAACTACCGCGACTTCGGCGTGCTCCGCCGCCCCGAAGAGCCCGCCGGGCTCATAAGTTATCTCTGCACCCAGGAAGCGGCGCGCCTCAACGGCCACATCATCCGGCTCGAACAGCTCGCGACCCTAAGAGGAGACAAATGACCCTGCACGGCAAGACCGCTATAGTCACCGGTGCTTCCAGCGGCATCGGCGAAGCTATCGCCATGCGTTTCGTGGATAAAGGGTGCAACGTAGCCCTAGCCGCCCGCCGGTTGGAGCGCCTGGATAAGCTCGCCGCCGAGCTCGGCGAGCGTGCGCTGCCCGTAAAGACCGACGTAACAGATCCTGGCGCCTGCGCCGCGCTGGTGGCCCGGACGGTCGAGCATTTCGGCGGGCTGGATGTTCTGGTCAATAACGCCGGCCTCGGGCTCTACGGCTCCATCGCCGATGGGAACCCGGAAGACTGGCGCATGATGTTCGACGTCAACGTGCTCGGGGTGCTATACACGACGCGGGCCGCCGTGCGCCACATGCTGGAGAGGGGGCAGGGAGACGTCGTTTTCGTTTCCAGCATCGCCGGACGCCGGGTACCGCGGGCCGACGGTACGGTCTACGCCGCCACCAAGCACGCTATAACCGCCATCGCCGAGGGCTTGCGGATGGACGTCACCAGCAAGGGGGTCCGCTCTATAACCGTCGAGCCCGGCCTCGTGAGAACCGAGTTCCCCGAAAGCTCCTACCCCAGCGCCGAAGAGTTCTACGCGGACAAGGACTACGAGCCGCTCGAAGCCGAAGACGTAGCCGCGGCTGTAGCCTACGCTCTGGAACAACCTGCCCACGTCAGCGTCAACGAAGTGTTGATACGCTCTACCGAACAGACAAAGTAGCGGTGAGTAGTAGGGAGGGAGGCTTACGCGCCTCCCTCCCTACTCGTCCTTGCTGATCCAGTACGTGAAGAACAGGAAGCTGCTAAAGATAAGCACGATCAGGAAAAACCCGAGGAAGAAACGGAATAAACCTATGCTGGTCGGATCACCTGTATCTCCAGCTTGAAGCAGCAGGGCCAACTCCATCATTCGCCGCCCTCTCCTCCTTCCAGTCCTTCGGCTAGGCAGAGGTCCGTGACCAGTTCCTGATCCATCGTGATGCAGTTGTAGATCAGCCAGCCGGGGTCATTATCCACCCGCCGGGCAGTCTCCCTGGTGTAACCCATCGTGATCATCGTCAGCACGACTATCACGGCGCTGGATATCAGCGCGTACTGGCTCCAGCGGCTGGACCGGCCGAAGTGGAACCCACTAGCCGTGGCCTTCAGGTAGAGCGCTATAACGAAGAACCCGACGATCATCAACCCTATAAGCCCTATGTACTTCCACGGGTACATCGACCCGAGGGGTATCTGGGTGTCCTCGCCCCCAGCAAAGACCAACCCTATCTGCGGCACCAGGGAAGCGTTTGACGGGATAATGTTCAATACGGTGAACAGCACCGTAAAGCCCAAGGCCCCAATGGTCATCTTGCGCATCATGGGCATGGGCTTGACGGCGAAGCGCAGCTTGTGCACGAAGTAGGCCGTAGAGGCGACGGTCATAAGCGCGATCCAGAACATCAGCAGCAGGAAGAGCCACGACTTGTCCCCCAGCATGATGACGTTGAAGGCCTCCGGGGCGCTCTCACGGATGCCCTTGAGGTAACCGTAGCCGATCACCGGCTGGAGGATGAGGAAACCGAAGCCCCAGATAAGGCCGAAGTGGCCCATCCAGTCGTAGTACTCGCGGTCGTCCTCCCTCGTGCTCCTGAGGTACCGCCATGCGCCCCATCCCGCTATGAGAAAGCCCGCGTACGAGAAGTTCCCGACAAAGCGGTGCATGTTGAGCGGCACGTTCGTCTGGTTCAAGAACGTGCGGGCCACGTCGTTCACCGGGGCCTCCGCGGGCGTGAGCATGAAGGAGGCGACGGCGTTAATCATCGTCATCGCCATGAGGCCGAAAAAGCCTGCCACAAAGCCGAAGACCACGTGCAGGCTCTTGCGGTAAGCGAGCTTGTCCCACACGTTGTACCAAGCGTACACGATGATGATCTGGCCGAGGAACATAAACGCTTCGACCAGGAACACCCAGAAAAAGATGTTTTGGAGGTAAGAGAAGAACACGGGGAAGAGCGTGACCAGCGCCAGCACGAAGGTTATGGCCAGCGCTGCCCCCGAAGCAAACAGCAGCACTATGAAACGAGCCAGGTTGCGGGCGAAGCGTTCGTAGCGAGGCTGCTTGGTGACCAGACCCAGGTACTCGCTCGTGGCCGCTATGATCACCGCCCCGATGATGAAGGCGGCAAACAACACGTGCGCCTGGACGAGAACAGCAATTACGGTGTTCTTGCCAATGATGGGTACGTCGAGGTCGCCTATGGGCATGTTCTATTCTCCCTCTAACCCTCTGGGAAGTTAATGATCCGGCTCACCGCCAGGAGCATGTTCAGGACCACAACGATCAGGATGAGCACGCCGACGATGACCGCGAAGGGGCGTTTCAGTGGACTGTAGACCGGCTCCCGGTCCAGCCAGGGCACCGCGAACATCAGCACGATAAAGACCGTAGGCACTACGACCGCCCCGAAAGCGATGAGCGTGTAGCCGGGGAAGAACATGAGCATCTGCTCGTAGAAGAAGAAGAACCACTCCGGACGCGGAACGTAGTCCACGGCCGCGGTGTTGGCCGGCTCCGAGAGCGGCGCCGGGATAGCGTAGGACATTACCACGCAAGCGATCAGGAGGAACAGGGCGACCCAACCGTCTTTGAGGACCTGGCCCGGGAAAAAGCCCATCGTCTCATCCGGCTTGTCGAAGACGTTGTCCTCGGTTATTACCTCTTCCTCGACCGGCTTTGCCTTGCCGCCCGCTACGTTCTGTACCATCTCACCTCTCTCTCAGGACCGCACCAGCATGATAGCAGTTGTCCGAACTCGCTAGTGGTAAATCCTCTTACTCTCTGTCGCTGTAACGGCCGTTCTCGCGATCCTCACCGTTGCGACCGTCTTCTTCTGCTCCGTCCTCTTCCCCGTCCAGCTCGTAACGAGCGTACTCTTCCAGCCGCTGCTGCTCGTGCAGCTTCGCCAGCCGGTCGGTGTACTCGAACTGATTGCCGAACTCTCCGTGCCGCCGCAGCAGGTAGAGGTGTATGCCGATAAACGGGGCCAGGGCCGCCGGCAGGAGCCACACGTGGATGGCGAAGAAGCGCGCGAGGGTCGCCGGTCCCGCAACGTCGCCGCCGAGCAGGAAGTTGGCCACGTAGCCCCCGATAAACGGCGAGTAGGAGCCGATCTTGATGCCCACGACGCTGGCCCAGAAGCCGTCCTGGTCCCAGCGCAGCAGGTAGCCGGTAAAGGCCAGGCCGATAACGAGCAGCAGGAGTATCACGCCGGTGATCCAGTTCCACTCCCGCGGCGCCTTGTAGGACCCGGAGAAGAACGTGCGGGCCATGTGCAGCCCGATCACCGCCAGCAGGAAGTTGGCCGACCAGTAATGGATACCCCGGATCAACTGCCCGAAGTACGCCTCGTTCATTATGTAGTAGACGGAGTTCCACGCGTGGTCGGTGGTCGGCACGTAGTAGAAGAGCAGCAGGATGCCGGTGAGGAACTGGAGCACTATGAGGAAGAGCGTCGCGCTGCCCAGGGTGTACAACCAGGCGCCTCGCTTGGGAACCGGCTCGTAGAGAAAGTGCTCGAGCTGGGTGACTATGCCGGTGCGGTCCTCCATCCAGTCCACCATGAACCTGCTGGCTTCCTGTGTCTGGGACCTGATTCTGCCGATCATGCTTCTCCAGATTCCTCTCTAATCTTCGGGTGTCTAGACCACATGCGGTCTTGTAGTGGTGAGGCCGGGTATGCCATCTTCGTCATCAAACTCGTGCCTTATGTAAAGGTTGCCGTCCTCGCGCACCTCACGCACCGGATAGCGGAACATGCCCCGGGGCGGCGGGCCGCCTATGTAGCCGCCGTTGATGTCGTAGATGCCTCCGTGACACGGGCAGAGAAACTCTCCTTCGCCCTCCACTATCACCCAGCGCACCGGACACCCCAGGTGCGCGCAGATGTTGGAGAGGATGTTCAGGTTCTCCTCGGCCAGCTGGCGCTGTTCCTGGGTAAGGCTTCCGTTTATGCCTTGCAACTCCTCGGGCCTCTGGCCGTCCTGCCAGGAAAGCCATATAGCGCTCCTGACAGCAAATTCCTCATTCGACTTCTGCGTATCCGGGAACTGCTCCTGCACCTCGTTGTTTCCGTATATCTGATCTATTGGGAAGTCGACCTCGATGACTATCGGCTCGCCGTCGGGCACGTCGTCGATCGGGCCGACCATCTGCCAGTCTTGCGAGACGTCCGACTGGCCGAGCACGTTCGTTTTTATGACCGGGCTCAACACGAACGCCGCCGGAGGAATGGTGAGTATCGCGCCCATGACCGCCCCGATAAAGCCGAAGCTGAGAAAATCGCCCCGGGTTATGCGGTCCTTCTGTAGCTCCACCAACTTTCGTACCCTTCTAGAAGGTCTCTGAACCCTCGACGATCATAGTGGTTACCGCCCCAATCCCGCCGGCGGGGGCTGGCCCTCTACCGTGAAATCAGGCTGATTATATACCGTGAAAGGAACTCGGGAGTTAGATTTCATAAAGCCCATGTTCAGCGCCACGACCGCCGCCACGACGGCCAGGGTCATGAGGATGACGCGGTAGCTGGTTCCCGGGCTGCCGTAGCGGAACCGCAGCCGGCCTCGCATGTAGGTTACGAAAGCCCCCAGGGTCGCCAGGATCATGATCAACATCATGACGTACCGCATGTGGAAAAACGGGAAGTTCGCGAGCGGCGATATAGAGTAGAGGCCCGCCACTGCAGCCACCAGGGCGAAAAAGCGGATCGGCACCCGTCCGCCGCCCTCGGGATGGCGCTCGGCCCCGATAAACATGGCCACGTTCGAGAGGATAAACAACGCCACCACCAGCACCAGGTTGATCACCAGCAGGTTCGAGGTCGCGCCCTGGGTGAGCCGCTCGAAAGCCCCGCCCACCGCAGCCGCCGTGGCCGGATCCTCGGGCTGGGAGACCTTGAGCGCGTAGACCAGCGCGTACCCGACTATGGGCTGGAGCATGAGAAAGCCCACGCCCCAGGTAAGGCCGACGGAGGTGGTCCAGTCGTAGAAAGATTTGTCTGCCTGGGTCTTGGCGCGTATATACATAAAGGCGCCCCACGCCGCCAGGGCAAAGGCCGGCCAGGAGAGGTTGGCGAAGGTACGGTGCAGGACCATCTCGGTAAACAGCGGGTTAAAGATCCCCTGAAGCGCCACGCCGAAGCTCGCTATGTTGTCCTGGGTTATGGGCAGGGTTTCGGCCCCGCCTCCGGTAACCATAAAGGTGTCCATACCGGTCATGATTACCATCCAGATCCAGATAAAGAAGCCCATCGAGAACCCGAACGCTATGTGCCGGCCCTTGTAGAGGACGCTGTAGCGGTCCCACTTGTAGTAGTAGGTGTACATCCCCCACAGGGCGAGGCCCATCGAGAGCATCGCGATGACTATAAAGTAGAAGAAGTGGGTGAAGAGGGAAGCCGTGACCTGCGGGTACAGCCCCACCAGCAACACCAGGAAAAGCACCGCGAACGTCGCGCCGACGCTAAAGGTCAGCACGTTGAAGCGCGTCAGTGAATGGGCGAGGCGGTCCATCCGGGGGCTGCCCGTCCTGGCCCCCCAAGCCTGCAAAACGGGCGCCGCCAGCGCGAACCCTACAAAAAGCTCTGCCCAGAATATGTGCACGATCATCGTAAAGCCCGTAAAGAACCGGTTGCCGCCCACGGCTTCGAGAGCATCCGAAAGGTCTATCTGGGCCAGCAGGTTCAACCCCGTCAAACTAATCGTCCCCACGCTCAAAACCCCTTCTAGGCGCTACCGGCGCGATCCGGCACGGACTCTCCACCAACCCTCTGCCCCGCCTTATATAGGATGGCCTGGTGTATGGCCCGGGGCTCCAACCGGCGGTCGATTATGTAGTAGTTGGCGCCGCCGCGCTGCAGCGCCTCGCGGATCGGCCGCAGCATCCGCCGGTCGCGGGTGTTGACGAACACCAGCAACCTGCCCATCTCGAACTGGTCATTCCAGGTTTCGGACTCCTCCCGCGGTGCTTCCATGTCCGTCAGTATCGGCGTGACCCCCACGCGCGTGAGCGACCCCGCGAACAGTATCGCCGCCAGCGAGGCGAAGACTATCAGGGTCGGGACGCCGATGGCGGGGGTCGTGATAGCGAAGAATATGCCGAAGATAATGAACGCTATGGCAAACCCTATGGGCACCTCTAGGCCCCGCCGATCGTCTGGCACCACAATGTAGCGGGTCCCTTCTGGGAAAGGCTCCGGTTCGTCGGGAGACTGGCGTTTGAGCACCACCGCCAGATCGTTCGGCCCGACACCAAGCTCGCGGACCTCCACGATGGCCTGGTTGACCTCCTGGCCTTCGTCCATTACCCCGATAACGGTGTACTCAGAGCTTTGCCCTGGTACCGCCCGGTCTTCTGCCAAACCACTACCTCCACAAGGGGCTCGAAACCGCACACCCGTCGCCCACCGGCGTCTTCTATCGGCCCTCAGCATACATTGTTGTTTCAACAGATACCAGAGTCCTCTTCGAGGCCGACGGTATCTTTTTCACATTCTCTCGCCGGTGTGAAACCATACCCCTTCTCCGGCCCGTTTTCCGGTACACTGACCTTTGTGGATGTTCGTGACAGAGAACGGCTGCGGGAACAAGACGAGCTCATCGAGTATCAGCACGAGGAGCGGGGGCTCGGGGCCTGGCTGAACCGCAACCGCTGGTTGCTGCTCCGCCTGTTCATAGTCATCGTTCTCACCTTTGGGGCGACTATGATCGCCGAGCAGTTCGCCTACGGCCGGGAGGGAGGCCCGAAGGAGCTTTCCGTCGATCAGGTCAACAACGGGCAACTGCCGGCGGGCGTCCAACTGGGCGACTACGTCAGGATCACCGGCACGCCGGACGTCGGCGAGAACATAACCATCGAGACCCTGGGTACGGAGGAGTCGAGGATCGGCGTTGCACAACGCTACCTGGTCTCCTACTTCTACGTACGCTTGGAGGAGACGGGCGACAACCTCCTGGTACAGACGGTGGAGCAACTGCCGGACTTCAGGGGCGGGGAAAAGGTCTGGGAGGGCAAGCTCTCGAACGTCGGCACGGTTATCTTCCAGGACACCACCGTAGAGAGCCTGCAGTGGGCGAACTTCCCCACGGACGCGGGCGTCTTGGTCGTCGAGACGGGGGACACGCCGGAGACTTACAATAACCTCTTTCCGGCTTATACGTCGGTGCTCGTGGTCTGGGCCCTTTCCCTGTTCTGGCTGGTCTGGAAGCGGAACAAGCCCTTTATCTAGAGCTTTCCCTCGGTTTGCAGGAACGAGTTCACGGCCAGAAAAGTGCGGTCGCCGGTATAATCTTGCCCGAGCCATGAAGGTTTACAGAGGAGACACGTCGGCTTCGGAAACGACGCTCAACGGAGAACGCGACGCTTCGACCGTGATCGAGACCAGCGGGCTCACCAAGGTCTACGGACGGGTAGCCGCGCTAAAAGCCCTGGACCTCGAGGTAAAAGAAAACTCTATCTTTGGTTTTCTGGGCCCCAACGGCGCAGGAAAGACCACGGCCATGAAGCTGCTTCTGGGTCTCGTTCATCCGACGGCCGGCTCTGGGACGGTCTTCGGCAAAGACATAGTGACCGAGAATTTCGAGATCCGGCGCCGCGTCGGCTACCTGGCCCAGGACCCGCGCTACTACGGGCACATGACGGCCCGCGAGACGCTGCGTTTCGCGGCGCGTTTCTTCTACTCCGGTCCGGAGCCGGCCGTCGAGCGGCGTGTCGAAGATTCCCTCGCCCTCGTGGGCCTCTCGGATCGCGCGGACCGCAAGATCCGGGGCTTCTCCGGGGGCGAACGCCAGCGGCTGGGCCTCGCGCAGGCC
Source organism: Actinomycetota bacterium (assembly GCA_004563715.1). Classification (GTDB taxonomy): domain Bacteria; phylum Actinomycetota; class Rubrobacteria; order Rubrobacterales; family Rubrobacteraceae; genus SIRX01. Next base: position 31,150 of record ML214227.1, on the reverse strand, counting down.
CAGATCAACGACCCGGAGTTGCTGATCCTGGACGAGCCCGCCGCTTCTCTGGACCCCATGGGCCGCCGCGACGTGCTGGAGATCATGGAGCGCCTCCGCGACGAGCGGGAGACGACGATTTTCTACTCCACCCACATCCTGAGCGACGTTCAGCGCGTCTCGGACTCGGTGGCGATACTCCGGGACGGGCACCTTCTGGCCCAGGCCCCGATAAACGAGCTGCTCACGATAGGGGGTCCCGTCTACGAGCTAACGGTGCAGGGCGGATCGGAGAACGCCCTGGAGAAGACCCGGACGCGGGTACGGTCGCAGAGTTGGGTTTCCTCGCTCGAGGAGTCTTCAAACCTGGCTGGCGAAAAGGTCTGGCTGGTAAGAACCGCCGACGAGTCGGCCTCCGAAGACCTCCTGCGGTTGGTGCTGGAGAGCCAGGACACGAAGGTCCTCGGCTTTGGACGCAAAAAGCAGAGCCTCGAAGAGGTGTTCTTCGACCTCGTAGAGAAAGGCGAAGAAGTTGAAGTCTAGGAGTTCCGTAGGCACGCCCGGACGGGCAACCGAACATGAAGCCTCCGCCCCGGAGGCGGACGATGCCCGGCCGCGGGTAGCTCCCGAGCCAGTAGCAGAGACCGCCAGTGGGTTCCGGAACCTGGTTGGCAAAGAAAACAGCGAGTGGACGACGGGCTTCTCGCTCGTGGCGCACGGCGCGATCTGGATGTTGATCGTCGCGCTTATCTCTGCGGCTATAGCGTTTATCCGGGGCGAGATGGAGCCTACCTACACCCCCAAAGACATAAACGACGCGGGGGCCCTGATGTTCTTCGTGCTCGGGGCGGTGGCCTCGGTCATCGCCGTGGTCGCCAAGACCCAGGGGGCGATTATCGGCGAGAAGCAGCTCGGCACCGCCGCCTGGGTCCTCTCCAAACCCGTCTCCCGCAAGGCGTTCGTTCTCGCCAAGCTCGCGGTCCACTTCCGCTGGTTGCTCACGGTCACGCTGCTCCTGCCGGCGGTCGTGTTCTACGTCCTGTTGACGGCCATCTCGACCCGGCCTCCGCCGCCGCTGGCATTTCTCGGGGGGGTCGCCATTCTCGCTCTGGGGCTGCTCTTCTACCTCTCGCTGTCGCTGCTGCTCGGCACCGTCTTCGAGAGCCGCGGCTCCCTGGCCGGCTGCGTCTTCGGGTTCATGGTCGCCGGGTTCATGGTCGCCAACTACGCGCCCTGGCTGACGGCCGCTTTCCCGTGGCTGTTCTTTCAGTCCGGGTTCTACTTGGTGACCCAGGGCCATGTTCTCGCCCACGGCCTAGTCGCCATCCCCGCGACCGCGCTCTGGAGCGTACTGTTCATCTACCTGGCCCTGCGCCGCTTCGAGCGCGCCGAGCTCTGAGGCCGCGCTAGACACCCCTCCACGGGTTGCCTATAGTAGCTCCGGCGCGTAGGGCGCGGTTCCGGCACCCGAAGACGGAGGGGGATGACCTTGGGCGGCTTCTTCAGGTTCTCAGAACGCGGCACGAACGCGCGAACCGAGATCCTGGCCGGGCTCACCACGTTTATGACGATGGCCTACATCGTCTTCGTCAACCCCGCGATCCTCGGCACCGAAGGTACGGGACTACCGATCCCGGGCGTCTTTTTCGCCACCTGCGTGGCCGCGGCGGCGGCCTGCATCGCGATGGGGCTCTTCGCGAACTTCCCGGTAGCGCTGGCCTCTGGGCTCGGCCTGAACGCGATCGTCGCTTTTACCCTAATACTCGGCCTCGGGCTCTCCTGGCAACAGGCTATGGCGGTCGTGGTGGTAGAAGGCGTGCTCGTGACGGTGCTGGTGCTCACGAACCTGCGCGAGGCGGTGCTAAACGCCATACCCATGTCCCTCAAGTTCGCCATAGCCGTCGGTATCGGGCTCTTTATTGCGTTTATCGGCCTGAAGAACGGTGGCATCGTGGTCCAGAACCCGGACACGTACCTCGCCCTCGGAGACCTTACCCAGGGACCGGTATTGCTGGCCGTCTCCGGGCTCGTGCTCACGCTGGTCCTCGTCGCCCGGCAGGTCCGGGGTGGCATCCTGGCCGGCATAGTCCTCACGGGGGTATCCGGCATGGTCTTCGGGATCGTGCCACTGCCGGACTCCGTAGTAGACTTCCGCTTCGACACCTCTACCATCGGGGGCGGCGTGCTAGCGGTGCCGGAGGTGCTGCAGATCTCGCTGATACCCGTGATCTTCGCCCTTTTCATGACGGACTTCTTCGACACGATGGGAACGGTTATAGCCGTGGGCCAGGAAGGCAAGCTCCTCGACGAGGAGGGACGACCGCCACGGTTGAAGCGCATTCTCCTGGTGGACTCTCTGGGAGCGATCGGCGGCGGGGCGATGGGAGCCAGCTCCGTAACGAGCTACATAGAGAGCGGTTCCGGGGTCGCTGAGGGAGGTCGTACGGGCCTCACGAGCGTGGTGGTCGGCCTCCTATTCCTGCTGGCGCTGCCTTTCGCGCCGCTGGTAGCGGTCTTCGGTGAGTCCTTGCCGATCCCCGGCCCGGAGCAGGGGCAGCAGATCTTCGTCTCCCCCGTCACGGCGCCGGCTTTGATCGTGGTGGGCTACCTGATGATAACCACCGTCCGTTTTATACCCTGGGATCGGGTCGACGACGCCGTACCGGCGTTTCTCACGATCCTCACCCTGCCGTTGACGTTCAACATCGCTTACGGCATAGGGTTCGGCTTTATCTCCTACGCGTTGATAAAGCTCGCCAAGGGCAGGCCCGCTGAGGCCCACCCCCTGATGTACGTAACGGCGGCGCTTTTCGCCCTGGCGTTTATATGGCCGGCTCTTCAGGGGCTGCTCTCCTGAGACCGGAGGTCTTGGTGTACCGTCGTAGTTTAGGTTCCCGGTATGCCGGGTAAAAGGCCCGCACTGGCACGACGTGTGAAACCTATTATATATTTGCCGGCAGCGTCGCAGATACTGTCCGGTAAGTTGATTAATAGGGGGAGGTGAGGCGAGATAGGTGTAACAGCCATCGTTACCTGGCTGGTAGTCGGCGTCATCGCTGGCGCGCTAGCAAAACGGGTGATGCCGGACCCGGGCGGGTGTATCCCGGCGTTCCTGGGTGGGTTGCAACCCTGGGGGCCATCATCCTGTTGGCTGTATACCGATTCATCACACGTCGAACGGCGTAACGTTATGCACTTTGCCGGAAGCAGCAACGAGTTTGCGCAACGAAAGGAGAGAAAGTGAGCGAACAAAGAGGCCAGCAGAGGAGCCGTGAGGGCGGCCAGCAGAACAGCCCGCTCAAGACCGAGCGGGGCATCACCACCATTCAGGACGGCGTGGTGGCCAAGATCGCCGGGATCGCCGCCCAGGAGGTCGAGGGCATCCGCATGGGCGGTGGCGCATCCCAGGCGGCGGGCGGCCTTATAGAGTCCATCACCGGTGGCAGCACCGGCGGCCAGACCCGCGGCGTGAGCGTAGAGGTCGGTGAGGAAGAAGCGGCCGTGGACCTTACGATGACCAGCGAGTACGGCAAGTCCATACCCCAGCTCTCCGAGGCGGTTCGCCGCAACGTCATAAACCGCATAGAGAACCTCGTCGGCCTCCGCGTGACCGAGGTCAACATAACCGTCTCCAACATCTTCTTCCCGCAGGAGGAACAGGACCAGCAGCAGCTCGAAGAGGGCCAGTAAAAGGTTCCAGAGACGAGATCCTTACAGTTCGAGAGCTAGGCAGATAGATTGGCTGAAGATCTACAACTCGCGAGGGCCGCTTCCGAAGCGGCCCTCGCCACAGAAGGAGTACATCGTCTCGGGGTGGGACGTTTCGTGGAAGCCGCCACTTACGGGCCTGGGGAGAAGGTGAGCGGAGTAGTGGTTACTCCGGAAGAAGTCCAGGTCCACGTGGTAGCAGCCTACCCCCTGCCGAAACCGATACCGGAGTTGGCGCAGGACATCAGGGAGCGGGTGTCTCCGAAAGTAGGAAGCCGGGGAGTCACGGTGGTTGTCGAAGACCTCGAAATGAACGACGAACCAGAGACCGGGCAGGCGGTGGTCACGTGAGGATCTTCAACCGCGTGGTGGTCGTGCTCTTGCTCGCCGGGCTCTTTGTACTCGGCGTCTTCGGGGTTATCTACAGCTTCGACCTTCTGCCCGGTTACCGGCTGGCAGAACTACCGCAGACGCTCGGGCTCTCCCAGGTTTACGACGGCGCGCAGGGCGTTGTTAGCGACGTGGAGAACGGCACCTTGACGGAGATCGCGTTCCTCGTACTCGTAGGCGTAGCTTTGTTGGGGCTGATCTTGTTGATCCTGGAGTTAAAGCCCCCTACCCCTCGCCGCGTGGAGCTACAAAAAGGAGCCTATGCCACCCGGAGCGCGGTCAAAAACCAGGTTCTGGCCGCCGCAGACCAGGCGCCAGACGCTATCAACTCGTCGGCCCGCGTAAAAGCCCGCCGGGGACCCGGTGCCAAGATCAAGCTAAAAGCCGGGGTGCGGCGCGGGGAGGACCTGCGTGCCGCCCGTTCGAGAATAAGCGAGCAGGTAGGAGAGTATCTGGGGACGGCCGGCATACCTGTCAACCGGCTCAAGGTCAAGGTTTCGGAGACCGACCCGCGTAGCGGCGGAGGGAGCAGGGTAAATTGAACGCTTTCAACCGTCTCGTAATGCTCATAATCGCCCTGCTGCTGATAGCGGTACCGGTAACCATGCTGCTTATAGCCTTCGGGGTTATCCCGGCAGACCTCGTAAACCAGTACACGGGCTACCGGAACGGCCTCGAGGCGCTGGGCAACCTGCAGGAAGCCTCGGACTTCGACCAGCAGACACGAACCATAATCCTGGTGGTCAGCGTGCTGGTTGCGCTGCTGGCCCTGATTCTGCTGCTCCGCGAGCTGTCTTTCGGGCGCCGGATAGCCCGGGACACCGTGGTAGAAGAAAACCCTGGACAGGAGACCGTCATCAAGAGCTCCGCCGTAAAAAGCCTCGTGGAAGGCGCGGCGCGAGAGGCGGGAGCGGTTTCTCCCAACGTCAGCCTGGGCTCGGAGGGCCGGGCCTACGACGTTCACTGCAAGATACAGGTTCCCAGGTCTGGCAACTTCGTCGAGACTGCGAGTCGCGCTCGGGAGAACATCCAGAACGCTCTCGAACGCTACAGCGTGTCTTACAAAGAAATAGAAGTCACCGTACAGGGAACAGAAAACTAAGAGCTGAGAGCTAGAAAGGGGAGAGATGGCAACCTGGACCAACAAGCAGTGGGGGGCCGTTATCGGCGTTTTGCTGGTATTCCTGGTCACGGTAATTGGCTGGGGTCCCACCGCCCTCGCGGTGTTGCTCGGGATTATCGGGTACTTTATCGGTAAGTTCCTCGATGGCGAAGTAGACCTCGAAGACCTCCGGGCCCGGGCACAGGGCAGACGGTAGTCGGATTCACTTAAACATCCCCCAAACGTCCTGTAAAAAGAGCGCACTACAAAAGCGGCAGGAGACGAAAGGGAGGTAGGTAACAAATATGCAATTAGCCTTATTGCAGGTGAACGAAATCGTGACGGGCGCCACGAACTTCTGGTTGTGGTTCGCCACCGGGGGCATGACGCTCGCAACCCTCCTGTTCCTGTACTGGGCCAGCACTGGGCAATCTCACAACTACCACCACTACATGGCGGGTGCGGCGATAACCCTCTGGGCGGCGATGATGTACATAGTCATGGCGACCGGCGGCGGTATCGCGCTGATCACGGAGCCCACAGGCGAAACCCGCATTTTCTACTTCGCCCGCTATATAGACTGGGCCATTACCACACCGCTACTGCTTTTGACGCTCGCGTGGGTTGCGTTGGGTAGCATCGGCAGAAACCCTCAAGTCGTGCTGAGCCTCATCGTAGCCGACGTGGCCATGATCTTGACCGGCCTGGTTTCAGGAGCCACGGCCGGGGCTTTCAAGTGGTTCTGGTTTGTCGTAAGCTGCATCTTCTTCGCCGCGGTGCTGTACCTGATCTGGGGTCCGCTGCAGAGCGCCGCGCGCAGCGGCATAACGGCGGAATCGAGCCTTTTCTTCCCGCTCGCGATCATACTGACGGTGTTGTGGCTTATCTACCCTGTGGTCTTCTTTTTCGGGACGGAGGGTATCGGCGTCTTTAGCATCGGTGTAGAAGTGTTCCTCTTTGCCGTGCTGGACATCCTCGCCAAGGTCGGGTTCGGCATCGTGCTCCTGGGTGGTGTGAGAAGGATCACCGAGCAGGGCAGGACGAGGGCTGCAACGGCCTGATCACAACGGCCCCTTCCAAGGGACCGAACTACAAAGCATCGGGGGCGGCGGATTGTTTCTCGCCGCCTCCTTCGCGGTAGGACGCAATGTCTCGTATCTGGGCTTGGACCCAATGTTCTATGGTGTTAGCCTCTACAGCCTGCTTTAGAGCCCGAGCTTTCCTGGCGCGCTCTCCAGCGGGCATGGTAAGAGCCCGGTAGATAGCCTCTGCCTGCTCATCGAGGTCGAATGGGTTGACCGTCAGGGCGTGCTCTCCCAACTCTTCGTAGGCCCCGGCGTTCTCCGAGAGCACGAGAACACCGCCCCGGTCGTTGACGACAGCGGCCTCCTTCGCGACGAGGTTCATGCCGTCACGCACGGCGTTGACCAGCAGCACGTCGTAGTTCTTGTAGGCCGCTATCGAACGCGGGAAGTTATCCTCCATAGCCAGTTCTATGGGCTTCCAAGCGTCGGTGCCGTGGTCTTTGTTGACCCGATCTACCGTTTCCTGAACCACCTCCGCATAGCGAGCGTACTCCCGCACGTCTTCACGTGAGGGCTGAACGCGGGCCAGGAAAGTTACCTGCTCCCGCATCTCGGGGTGCCGCTCCAGCATCCGGCCGTAAGCCTCGAAACCTCTTACGGTGTTCTTGGAGAGGTCCATGCGGTCTACCCGAACGACAAGCTGTCCCGGAAGGTTTCTGAGCGCTTCCTCCTCCGCCTCGACCGCCTCGTCCGAGGCAAGCTCCTTGAACTCGCCGGGGTCTATGGAGATGGGGTAGGCCTTCACCCAGATCTCCCGGTCCTCGTGGCGTATGATCCCTCTCTCGGCATCTCCTTCCGCCCCGAGAAACGCGGTAGCGGTCTCGATGAAGTTGCGGGCGTAGCGCCGGGTGTGGAAGGCGACGATGCTGGTCTCCAGCAAGCTCTCCAGTACGCCCTCCCTTATATAACGGGGCAGCACGCGCCAGTAGTCTGGCTCGGGCCAGGGGATGTGGACGAACAACGAGATAAAGGCGTCGCTTACGAGTCGTTCGCGGAGAAAGCGCGGCACCATGTAAAGCTGATAATCGTGAAGCAGGATTACGGGCGACTCCGCCCCCGCGATAGCGCCCGCTGTAGCCTCGGCGAAGTTCCGGTTCACGGTGACGTACCCTTCCTCCCAGGCCCGGCGCGTGTCGTCGCCGAGCCCCGGCGAGTATGGCAGGTCGTAGAGGCCGTGCTGAACAAACCACAGAAGAGGATTGGCTATGTGATTGTACATCAGGCTGTAGGCGTCCGGGTCGTGCTCGACGAACGTAACCCGCAGGTCCTCTACCTCGTATGGAACGTTTTCCCTAGAAACTGCCGCATCCTCCTCGCTCATGGCGGACGCGATCCACACGGCACCCTCCTGGCGGCGGGAGACGGCGTTCAGTGCGGTAACCAGCCCCCCGGCGCCGCGGGAGTACTCACGTTCGCCGGATTCCGTCCGCGAGAACGTAACCGGGCCTCTGTTCGAAACGATTACGAGCTGCTCTCCGAGGCCAGACACCACTATCCCCTCCCTTTTGGTCGCAGGTTCACACCCCGAGTAGCTTGGCGAAGAGCAAAAGGTCGTCACGCAGGAGCCGGGGAGTAAGGTAGTGGTTGCGTACGTGCTCTTTGCCGCGCCGCCCCATCTCGAAAGCAAAGTCCTTGTCCTGGAGCAGCTTGGCGCAGGCGGCGGCGGCTTCGGGGATGGTGTCGATAAGGATGCCGCCACCCTTGGCCACCTGCATCGGGATGCCGCCCACCCTGCTGGCCACGAGAGGCCGGGCCTTCCACAACGCTTCGGTGACGACGAGCCCGAAACCCTCCCGGATAGACTTCTGAATTACCACGTCCGCCAGCGACTGGAACGCGTTCACCTCAATGGCCCCCACGTTCGTCAGGTTCGAGAACAGGAAGATGTCCTGATCACCCGAAGCGTAGTTGACGGTCTTGTACCAGTAGTCCCACCCTTCAGGGTCGTCATGAGCCATGGAACCTATAAGGACGAGCTGCACCTCGGGCACGTCCTCTTTTACGGCTCGATAGACGTCTATCACGCCGAGGGGGTCCTTCCAGGGGTCAAACCGTGACACCTGGACGATAAAGGGCCGCTCCGTGTCCACGCCAAACTGGTTTACGATGTAGCGGGCGTCGTCTCCGGGCAGAGCCATGTTCTTCGGCGAGAGCGGGTCTATGGCCGGCGGAATCAGCACGAGGTTCGGCAACTCCAGGTCCGGAGGGGTGTACTCCTGCATGGTGTAGACCTGGGCGTCGTAGTCCTTTATGTACGGCTCCAGATAATCGAGTACCTGGCGGTTAGGGGTCGAGGTATCTATGTGACAGCGCCAGATCCACTTCGTCTCCGGTGAGTACCCGCCGCTGAAATGCTTCATGAGGGCCGGCTGGGGATCGTGTACAAAGATTATGTCCCACTCCTCATCCAGCGCCGCCGCAGACTGCCGGTTGTACTCCTCGTAGATCGCCCGGGCCTCGACAGATAGTTCGTAATCAGCTCCCTGCAAAGCGTTGTGAAAGCTCTTGGTTACGTTGAAGAAAGGCTCCGCACCGAACATCACGGCCCAATCGGTCTGCAAACCCACATCCCGCATGAGAGGAACCAGCGTGTAGAGTATCTCCGCCACCCCGCCACCGAAGCTCGTAGCGTTTATGTGCAGAACCCGGGCGCCCTCCAGCCGCCCCGCCAGATCGCATATCTCGTCGTAGAGATCTCGGCGCACGATGCTTCGATAATCCGCCAGCGACTTGTTGCCCGGGTTTACTCGTTGCAGCAAAGCTTCCTCACGCTTCTGGGACGCCTACACATCGGCATACGGCTAACTGTATACGAACTGGCAGCAGCGACGCAAGCAGCCACCAGCAGGAAGGTTCCTTGGGAAGAACTTCTCTTCTATCCGATTTCGGTGCGGGCCGCAGCGGCAGCTCGACGAACCATCCTCAGCCTCGTCCCGCCACCTGGGGCAGATTCCAGCTTTACCTCGTCTACCAGGCTCTTTATAACGGCAAGGCCAAACCCGCCCTGCGCGTCGGGGGTGGGGTTCAAGGCTTCCACCTCAAACCCGCCCCCGGCGTCCTTCACCGTGATCTCGACCGCGCCCGGCAACACCCGGTATTCGACTTCAAAAGAATCTACCGTGGCGTGCCGGATCACGTTGGTAACGGCTTCGGTAACGGCCAGCTTGAGGTCGTAGATGTCTTCCGGCCCGAAACCAGCGAGTTGCCCGACCTGAGACACCACCAGCCTAGCGAGCAGTACGTACTCGGCGCGGCTCGGGATCGTCAGGGAAACCGGGTCCGAAAGCTTGACCACTTCCCCCTCTCTGGTTTCTGCGGCTTCGCGGTTCACCGAAACTCTCTGCCTCCAAAGAGCTCATACTCCAGTGTGCGTAGGCGATCTCGTCGGGGATCAACCCTACGCTGGGATGTATATTACCCAATTATCGTCGGCGGCTAACAGGCCGACCGAGTTTTATGGAGGATTCGAGTCGCTGAGGGAAGTGCGGCCGTTCTGTTATCCTCCGCTGCGCCGCGCTTCTTCCGGTGCCTCCTGCTCCAGGTCGTCGGGAAGCTCGCCGGAATCATCGTCGGGCATCTCGACCTCGCTCGAGGCTTCTTTGACGGCTTCCTCGTAAATCTTCTCCTCTTTTTCCGGGCGGGGCGCTGACGGCCGGGTAGCGGCGTAGCCATCACCGGAGCCGTTGGCTCTCTCCATAAAGGGCTTGAAGAGGTCTATCGGGACGGGGAGGATGATCGTCGAGTTCTGCTGGTTGGCGACTTCGTTCAGCGTCTGGAAGAGCCTTATCTGCATGGCTGTCGGGGTCTCCAGAGCATCCGCAGCCTCACGCAGGCGCTTGGAAGCCTGGAACTCACCCTCGGCGGAGATGATCTTGGCCCGCCGCTCGCGCTCGCTCTCTGCCTGACGCGCCATCGCCCGCTGCATCTGCTGCGGGATCTCTACGTCCTTGACCTCGACGGCGCTGACCTTGATGCCCCAGGGGTCGGTCTGGTCGTCGATGATGCTCTGCAGCTCACTGTTTATCGCGTCGCGGTTGGTAAGCAGATCGTCCAGGTCCTTCTGGCCCAGTACGCTCCTAAGGGTCGTCTGGCTTATCTGGCTGGTCGCCTGAACGTAGTTTTCGACCTCGACCACGCTGTTGTTGGGGTCCACGACGCGGAAGTAGATTACGGCGTTGACCCTCGCGGGCACGTTATCGCGGGTTATGATGTCCTGAGGCGGCACGTCCATCGTAACGGTACGAAGGTCCACCTTGACCATGTTGTCGATAAAAGGCAACAGGATAAACAGTCCCGGTCCTTTCGGCCCACCCTGGATGCGGCCGAGACGGAATATTACGCCGCGTTCGTACTCGTTGACGATCTTTACCGCGCTGATCGCCACGGAGGCGACGAACACGACCAGGATAACGAGGACGACGAGCCCCCCAAGACCAGCCGTCTGTAGTAGTGCCAGATTAATCAACGAGGCCTCCTTCTGTGGTTTCAAACCCACCGCGGAACGGCGGCGAGTACGTACTATTCTAAACCTGCCCGGTTAGCCGGTAGTGTCCCCGGTTACGCCTGGTTCTAAAGTAGAGGAGCGGGCGTCTTCGTGACCACCTCCGCCAGTAGCTGCGCTTCCTGCCCTGATTGTACCACCGGCAAGTAGCTGCGCTTCCTGCCCTGATTGTACCACCGGCAACTAGACCTATACCGACAAACCGGGAGAGGCCGGTTGCGGCCTCTCCCGGTGAGCCTATGGTTTATAGGACGTCAGAGAAGTCTTCTCGCTCCCGCGTAACCCGGGATGGCGTAGATCGAGGTACCTTGCGTAACGTAGCCCGTGTATGCCGAAGCGTGGATGGTCGTTCCATCGCCCATGGCTATGCCGACGTGGGTTATATACCCGCTACCGTCCTCGCTCCAGAAGAGCAGGTCACCAGCGGCGGGTTCGCCGGAGACCGGCGTTCCGTAGGCCATCTGTTCCCCCGGCGAATCGGGCATGGAGATGCCAAAAGCCGCGAACACCGTCATCGTGAAGCACGAGCAGTCCATCGTTTCAAAAGGCACGCACTCTGGTAGGCCGCCCAGCAAGTAGGGCGTGCCCAGGTACCTGGCACCTTCGGCAACCACCGCATTACCCGAGCCGGAGGGCGGCGGTGCGACCTCTTCAGCCGGTGCTGCAGGCTCGCGGGGCGCCGTCACGTCCGGCTCCGGACCTTCGACCGCCGTCCCGGAGCCTTGAGGCTGCTCTTCGACGGTTTCTGCGGCGGCTTGTTCTGCCGCAAGAGCCTCGTTTAGCTCCGCTTCCTGTTGACGGGCGGCTAGCTCCGCGGCTTCCCGCTCTATAGCCTCCCGCTCAGCTTGCATGTCGGCGAGTCTCTGCTGGCGGGCAGCCTCTCTCTCGGCGGCAAGCTCCGCCTGGCGCTCGGCTTCCGCCAGCACAGCCGCACGCCGCTCTTCCTCGGCTCGCCGTTCGGCCTCCGCCTGGCGTTCCGCCTCGGCCTGGCGTTCCGCCTCTGTCTGGCGCTTTGCTTCCGCACGACGTTCGGCTTCGGCCTGACGTTCTAGTTCAGCCATCCGCTGCTGACGGTCCGCTTCCTCCTCGGCGGCAAGCTCCGCACGGCGTTCGGTTTCTGCAAGGCGCTCTTCCTCGGCTCGCCGTTCGGCCTCCGCCCGGCGTTCCGCCTCGGCCTGGCGCTCTGCCTGGCGCTCTGCCCGCCGCCTGGCATCGTCATCTTTTTCGGAACTGGCTTCAGGAGCCGGCAAGACCAGCAGGTTGAACTGTGGCTCGGCCTCTTCCTGTGGCTCGGCCTCTTCCTGTGGCTCGGCCTCTTCCTCGACCGGCGCCTTTTCGGGCTTCGGGGGCTCTGGGTCTGGGGCCTCCTTCTTCACCGGCTTGGGTTTCGGTCCCGGGACATCCTCGGGTTCGGGAGCCGGGTTCTCTGGCTTGGAAACCGGGACACGGAGCGGCTCCGGAGCTTTGGCAGCATACTCCTGGCTGAGTTCTTCAGCGGCGGCCCGGGCAAGCTCGGCTTGTCTCCGCTGCTCCCCCTCGATGGCTGCAAGCAGATCATCTGAAAGCGCACCCAGGTAGGCCTTGGCCCTGGCCTCGGATTCCGCCGCCTGGTTCTTGTGGTCCACGGCCTCGTCGAGCGCGGCTAACCTTTGAGCGCGTTGGGTCTCGAGCCGATCTCTCTCAGCCCTCAACCCGTCGCGTGCCTCGCGAACACGCTCGAACTCCGCCCGTTCTTCCGTGAGAAGCCTCAGCCAGAGATCCAACCGGGTAGAGAAGTCAGCGAAATCTTCGACCCCCACGAGGACGTCCAGAAAACCTACGTTTCCGCTCCGGTAAACCTGGGAGGCGCGATCTTCGAAGTCTTTTTGCGCCCGGGCAAGCCGGTCCTCGGCATTCACCAGGTTCTTTTCGGTGTCCTCGATCTTCTCGTTCAACTGGTTTAATTCCGAGAGCGCAGCGTTGTAGGCGTTGCTGGCGGTAACCGCATCCGCCCGCACCTGCATGAGACGCTCCTGGGCGTCTTCTATGTCAAACCGCTTTGTCCCCACATCGCCAGGCGCGGCCCCCGCCGAGATTCCAGTCACGAAAACCAGGGTGCCAACCAGACCGAGGAACGCGATCAAATTTACCCTTCGAGACACGCGTCGGGCTCCCTCCCGTCTTTTACACAGACTTCTCCGAAGGGGACCTAACGCGAAATCCCCCCTCCTAAGCCGAGAACTCTAAAAGAAACGCCCAACTTTAAGCAACACATGTCTCGATACCCGGTTTTGCCCCTTCAGGCGAATTCAGCTTAAATAAAAGGGATTCGTGTTTTGTGGACGAAACATTTATTTAATAAAACTTAACATAAGTAATGTCAGCGCAAGCTTTTGCTACTATTTCGCATCCGCAACCGGATCTTTTGTTGCACAATATGTTGGGGTAGGAGTTACAAGATGATTTGCGAGGTCGCACCTGCTGGTCCGGGATGCTGGTCGAGGTTTGTCGGTTTTTAGAGTCGGGGTGCGGCCAGCACCCGAAGGGCCAGGAAGTTCCGCCAGAAACATTTTTTCGCTTTCTCGTTCTCCAGGGCGGGAGCCAGGGCTGGTAGCTGCATACCCGCAACGCTTCTGGTCCAGGAAAACCAGGTTCCTACGGTAGCGTTCGCAAAGGAATTTCGGGAGAGCGGATATTCCAGGGCGTCCAGGTCACGGGCTGCCCCGGGTCCGACAGCGACGAGAACGGAGGGCTGGACGGCCAGTATTTCCTGCATGAGCAGGCCGGTAGACGACCAGCTTACGTAGGCATCCGGGAGCGAGATGCTCACCAAACTACGTTCAACGGCGTTGAGTAGTCGGGGGCCCAGGGGCTGTTCGACGACGAGCATGATGCCGGAGGAAGCGTCTCCCAGCGGCACGGGGTGGCCTCTTTGTCGAAGGACTCTCGCTATAGAAGAGGTTTCACAAAGGACCTTCTGCCGGTAGACGTCCGCGGTACTCCGGGGGTGACGATTGTTAGCGGGTGGCGCGCCGGACATGGAGGACACGTTGGGCGGTGGTCACGAGAGCGCCCGCGCAAACGAGACCCACGGCTACCGTCAGAAGTCCGAAAAGCGACAAAACAGAGAGTATAAATACTCTTCCGGCGCGCTCGAGCAGGCCGACCTCGCACCGGATGCCGAGAGCCTCGGCCCTAGCCCGGGCGTACGAAGTTAGCAGGGAAAAAGTCATCGCCAGCCCGGCCAGCAGGGCCTCGTAGGGGCGGGCTGAGGAGGCGTAGAAAAAGATGATGCCCACGAAGATTGCGGACTCGGAGAACCGATCGAGCGTAGAGTCGAGAAAGGCCCCGAAAGAGCTCATGAGGTTTGACTGCCGGGCAACCGCGCCGTCCAGCGCGTCGAAGAGGCCGCCGACGATCATAACGGCGCCAGCGACCTTTATTTGCCCGGTCGCGAAGAGAACCGCGGCACCCACGGAAAAAAGCCAGCCGAGCACCGTGAGCGTGTCGGGACGAACCCGCATCGTGGTCAGCAGCCGCACCAGGGGGTCGAGCAAACGCCGGAAAGACTCTTTGTACGACAGCGGCTCGCGGCGACCACGGTGCGGCAGGCTCACCTTCGTGCTCCGCTCCTGTGGCTCAACACCCGCGTGTCGCGTGCGTACCTGCCCCAGCCATAAGCTTTTCTCCGACGCATCATAGAGAGTTTACCTGGTAGCGAGGCTTTTCGCGGCCGAGTTTACAGGTTGGAACGTGCTCTGTATAATCCCCCGATTATGAGCGGGGGGAAAGTGCATCACCTTCAGGATATAAGGCGGAAGCGAACAGAGAAAAGACCGTACAAGCAACCCCGCCGTACCCCTCAACAGGCCGCACCGCTACGGCGTCCCCGAAGGCCTTTGAAAGACCGCCGGGAGGGTCGTCCACCGTGGCACAGAATCCTCGGCCCGGTGTATCGGAGGCGGTATATGCTCCTAGGCCTTCTAGTATTGGTGGGTTTGTTGTCTTTGGGTTTGGCGGCTCTGGCACAGAGTCCTGGAACCGCCGACCAAGCGAGCCCCATAGACCCCGGCAGGTCGGCACAGGAAACCACGATAGCGGAGGCTGACGGCGTCGACATCGTCTCACCGGTGCAGCCCGCAGACCTCACCGGGCTCGGGTACCACCCGATAGGCGAAGGTTGGTTGGAACTGGACCCCGTAGGACACAACGTATCGGCGAATTTGTTCGTAAGGACGTTCGGTGGCCTGGGCGAGCCTGAAGGCGTCCGTTATCACGTTATGGATCGCGCGGAGCGTTCGGGGTCTGCCACGGGCGCCGTTGATGTAGGAGCGGAGCCGGGAACCAAAGTCTACGCCCCGGTCACGGGTGTAATCACGGCCATCAAACCGGACCCCACCGTACAAGAAGCCAACGTAGTGGAGATAAAACCCTCCGATAATCCGGACATGCGGGTGTTCGTCTCCCTCGTGCAAGACATCAGCGACAACCTGGGTCCGAACACCCCGGTGACAGCCGGAACTACCGAGCTGGGCTCCATAACCGACCTGGTCGCCGTGCTCAAGCCCCAGCTCGCCTCCTACACCGGGGAGCCGGGCGACCACGTAACGGTCTTCGCGGCGAAGACGGGCTAGAGCTGCCGATATACGGTTCCCGGGCGTGTATTATTATCCGCGACCATGATAATCAGCCTCTTCGAGCAAAACCCGGCCTTCGCCGTAGCAATCCTCCTGGGCTTCGTGGTGGGCATAACGCTGCACGAGGCGGCCCACGCCTACTCGGCGTACCGCCTGGGCGACGACACAGCTTACCGACAAGGCCGGGTGACGCTCAACCCGGCCTCCCACCTGGACGTGCTCGGGAGCCTGATGTTGCTGTTGGCGGGTTTCGGCTGGGGGAGGCCGACCCCGATAACGCCCGCCAAGCTCCGCGGCGGTGTACTGGGCCCGGTGGCCGTAGCCCTCGCAGGCCCGGTCTCGAACCTGCTCATCGTGTTTGCCTGCGCGGTTTTGTTTCAACTGCCGGTCTTCCAGGACGGGTACCTGCTGTTCGTGGTGGTGGGGGTGG
>ML214227.1:0-15281 GCA_004563715.1 Actinomycetota bacterium | reverse complement strand
TTCCTGCCCCGCGCCCTGGACGGCTTCGTGAACTTCATGAACCAGTACGGCCCCATGATACTGCTCGGCCTCGTGCTGCTGCTCTACTTCGGCCCCACCGGGTTCTCGCCTTTGAGCCTGATCCTGAGCCTGGTGCGCCCCCTGCTCAACCTGTTTGGGCTTCCTTCATTGTAGAGCGTTCACTGTAGAGCGCCGCTGGCCGCGGACCCGGAAAAGGGGCCGCGCCAGGCTCGCAGGAGGGGGGAGAAGCCACGAACCCGGCGCCACCCACCTCATTCTACCTTCTATACGCGCAATGTGTACCTGAAGTTCAGGTGAAGAAGTCGAGCGAAGCGCGTTAAAGTTATGGCTTCTGGCCGTTCACGGAGCCTCCCGACCCTCCGGGCTCATCGGATACGGGCAGCACGAGGGAGAAAGTACTGCCGACCTCGGGCTCGCTCTCGACCTGTATCCGCCCCCCGAGATGGCTCACGATCTCGCTCGCCAGGGCCAGGCCGAGACCCGTGCCGTCGGCCCGGGAGGAACCCTGGGCCCGGTAGAAGCGATCGAAGATGTGCTGTTGCTCCGCCTCCGGGATGCCGCAGCCCTGGTCGGTGACGCGGATGACCGCGTGTCCGTTCTCCCGGGACAGTTCGAGATCCACCGGAGAGTCCTTACCGGAGTACTTGAGGGCGTTATCCAGGAGTATCGCGAGGGTGCGGTGTAATTGGGTCGGGTCTGTCTCCACCATCGGGACGTCTTCCTCGACGTGGATGTTCACCGGGCGTCCCGTGTAGCTAAAGTCCCGCCGCAGGTCGTGCAGGAGGTCCTCCAGGTCCACGCCCTCGCGCTTGAACACGACGGCGTTCGCGTCCAGGCGGCTCAGGTCGAGAAGGGTCATGGCGAGGTCTTTGAGACGCTTTATTTGCAGGCCCATCTCCTCCAGAAAATCGGCCTGGACCTGTTCGTCTTTCTCGTACTCCAGCATCTCCAGATACCCGGACAGAGCTGTTATAGGAGTTTTAAGCTCGTGGGAGGCGGTGGCTATGAACTCGGTCTTTGCCCGCTGTATCTGGCGCTCCTCGGTAACATCCCGGAGGATGGCGAGCGCACCATCTTCCAGCGGCGCGGCGCGAACCTCGATCAGGCGGTTCCCGGCTTCGACCTCGGGCTCGGTTATGGGACCGCTGTAGCGGGTCTTTGCGAGTATCTCCTGGAGGCGGGAGTGGAAGGCGTGGTCCGAAGACTCCAGCAACTCCCGGGCACGGGGGTTGAGAAAGATGGCGTTCAGGTCTCCGTTCACCCCGATGACCGCGTCGGTCATACCGTCTAGGATGGCCCGCCCGCGCTCTTTCTCTTGTTCGACCTGCTGGAACGCACCCTGCAGAGAGACAGCCATCGAGTTGAAAGTCTCCCCGAGGGCCCCTACCTCGTCCGCGATCCGGGTCTCTATCCGCTCGTCGAAGTTGCCGGCGGCCAGGCGCTCGGCGGCGAGCCCGAGCCGGCTGACGCGCCGGGAGATCAGGGTCGCTACCACGTATCCTGCGAGCCCGGTAATTACCAGGGCGAGGATGCCGGCTGCGGAGGCTATCCGGTTTATGTTCCTTATGGCTTTGTCGGCGTTCTGTACGTCGCTCTCGGTGAAGTACCGGGTAAAGACCACCGCCGTCCCCTGCTCTCCGGGGACCCCGCTTATGGGCGCGGCGTAGGTGGCGAGTTGCTGGCCGGCCCGGGTGCCGGTCTCTATGTTTTCGATGTTTTGCCGCGGGCTCCCGCTAGAGACGGACTGCCGGACCACCCCGGGCGACCATTCGATGTTGTCGTCCCCCTGGATTTTCGTCTGGTCCGAGGCCCGGACTATGCCCCACTGAAGACCCCGGCTCACGGCGAAGGCCCGGATTTGCTGCACGGAAATGTCGCCGTTGCTGCGTTGCACCAGGCTCTCGTACTGGTCGCCCAGTTGCCGGAAGTACGCTTCGCTCGACCGCTCGAGGGTTTCGTTGAGGATGGGCCGAACGATCTCGTAGGCCGTTATGCCCGCAAAGGCGGTTACCAGGACGAACAACGCCGTGAGCCACACCTGGATACCGATACGCGGGTGGAACCCGTCGCCCGGTTTCGACCGGGTCCGGCGCCGGGAACTGTGCCACTGTTCCCGGTTCTCTCTGCGGCGTAGAAACTGTTTTCTAGCGGAAAACATACCCCACACCCCGCGCGGTGTGGATAAACTCGGGGTTGCGGGGGTCGCGCTCGATCTTTTCGCGGAGGTGGCGTATGTGTACGTCCACCGTTCGTTCGTCGCGGAACTCGTCGCCCCACACCCGCGTGAGAAGGTTGCTGCGCGAGAACACCCGACCCGGGTTGGAGGCTAACGTCACCAGCAACTCGAACTCCGTGTAGGTGAGGTCCACCTCCTCGCCTCCCACGGCTACCCGGCGGCTGGGGATATTGATCTTCAGGCCGTCGTAGCTGAGCTCGTCCTGGCGCTGGCCCGCCGGTACCGAGACCCGGCGCATGATCGCCCGGATGCGCGCCACCAGCTCCCGGACGGCGAACGGTTTGGTGACGTAGTCGTCGGCCCCCAACTCCAGGCCCACGACCCGGTCTATCTCGTCGTCGCGGGCCGTGAGCATGATAATCGGCACGTCGCTCTGCGACCGGATGCGGCGGCAGACCTCCGTACCGTCCAGCTTGGGCAGCATGATGTCCAGGATGATCAGGTGCGGCTCGTAGGACCGGAAAGCTTCCAGCGCCTCCTCACCGTCTCCCACGGCGAGCACCTGAAAGCCCTCGCGCTCCAGCGCATGCACCAGCATTTTCTGGAGCGACGGCTCGTCGTCCACCAGGAGTATCCTGCGGGTCATGCCCTGTAAGCCCTGGACCATAACTTAATCGCCTCTTCGTACGCGCCAAATAATCGCCATTACTCTAAAAACCATTTTATCATCCTAGCTATCATGTTAGCGAGGCTACATTAACCCGTTCCACCGCCTCCAGCAGGTCTCCGGCTTTCTCCAGCCGCACGGCCTCGACCGCCGCCGAGCGTCGCCGGAGGTAAGCTGCCACGACGCGGGCCTCGTCCGAGGCCTCGGACGAGGCGTCTCCGGGAACGGTGGTCTTTACCTCGCTAGAGAGCACCTCTCCGGCGAAGCCCACGAGCGCCTTAGAATCTGCGGCGTCGAAGCCCTGATGTGAGACCAGCCGCCCACCGGAGAAGGCGAATACCTCTACCAGATCGGGTTCGGTAGAGGGGGTGACGACCGCCTGCACGCCCTCCGAGCTCACCACGGCGCGGGTCAGGCGTATCCGCTCTATACCGGAGATCAAGTCCCGCAGGCGCGCCGCCGCCTCGAACTCCCGTTCCCGGGAGAGCCGGTCCCGCTCCCGGACGAGGGCCGCCAGGTGCTCCTTACCACCCTCGCCCCGCAGCAGCGCGGCCAGCTCGTCCAGGACCTCCCGCCGGTACGTCTCCTCGTCCATGCCGAGGCACGGCGCGCACCGCCCCATCTGTCCGTAGAAGCAGACGCCCCCCTCGCCGGTACATCGCCGGAGCGGGAAGATGCGTCCCAGGGCCTCGACGCACGTGTCGAGCACCCCCGCGCTCCGGTATGGTCCCAGGTACGCAACGCCGTCCTGGGGCTCGGGGGCGGAGACGCGCTCGGGGACGGGGTACGGCTCGGTCAGGTCCAGCTTCAAGAACCAGCTGGACCGGGGCTCCCGGCCGACGGAGTTGTAACGGGGCAGGAGGCGTTTTATCTCCCGGGCCTCCAGGATCAGGGCGCGCAGCTCTCCTGGCGTCTCGGTGTAACGCACCCCGGCGACTTCTTCGACGAGACGCCCGACCTTTCGTCGCCCGTCCCCGCCGTTGAAGTACGTCCGCACCCGCGCCCGCAGGTTCTTCGCCTTGCCCACGTAGAGGACGGTGCCGTGCTTGTCCACGAAGTAGTAGACGCCCGGCGTATCCGGTATGCCCTCAGCGAGGTGCTGCTTCTGGGGTTTTATGCGCCGCCGGTTCCCACCCTTCAGCGTTACTGCCTCGCCCACGCTCCGCACCCCGGCGGACCCCAAAAGTTCAAGCAGCTTCGCGAACACCTCGGCGGTGGCCGACGCGTCGGAGAGGGCCCGGTGGTTGGGCATCTGGCGTACTCCGAAATGGCTCGCCAGCGAGCGAAGCCGGTAGCGTTTGAGTCCCGGCACCAGCGTGCGGGCCAGCCTGAGGGTATCGAGAACCGGGTTTGGGAGCGGACCGCCCCGGGCGGCCGCGACGAACGAGCAGTCGAACTGTACGTTGTGGCCTACGAGCACCGAGCCCTCGACAAACTCTTCGAAAGCAGGCAAGACCTCCGAAACGGGCGGCGCGCCGGCGACCATGGAGTTCGTGATGCCCGTCAGCCGGACCACGAACGGGTCTATACGCACCCCGGGGTTGACGAGCGTGGAGAACTGGTCCACCACCACGCTGCCCGCGAGCCTCACCGCCCCAATCTCTGTGATGCCACCTTTGTTCGCCGAAGAGCCCGTAGTCTCCACGTCGAAGACCACGTAGGGCGCGGCCTCCAGGGGAAGCGCGGCGACGTCCGCCACGCGTAACCGGCCTTCCGGGTCCCAGAGAAAACGGGGGTCGCCTCCTACGAGCGTCTCCAGGAAGCCCCGGGCGTTCCCGTTCAGGTGCGGCTGCGAGAGTATTTCGTTGGCGACCTCTTCGGGGCTTACCGCCCCGCGCTGGCGGACAAAACCATAGAGGCTAGGAGGCACGGACCTCCGTCCGCACGGCACGGGCTGTTTCGGCGATGATGCGGGCCTGGGCCTCCGTTATGCCGGGGATGGCGATCAGGTTCTCGTAAGAGTACTCGTGGTCCAGAAGACCGCTCGCCATAACCCGCGCCCGGGTCTTCATGCCGACGCCGGGCATCTTCTCGGTGTGGAAGACCTTGCCACGCTGAATCCTGAGATCCTCCACGCCCGCGAGACGCTCGCCGTCTACCAGCACGCGCTTCAAGGTGTCGGCGAACAGCTCCACCTGCTCCGGTTGGTAGACGCCCCGACCCATAAGGGCGGGCGTCATGGGCAGGGGGTGAATCAGGTTGGCGTTGCGGACCGTGGTGTGGCCCGGCGGCTCCTCGGCGCCGAGGGGGTCTGCGGAGCCCAGGCGCTGCGCCCGGAGCGCGTGGTCCCACACCTGTTCCTCCAGGTTTCCGTCCAGGTCGAGCTCCGTCACCACCGGCTGGCCCCGGAAGCGGTCGTTGCGGTTGGCGGCGTAGAGAAAGCGGCGTCCGTCGCGCTCGTTGCGGTAGAACTCCACCACCTGCCGGGCCCGCTTCTCGCCGAGCCCCGGCAAGCGAGAGAGCATCTTCACGTCCCCGGCCTCTACCATCGCCCACAGCTCGTCGAGCTCGACGGCCTCGGCGGCCTTCGCGGCGGCCCGCCGGTCCACCCCCCGCACCATCTCCAGCAGCCCCTCGACGCTCTCCGGGTCCACGCCACGCCGCAGGTGGTTGATCTTGCGCACGGCGGTGAAGTCGTTGTAGCTTTCCCAGTACCAGACGTACTCACGCACCCGTTCGACCGCCGCCGCGCCCTCCGGAAGGAACTCTATCGTCACCCCGTTGCCGATGTAGCGCCCGTTTGCGCCCGGCAGGTGCTCTGCCGCGTGCATGACCTGTACCTTTACCGACGGCGAGTAGAAAGAGAAGTGCACCGGGATGCCCGTTGCAACCTCTTTCATCAACCGCCGCCGGAAGACGTTGTCTTCGAGATCCGACCCAAACATTAGCCGTTTAATTCTACCATCTAGCTCTCGGTTCCCGCCCCTGGTTTGGCCCTGAGAACCCCTTCCCGGAGCACGATGGCCTCGACGGTCTCACCGGCCAGCACGCCCTCGGATTCCGGACCGATGAGCGCCAGGGCGTCGGCCCTGGTGAGCGAGCTGACGAGCCCCGATCCCTGGGCGCCGACCGATTTCGCCCGCCAGCCTCGCTCCGTTTTTTCAAGGCTCACCCGCATGGCGTGCATCCGGCCGAAGCGGTTGCCCACGTCCTCGTCGAAGTAAACCTGTATGCGGGGCCGGTCCCCGTCCGGCAGGCCCATCATCGCCATCAGGGCGGGCCGGACAAAGAGCTCGAAGCAGACCATCGCCGAGACAGGGTTGCCGGGCAGCCCGAAGACGGCCACGTCCTTCCGCTTGCCGAAGAACATCGGCTTGCCAGGCTTGAACTTGACGCCCCAGAAGACCTGCTCCACGCCGAGGTCCGTCATGGTGCCTTTTACCAGGTCCTTCTCCCCCACCGAGACGCCGCCGCTGGTCACCACCACGTCAGCGCTGTCGAGAGCCTCTCTTATTGAGTCCCGCAGGGTGTCCGCGTCGTCAGAGGCGGCGGAGATGCGGCGTCCCTCGGCCCCGGCCTCGCGGGCCTGGGCGAGCGTGGCGAACGAGTTGGAGTCGTAGATCTCGCCCGGCAAGAGGTCCCGCTCCCCGGGCGTTACCAGCTCCGTGCCGGTCGAGAGAACGACGACCTTCGGCCTCCGGTGGACCGGCAGCCTGCCGTAGCCCTGGGTGGCGGCGAGGGCTATCTCGGACGGGCCGATCTTCGTGCCGGCGTCCAGGATCACCTCTCCCCGGCGCACGTCCTCGCCGCTGAGACGGACGTTCTGGCCCGGGGTTACGGACTTTTTCAACTCGAACTCTTTACCCCAGCCGGAGGTGTTCTCTACCATCACCACCGCGTCCGCCCCGCCCGGGATCACGCCGCCGGTGAAGATCTTGATCGCCTCCCCTGGCCCCACGCTCTTTTCCGCCGGCCGTCCCGCCGGGGCCTCGTCCACGACCTGAAATACGCGGCCCTTCGCGGCGTCGGCGCTCCGTAAGGCGTAGCCGTCGACGGCGGAGTTGTCGAACGGCGGCGAGTCGAAGCGGGCCTCAAGATCCTCCGCCAGGACGAGTCCCTGCGCCGCCTCGAGCGGCACAGCCTCGACGGGGAGCCGGTCTATGTTCTCCTGGACCCGGCGCAGGGCCTCGTCGTGGTCTATGAGCTTCTCGAAAAGCTGCATTCTCGATACTCCTTTATCGTTTGCCCCGTCCCGGAAATAAGTTAGCATACTCGCCCCAGCAATGGTTTTATACGGGTTCTCCGGGTGGCTGCTCCTACTCTTACCCCCCACGCGGAGCACCCAAGCAGATACGCAGCCAGCAATAGCCCGCTGCGGGTAATCGCTACCGCCATCCGCCGCACGAATACCGCATCGTGGCTAAACCGAAGAGGAGCGACCGGCTCACAAAGCCGCCTTCGTCGGACGAGTTTGCACGCGGCCTGGAACACCATCTCGGAAAATGAGAGCAGCTATCGTCGCTGCCAGCGCAACAGCAGTAGCGATCCGGAGAGCTTCTACTTTGCGGGTCGCGACGGCGGTATGTTGCGATTAAAGCGGAAGAGGTTCTCCGGGTCGTAGCGATTCTTCAGGGCGACGAGCCGGATCCAGTCCTCCGGACGGTAGGCGGCCTTTACCCGCTCGATGCTGGCGTAGTCGCGCTCCATGAAGTTGATGTAGGTTTCACCTGTCTGGTGGTCGTCCGTCACCTCGCTAACGCGAACGAGGTGTGACCTGACCGCCCCGGCCATCTCGGGCGTGAAGGTTGCTCCGACGCCGTTCGCGATGTAGCGGGCCTCGCCGCGGCCCATCGGGTTCGGGCGATCGGTGGTGTGCGAGAGGGCGCCGCCGAGCTGCCGGATTTCCAGCATGATCAGGGGAGATCCGGAACCCTCACCGGCAACCTCTACAATGGCATCTATAGCAGCAGGGGTGAGGTCGCGCAGCATGATGGAGTGCTGGACGGCACCTATCGGGTCCACCGGGTCCATACTGATAGAATCCATCGCCGCACAGGGCATCACCTCGAAAGTATCCATGATAGGTTCTCCCAGTTCCCTCAGCGGTCTGACCAGGTCTTCTCCATCCTCCGGGTTCTCACCGCAGTAACAGCCGCGCAGGGCTATCACGGACTTGTCCCGCAGGGGTTCGGGAACAAAAGGCAGCGGCGGGATATTCAGGAAAGCGGCCGCCGTAGACATCTCATTCGGAAGCTCCGCGCTCCAACGAGCGTAGAGGTCCAGCGCCTCGGGGGCCTTCTCGACCGGGTAGAAGAGGTTGCCGCCGTAAACGTTCGTCAGGGGATAGAGCTCGAACACCAGCGAGGTCACGACGCCGAAGTTGCCGCCCCCGCCGCACAAGCCCCAGAAGAGGTCCGGGCGCTCCTCGGAGCTCACGCGCAGCAGTTCGCCGTCGGCGGTGACCACGTCCGCCTCGCAAACGGCACCGGAGTTGAGTCCGTACCTGCGTCCGAGCCAGCCGAAACCACCACCCATGGTGTAGCCCACGACCCCGACGCCGGAGGTCGAGCCGAGAAGACCCATCAATTCGTGAGCCTGGGCCTCGGGGATCACGTCGCGCCACAGCGACCCGGCCTCTACCCGCGCCGTCCGGACCTCAGGGTCCACGCATACGCCCTTCATGCGGGAGGTGTTGATCAGGAGGCCGCCGTCGCAGGGCTCCCCGACGCCGTGTCCGGTCGCCATGACGCCCACGCCCATGCCGTGTCCGCGGGCAAAGCGGACGGCCGCCATCACATCTGCTGCGTCCTCGGCCATGACTACGACGGCGGGGTCCTGGCTGGCGTTGAGGTTCCATGCCCGGCGCGCTTCGTCGTACCCATCCTTCACCCGGCACGTAAGCTGCGCCCTTCAACCCGGCCTGCAGGGTCTCTAACGTCGAGTCACCGGCGACTATCTCCATAACCGTCTCCCATCTCGCGGAACCGGCGAAGACGCGCCGATCCCCGCCCGTTGATAAGCTGCCGGTAGCTTAGCTTTCGAGGGGGTCGCGGCGCATCACGCAAATTGCGTATCTTCGAGGCTGGTGTTCAGGCGCTCCGATCTCGAACGAACGGCTCGAGCGCGCGGTAATGGTCAACGAGCTCTTCGAAGCGCATCCGGTTCAGGCCGGAGGGCGAAGGCACCACCACGTCTGTTACGCCGGGAACCGCAGGCCGCCGCTGCACACCCCAGCCTGCTTTCGAGGTGGCGCGAAACCATTTGTAGACGCCGATGCCGGTGTAGGCGACGGCGCGGGGCCGGTAGCGTTCGAGCCGGTCGCGAAGCTCCGCGGCGCCGGCCCGGATCTCCTCGCGGGAGAGCTCGTCGGCCCGGCGGGTCGGTCGAGGACACAGGTTGGTAAAGCCGATTTTCAACTCCAGCAGCTTCCCGTCTTCCTCCGGTGCGTAGAGCTTTTCGGTTATCCCCGCGGCGTGGAGGAGGCGCCAGAAACGGTTGCCGGGGTGGGCGTAGTGATGACCGGTATGCCCCGAGCGCAGCGACGGGTTGTAACCGCAAAACAGGAGCTTGAGGTCCGCTTGGATCAGGTCCCGCGCCACGAGAGGAGTCTACCAGGAGCGTCAGCTTCCGCCTTACTCCCCGCTGGCGTTAGGAAACAGGATATCGGTGACGATGACGTTCTGGTCCTTGACCCGCAGTCCGGTCATACTCTCGACCTGTCCCCGGATCCTTTCGCGCAGCTGGGAGGTGAGCTCCGAAAGGTTCCTGCCGTACTCCATCTTCATCTTGAAGTCCACGGCCACCTCGTGCTGGCCGACGTCGCTGGAGATGTTATCCACCCGGATGCCTTCCACGTCCCCAACGGCCCGCTCAATTATCTGCTCGACGATCTTGCTGGATATGCTGGTCGTGCCGCGGTCGCTCTGAAGCGGGCTGCGCTGCTGGTTCTGCTGCTCTGTCTCGCTCAAAGTCATGACCTCCGAAACCCCGGGTTGCTTACGGCCCGTAGCTTACCAGCCCCCGGAGACGAGAACCTGCTCCGGCACCGGAAACCCTCCAGGCGACCAGGAAACTTTTACGACCGTCGCGCGTATAAATAAGTGAGGCAAGCTGGCCGGGCTATCATCCCCCCTCCCCGCCCGGTCCGCTTCCTCAACATGTTACCTCCAGCCGGGCTCTACAGGGCCCGGCTTTTCTCGACTAGCTCCCGACAGGCACCGCGGGCACGCCCGCTGGCGCGGGATTGTAAGAGGTGATACCATGGCCCTGTTGTCACTGCACCTTGAGGAGGAGGAAAGGGTCCGATGGACTAGCGGGACGAAAATCCTCCACGATCAGGTGTCGTGGACCGGGCCGGTGGTCGCCGCTCAAAAGAGGGGCTCCGCCGGCCCGGATACTTTTTTCTGGGTTCCCATATTTCAGACGGGCTCGTCGCGGGGCTCGACCAGCACCTCGTTGACGGAGACGTGCTCGGGCTGTTTCAGCGCGTGCACCACGGAGGTGGCCACGTCTTCGGGGTCCAGCACCCGCGCCCCGGTGGGTTGGCCATACTCTTCAAGGGCCTCCCTATCCCGGCTCATCCCGAGCAGGCCCGTGGCCACGTTGCCGGGCTGGACGGTCGTCACCTTGACACCCGTGCCGGCGGTCTCCAGGCGCAGCCCCTGGGAGACGGCCTCGACAAAGAACTTGCCTCCCGAGTAGACCGCGAGCCCGGGGAACACCTTGCGTCCCGCATCGGAGGATATGGTGACGATATGCCCCCGGCCGCGGGCGAGCATCCCGCCGAGCGTCGCGCCGACGCAGTTGAGCATGCCCTTGCAAAGCACGTCCACCGTCCGCTCCCAGTCGTCCTCGTGGAGGTTCTTCATCAGGGTGTAATACATGACCCCGGCGCAGTTGACCAGGATGTCTACCGGTCCCAGCTCGTCCTCGGCGAGCGCGACCAGCCGCCGGACCTGCTCCCGGTCGGTAACATCGGTCGTGACGACGAGGCTGCGCGTCCTGCCGCCTACCTCCAGGCTCTCCTGCACCGCGAGCAACTCGGGCTTGCGGCGGGCGGCGATCGCCACGTGGGCGCCCTCACGGGCGAGGGCGCGGGCCACCGCAGCCCCGATACCGCTCGAAGCCCCGGCGACGATCGCGACCCGGTCCGCGAGCGCGCCGCTGACCGGCGAAGCGTTCTCCAGAGAACCGTTATCCACGTCGAGCTCCTCCCGGTGTCTGCCCGGACGGCGCCTCGACCCAGCCCCGGTCGGCGAAATGCCGGACGTAGTTGCCGAGAAGCGAGGGGTCGATATCCGGACGGCGCAGGCCGGCGGGCTCCAGAACCCGCCGGGTGTTGCTGTCGTCGTAGAGGTTGCCGTCCCAGAGTTCGTGCGCTTCGGGCGCGGCCCCGCTCAGGACGCCCGCGACTACGCCGTTCGCCTCCGGTTCCGGGGCGGCGCGCCGGGCCTCCAGCCAGTCGGGGTAGTCCAGATGCTCCAGCGGATAGCCCATCTCGCCGAACCAGCCGAACACTCTCTCTGCCGGTACGGGATCCGGCTCGGCGAGGTGGAACGTGCGCCCGGCCGCGACCGGTTCGTTCGCGAGCTGGCAGATGGCGCCGCTCACGAAGTCCACGGGCGTCATCTCCACGCGCCAGCCCTCGATGCGCGGCGCGGCCCCGATGCGGAGCGACTCGGCGATCACCGCGCCCAGAAAGTCCCGGGGGTTGGAGATCCCGCTGATGCTGTGCCCGGAGATGTTGCCCGGCCGGTAGACGGTGACCGGCAGGCCGCGCTCCGCCGCCTGGCGCACCAGCTTCTCGGCCACCCACTTCGTCTGCCCGTAGCCGTCGCCTCGCGCACCCGCCAGCGCATCCAGGTCCGCGTCCTCCTCACACCGACGGCCGCCGGGAGGAAAGATGCCGTTCGTCGAGACGAAGTGCAGCGGCTTGGCCTTGTGCCGGCAGGCGAGCCGCAAGACCTCCCGGGTCCCGTCCACGTTGACCGGCTTGAGGGCGTCGTAGGGGTAGACTAGGTTGACCCGGGCGGCGGCGTGTATCACCACGTCCACCTCCTTTGCCAGGGTCTCGAACTCCTCTTTCGGCATACCGAGCAACGGCTCTCCCAGGTCCCCGGATACCGGCACGACCCGGCTGCGTCCCGGACGCCAGAGCCCGTACTGTTCAAGGTTGGTCCGAAGCGGGGCCATGAGGTCTCCGTCCTCCCGCGGCCGGACCAGGCAGTAGATCATGGCCTCCGTCCGCGACAGCAGCGCGTCCAGCAGGAACGCCCCCAGAAAGCCGGTAGCCCCCGTGAGGAAGATGCGCCGCGCCCGGTGCAGCGCGAAGGTGTCCCCAGGGTCTCTCTCCGGCACGATATCCGGCTCCAGCGTTGCTTCAGCCCGCAGGTCCGGCCCCAGGTTAGCCTCCAGGGCGTCCGTCCCGTCTCGTCGGGCCGTCTCCACCGCATCACACAGGCCCGCCACCGTCGGGTTTTGGAGCAGCACGTTCACGGAGAGCCGCGCCCCCAGAGCGTCCTCGACCCGGCTGAGAAGCTCGGCGGCGGCGAGGGAGTGCCCGCCGACCTCGAAGAAGTCGTCGCCGGGGTTCACGTCGCCTGCATCCAGGCGCAACACGTCCTCAAAGAGCCGGGAGACCAGGGCCTCCTTCTCGGAGCGGGAAGCGTCTGCCGGGAGCGGGCCGATCGGCTCTCGCAACCCCGGAGAAGCTTGCTCGACGCGGGCCGGGGGCTCCGGTAACGCGGCGCGGTCCACCTTGCCGGTGGTCGCCTGAATCGGCAGCGCCTCCAGCTCGACGTAGACGGCGGGGACGGCGTAGTGCGGCAGGCTGGCCCGGAGGGTCTGACGGATCTCCGGGGAGCGGCCCGTCCTGGAGTCTATATTCCACTCGGCGCGGCGTCCGTCCGGCTCGTCGGAGGGTACCAGGTAGGCGACAAGGCGTTTATCGTCGCCTTCGGCCCCTTCGGCCACCACGACGCAGTTGTGGACCGCGAGGTTCTCCTCTATGGCGGCCTCGACCGCCCCGAGCTCTATGCTGTAGCCCCGGACCTTGACCATAAAGTCCACCCGCCCCAGGACCTCCAGGTTGCCGTCCGGCAGGAGGCGGCCCTTGTCGCCGGTGCGGTACATCCGGCCCTCCGGGCCGTCCGAGAAAGGATTGCTCATAAACCGTTGGGCCGTGACCTCGGGCCGGTTCACGTACCCGCGCGCCAGGCAGTCGCCCCCGACGTAGACCTCGCCGGCCCCGCCTTCGGGCACGGGCTCGCCGTCCTCGTCCAGGATGTAGGTGAGGCCCGGGTACATCGGGCGTCCGGCGGGGCAGTGGGTCGAGTGGGGGTTGTCCACCAGCTCCCGCAGGTTCCCGGCGGCGACCTCGTGGGCCTCGCTGATGCTGTAGACGTTCATCAGGCGGGTCTCGGGGAGCAACTCCAGCGCCCGCCGCGCCAGGGTCCGGGTGACGACCTCGCCGTTCAGCCAGAGGACCTCCAGCTTCGAGAGCCTCTCGCCCACCTCAGCGCTGCCCGCGTTGAGCACCGCCTCCAGGAGCGAGGGCGTCACGAGCACCTCCGTGACCCGGTATTCTTCCAAAAAGTTCAGCAGGGCGGGAGGGTCGTAGATCACGTCGTCCGGTATCACGACGGTGGTGGCCCCCCGCAGCAGGGGCCGCAACATCTCCCAGATAAAGAACACGTTGCACCCCACCCGGTCGCCGGGTTCGTAGTCGCTCATCCCGAAGCGCCAGAGGTACGACCGGACCGCCGCCCGGTGCGGGTTCGCTATCCCCTTCGGCTTGCCCGTCGTCCCCGAGGAGTACGAAACGAAAGCCAGGTTCTCCAGACCGGGCTCGGAGCCGGAGGTATCACTGAGAGCCGTCGCGCCTTCTAAACGTCTCTCCCAGCCCTCGTCCAGGAACAGACACGGCTGGTCTTCGGGGAGGCGCCCGGCAAGGGCTTCCTGGGTGAGCACGACCCGGGGTTCGGCGTCGGCGACCACCTCCGCGAGCATCGCCGGCGGGTAGGCGAGTTCCAACGGCAGGTAGGCTCCCCCGGCCTTGAGGGCCGCCAGGCACGCCACGACGTACTCGGCGCGCCGCTCCATGTAGATCCCCACGACCTCGTCCGGCCCGACCCCCAAGCCGCGCAGTTGGGCCGCCAGGCGCTCCGCCCGGCGGCCCAACTCCTCGTACGTCAGCGAGCTTTCCCGGTCAACGACCGCTGGAGCCCGCGGCGTACGGCGGGCCTGCTCCTCGAACAACCGATGCAAACACGCGTCTGCCTGCTCGATGACTACCATCCCCTCTCGCTCGGAGCCTCCCGGCGCAACGGGCGTACGAAGCCGGAGGCGGGACCGGCGGACACGCGACGTCCGGACATGCGGGCGCCGGTCGATAAAACCGTTGCGTCGTCCCCGTTTTCGGCGCGTACCATCGATTGCCGGTCCATAAGATCAGAAGATGCAATTATAGCCACCCGGCGGCCAAGCGCAAGCGCCCCGGAGACAGCCCGGAAGCGGCTACTTGAAGCGGTACTGGCGGTACATGCCGGCGCTCTCATCCACGTCGGCGTTCGTTACGTGGGTACGCCCCCGGGAGGCGACGCGCTCTTCGATACGCTTGCGGATAAAGCGGCGCATGAGAAACGGGCTACGCTTTATCCGGCGGTCTGCTTCCGGGTCCCAGGTTATCTCCTTTTTCTCCGCCATGCGGCTCCCTCCGTCCGGTCGGTGTTCGCCCGTAGATTATACCGGCCTTCCGCGGAGGGCTTCAGTCCTTGGGGCTGGGGGCTACGACTACTTTGATCAGGGCGAACAGAGCCATCGAGCCGAGCAGCAGGACCGGGCTGCGGATAAACTTGCGGGTCAAACGTGTGATCGCTTTGAACAACTCTTGCAAACCTGGCCTCCCGGTTCAAATTTTATGTACGCTAGGGTAAGTGTATGCTGTACTGGCGCCGACGTTTCAGCGAAACCTCGCACAGAAAGCGCAGAGAGGAACCGGCAGGCTTCAGTTCCTCTCTGCTTTTACCCGCAGACCCGCGCTACGGGGCTTCTCCAGCTACTCCAACCGCCGGGCATTCTAAGACCTCGAAGGTGAGCTGGCCGTTTTCGGCTCCGACCTCCACCCGGTCCCCCGGGTCGAGCGAGCCGTCGAGGACCATGCGCGAGAGTTGGTTGTGCACGCGGCGCTGGATCGCGCCGCGCGTGAGCCTGGACCCTCTCGGCCCCCATGTTGGAGGTCATGATGATGACCGCCTGCGCGGCGTACGCCTCACACAGATACTCTGTCCTCGGCGGCTCCCCAGGCGTTGTGCGCCGGATCGCGGTGACCGCCAGCCTCCCGCACGCGCTACAAGTTCTCTGCATCATCTGATACTGTTGGTTTATTCAACACGCCGGAGCCAGGGCTGCCAGATGGGAGCGCCGGGTAGCGGCGATGGGGGCTCCGTTCAGCCAGTTGCTCACCCGATTGACGTTGAC
>SIRX01000032.1 GCA_004563715.1 Actinomycetota bacterium | reverse complement strand
GAGGGTGGGGGAGGGGGTTGAAGGCTGGCGCGGGGGGATGCGGGTGGTTGCGGCTAACTCGGCTCCGTGCAACCGCTGCTACTACTGCAAGGTCGGGGACCAGTCCATGTGCGAGGGCCTGGCTTTCTTGAACGGGGCCTTTGCCGAGTACATCGTGGTCCCGCGGCGGATAGTTGAGCAGAACCTCTACGGGATCCCGGCCGGGATGGAGTTTAGCCGGGCGGCGCTCCTGGAACCTCTGGCCTGCGCCGTTCACGGGATGGTACGCACGCCGGTGGCGATGGGGGACACGGTGGCGGTGATCGGGGCGGGCCAGATCGGGCTGATGTTTGTCCGGCTCGCTACCGAGCGCGGCGCCCGGGTAATCTGCGTGGACAAGAGCGGCGACCGGCTCGCCGTCGCCCGCGAGCTTGGAGCCGAGGAGACGGTGCGGGCCGACGAGGGGGTGGACGCGGTTTCGGCGGTGTGCGACTGGACCCCGCAAGCACGCGGGGTGGACGTGGTCATCGAGGCCGTCGGACTGCCCGCAACTTGGGAGCAGGCCCTGCGGATGGTGCGTAAAGGCGGGGAGGCAACGCTCTTCGGCGGGGCGCCGTCCGGGACCTCGATCGAGGTGGACACGGTGATGTTGCACTACTCGCAGCTCACCATACGCGGCATCTTCCACCACACCCCGTACACCGTGCAGGTGGCCTTCGACCTGCTCAAGAGCGGCCGGGTCGACCCCGAACCGTTCATCTCCGGCGTGAGGCCGCTAGAGGAGGTCGTCGCGGCCCTGGAGAGCCACGGCCGCCAGGAGGGGATCAAGTACGAGATACGCCCGCCCGGAGCGGGCGTATGAAGCACAGCGAGCTGCGGGAGCAGGTGACGGAGGTCGCCCGGCGGCTCGTCTCCTCGGGGCTCGTCACCGGCACCTCCGGGAACGTCAGCGCCCGCACGCCGGAAGGCGAAGTCCTGATCACCCCGAGCGGCCTCCCCTACGAGGACATGGACCCGGCGTGCGTCGTGCTCGTCAACGTTGAGGGAGATGTCCTCGAGGGCTCGCTGGCTCCCTCCACGGAGACCCCGATGCACACCGGTATCTACAAGGCGCGGCCGAACGTGGGCGCGGTGGTCCACACCCACTCGCCTTACTCGACCACCCTGGCCTGCCTGGGGTGGGAGATTCCGTCCGTCCACTACATGCTCACCACCCTCGCCCCCGACGGCCGGATACCGCTGGCCCCTTACGCCCTCTACGGCACGGAGGAGCTCGCCGGGCGCGCCGCCGAGGCCCTGGGCGGGTCGCACAAAGCCTGCCTGCTACAGAACCACGGCACCATCACCACCGGCGAGAACCCCGAGAAGGCATTCGCAAATACCGTGGTGCTGGAGGATATGGCCCGGCTCTACTACCAGGCCCGCCTCGCCGGCGAGCCGCTTTTACTGGATTCGGGACAGGTGTCCGAAGTGGCGACCAAGATCGCCGGCTACGGCCTGCCCGGAGCCGCTGATGAGGAAGCGTAAACGGAACGGATGTCAGGCGAAGTCACATCTGACACTTGACCGGGGCTTTGCTCTTCATTACGCTTCATGGTGCTGAGTCAGGGGACAGGAGACGCTGAGAAAGCTGGATTGCGTATCGGGTACACCCGCCAGGGAAGAGCGATCTGGATGATCCGCCTGTAGCCGGCCCGGAAATCTCGACGTTCCTGTTCGGAGGAGCGACGTATCACCGAGTATGAGGAGGTTCCGCTGTGGACTTGAGTTTGGCGATCTTGCTCGCCGCCTTCGCGGGCGGTCTTTTCGGAGCGGCTATCGGGGGGCTCCCGGCCTTTATCTTTACCGGATTCACCGTGATAGCGGGCGTCGCCGTCGGGGTTAGCGGCAGCGATTTCGACTTTCTCACCAACGTCGCCTTCGGTCCCGTGTTCGGCCCGCACATAGCTTTCGCCGGCGGGGCCGCCGCCGCCGCCTTTGCGGCCCGGAGGGGAGGCATCGAGAACGGGCGGGATATCGCCTACTCCCTGGCCGGGGTGAACGACCCCATAGTCCTGGTCGTCGGCGGCCTCTTCGGGGCTGGCGGGTACATCTTCCAGCAGTTGCTGGTAGGCATAGGCTTTGCTCCCTACACCGATTCCATAGCCTTCACCGTGGTCGTCTCGGCCCTCGTCGCCCGGCTCGTTTTCGGTAGAACGGGCCTCTTCGGCAGCCTCGATCCCGAGTCGGAAGGGCGTGGCCGGTGGCTTCCGGCCGGGGAGCGGGTGTGGCTCGACTATCAGCAGGGATTTCTGCAAGCCGCCATCCTCGGCATCGGGACGGGCCTGCTCTCGGCCTGGATCGTCACCGCTTTCGCGGAGGCCAACCCGGACTACATAGCCGCCGCCACGGTCCTGGGTTTCGGCATTTCGGCGGCCTCCCTGATCCTGCTCCAGGTCGGTTTCTCCTGCCCCGTGACGCACCACATGACGCTGCCCGCGGCCGTAGCCGCGGCCGCCGTGGTGACCGCCGGCGGCGCTCCGGCGCTCGCGGTGATCCTCGGTGCCGGGGCCGGTTTCGGCGGGGCGATTATAGGCGAGATCTCCTCCCGGCTGTTCCTGATCCACGGTGACACCCACATCGACCCGCCGGCCAACGCCATCTGGATCATGACCACCCTGGTTATAGTTATTGGCCTGTTGCTCCAGGCGATGGGCTTCCCCACGAGGGCTTGAGGTTCTGTAACGGACGACAAGGCTGCGCGGCCCGCCGGTGGCCGAAGGACGAGCAGAGAGGAGAGGTAGAGATGGCGAACGAGGCCCGGACCGTAGAGGTCAGGCCGGATTCCTACAGCTACGTGTTCAACCCGTATCGGGAAGCCGTAGCGCGGGTAAACCCCGGAGACCGGGTGACCATCCACACCAACGACGCGTTCGAGAGCCGGATACAGAGCACCGAAGACCTCCCGAGCCGGGCGCTGGCGACGGCCAAGTTCCTGAACCCGCAGACGGGCCCGGTCTACGTCGAGGGTGCCGAGCCGGGTGACACCCTGGCTATCCGGATAGAGAGCATAGAACCCACCCGGAACTTCGCCGTAAGCGCCTTGATCCCATACTTCGGCGGCCTGACGTCCACCCCCTTTACCAGGACCCTGCAGGAGCCGCTGCCCGAGAAGGTGTGGGTCTGGCACCTGTCCGAGGACGGACGCAGCCTCACCAACGAGGACCTCGGCGTGGAGGTAGACTGGGACCCCTTTATGGGAACCCTCGCCGTGGCCCCGGACCTCGAAGCCATCACGGCCCTCGCCCCCGGCCCGTTCGGCGGCAACATGGACGTGCCGGACGTGCGGCCGGGGAACACCGTCTACCTTCCGGTGTGGAACGAGGGCGCGCTGGTCTACACCGGCGACTGCCACGCCCGGCAGGGCCAGGGCGAGCTCTGCGGGGTGGCGCTGGAGATTACCTCGAAGGTGACCGTGGTCTTCGAGGTGATCAAGGGCCAGACCATCGAGTGGCCCCGCATCGAGTCCGAGAGCGCCATCATGGTCGTCGGGAGCGCCCGACCGATGGAGGACGCGGCCCGCATCGCGAACACCGAGCTCGTCCTATGGCTGGAGGAGGAGCACGGTTTCGACCGCTGGGACGCCTACCAGCTGCTTACCCAGGCCGGGGGCCTGTACGTCGGTAACATGGTAGATACCACGTACTCCCTGGTGGCGAGCATCGACAAGAAGTACCTGCCGGGCTCCTGAGCCGGACGGCGTAGCGCCCCTAACCCATGCGGAGCCCGCCGTTCACGGCGATCACCTCTCCCAGCACGTAGCTTGCCTCCGGGGAGGCGAGGAAGGCCGCGACCGCCGCCACCTCCCCGGCGTCTGCCTCCCTTTTGAGGGGTATATTCTGCGCCTTTTCCCGCCGGCTCTCGGGCGTGCTGAACCGGTCGTGGAACGGCGTGTCGACGCGGCCCGGCGAGACCGCGTTGACCCGGATACCGTCGGGGGCCAGTTCTTTTGCCAGCGCCCGCGTCAATGATTCGACGCCGCCTTTGGCCGCGGCGTAGGCGACCGAACCGCCGCCCTCCCAGGCGGCTACGGAAGAGACGTTGACGATCCTGCCGGTCTCCTGACGCCGCAGGAGGGGCAGCGCGGCCCGGCAGCACAGGTAAACGGACTTCAGGTTTACCCCGAGGGTCGCGTTCCACAGCTCCTCGGAGGTCTCTTCGAGGGTGGCGCGCTCCACGATAGAGCCCGCGTTGTTGACCAGCACGTCTAACCGCCCGTAGCGCCCGTCGATCTCGCGCACCATCCTCTCTACGTCCCCTTCGTCGGCTACGTCGCCGCACAGGAGCAGGGCCTCTCTTCCACGGCCCTCGACCTGCTCCGCGACCTCCCGGGCTTGCTGTTCGCTCCGGTTGTAGTGGACGGCCAGGTTGTAGCCGTGGTCCGCCAGCTTCAGGGCTATGGCCTTTCCGATGCCCGTGCTGCTGCCGGTAACCCAGGCAACCTCTCCTCCAGACAGAACCAAGCTGCTCACCTCCGAGCGCGAGTACGATACCGTAGGCTATTGTCCGGCCCCCAGGGCCCGCGGTCAACGGTTTCGGCGTGCCCGGGTTGACCTCTGTATCGGGGCCGCATATCCTGTCTCTTCGTGGTCAGACCTCGGCGGGCGCGTTCTTGAACCTCGTCGGCCCACCGGGCGTTGTCCGGCGGGCGAGACGGCCCACGGGTTCACTCGAACAGGAGGTGCGGGTAAGTGGCAGACAGCCCCCGGCCCAGGAACTACTTTATCGACATGGATGGTGTCTTGATGCGCGGCGCGGCTCCCATACCCGGGGCCGTGGACTTTATCGGGCGGCTGATGAAGCGCGAGGCTAAATTCTTGCTGCTCACGAACAACTCGCTGTACACCCCGCGCGACCTGCGGCTACGCCTGCAGAAGAGCGGCCTGATGGTCTCGACCGAGGCGATCTACACCTCGGCGATGGCCACGGCCCAGTTTCTCAGTTCCCAGAACCCGGACGGCACGGCCTTCGTCATAGGGGAGTCGGGTCTGACCACGGCCTTGCACGAGGTCGGCTACACGTTCACCGACACGGAGCCGGACTACGTCGTGGTGGGCGAGACTACCTCCTACTCTTTCGAGCGCATCGCCCAGGCGATACGGCTCATAACCGCCGGCGCCCGCTTCGTCGTCACCAACCCCGACGTGGCTGGACCCAGCGAGGCGGGGATAATACCCGCCACGGGCGCGGTGGCAGCCCTGATCTCCAGCGCTTCCGGCGTGAAACCGTACTTCGTGGGAAAGCCGAACCCGCTGATGATGCGCTCGGCGCTCAACGCCATCGACGCGCACTCCGAGGAGTCCGTGATGATCGGGGACAACATGGATACGGACATCATCATGGGTATCGAGAGCGGTCTGGAGACCGTCCTGGTGCTCTCTGGTGTTACCCGGCGGGAGGACGTGGAACGCTACTCTTACGAGCCGAACCACATCGTCGGATCGGTCGCCGAGATCGCGCACATGAACCCCAAACCCGAATGATACTAAACGGGACAGCATCTCTGAAGGGGCACCGGGTCCCCAGGGATCCTCCTAGCTGTCGAGTACGTCCACCATCTTGCCGGCCGTGGCCTCGTCCGTGACCAGGACGTTTAGCAACTTCGCCCGGGCCGCGCCGATGTTCGCTGTTGCCTTCTCCAACCCCGGCGCCACCCCGACGCGGGTGGGTATGCGCTTCAACTCTTCGGCGCTGATAGCTATGCTACGTTCGTTCATCTCGAGCGGGACCAGGAAGCCGTCCAGCGCGTAGTAGGCGCCGCAAACCTCGCCCACCACACCCTGGCCCCGGATGTAGTCCAGGTCAGCCTCGCTGAGGTATCCCGTCTGGTACTGGCCGTGTTCCCGGCCGATGGTGCCGACCGAGGCCACGATCATGTCGGCCCGCCGGGCCACCTCCAGGGTCTTGCGGATGTGCGGGTCGCGCAGCAGGCCGGCCCTTACCGTAGGGTCGGTCACGAGCACGGGCGCGTGCAGGTAGTGGGCGCTCGCTCCCAGTACGTTGGCCAGGCGGGCGGTCGTGGAGATGCCGTCGTACTCGGCTATGGAGCCTCCGATGCTTCCCATGGCCTGCACCACGGTCACGTCCCGCTCCTCCCGCATGAACCTGCTGTACGCCACCCGGTGTACGCTACGGCCCCAGCCCAGACCTACAATATCGCCCGCGCCGAGGTTCTCCTGCACGTAGCGTGCCGCGAGGGCGGCTACCTGGGTAGGCCTGTCGGTAGCTTCGAAGATCTCGGAGTCACGTTCCACCTCGGCCAGGACCAGACACTCGCGCAGACCCAGCCGGGAGACAAGTTCTTCCTGCAGACCGGTCACGGTCCTCAGCGGCGAGTGGATCCTTATCTCCACCATCCCCTGCGCCCGGGCCTCTTTCAACATCCGCGAGACGTTGGACCGCGAGACGCCGATCCGCCTCGCTATCTGCTCCTGAGTCAGGTCCCTCGCGTAGTAGAGTTGCGCCACCTCAGCCAGCAAAAACTGATCCTCGGCCAGGGATGTTCGACGTTGCGGTGTCACCCCGACACCGCTCGTACCCGCGCTGAAAACACCTCCACCAGGGGCAACCCGCTGCCTCCAGAATCCCAGACATACGCCTCATCACACACGCATAGTTTAGCATTCCCATACCCCGCCCAACCCAAACCCTCCCGGTGTCAGACCCCGGCGTTCCCTATGTGAACAAAAATGCACGTTCTGCGCATTTGACCCGCAAGGTGAGACGGGTTAGGCTAGGGCGAGAAGGAAAAGGAGCGTGCCAGAGGTTGTGGGAGCCCGGTCTTGGGTTCCGGAGAGGTGCATTCATTGTTCAAAGCCGGTGTTTACGAGGCGTCCACCGGGGCCTGCGGGTTCTTCCTTGACCTGATTTTCGGGCGCTGGTACGATGCCGTGAAAGTTACACCTGTAGCAGAGGCGAAAGACGTAAAGAGAGCCTCGCGCGGGACCGCGGGTATCGGCTGACCGGCCGGGGGTGGTTTTCGTGCGGGGTTCTCTGCTTCCCGGCGACCCGGTCCGCCGGGGTAAAGGACCGGACTTGGGGATAGGACTTGCAGGAGAGAGGGTTATAGGAGGCAGAGCGCGCTTCGGGTAAACGGTAACGGGGAGTACAACGAGCTTGTCGGGTAGTCCTGTCCGGGAGATAGTCCCGGCGGGGCTGAGGAAAGGAGAGCAGAGAGATGGCTGAGGGCCCGTACCTCATAGGTATAGACGGAGGAACCGGGGGCGTGAGGGTCGGCATCTTCGACCGCGAGGGGCACGCGCTGGTGTTCAAGGGCGTCGAGCACGGCACCAACTTTCCCCGCCCGGGCTGGGCGGAGCAGGACCCGGACGACTGGTGGTCGTGCCTGGTGGCGGCGGTGCGGGGGGCCGTGGAAGAGAGCGGGGTCTCGCCGGAGGAGGTCGCGGGCATCGCTACGGACGCCACGACCTGTACGGTGGTCGCGATGGACCGGGAGAACCGGGTGCTGCGGCCGGCGCTGCTGTGGATGGACGTGCGGGCCTCCGATCAGGCCCAACGGGTACAGGAGACCGGCGACCCGGCGCTCAAGTACAACGGCTACGGTCCCGTCTCTGCCGAGTGGATGCCCTCCAAGGCGCTGTGGCTCAAGGAGAAGGAGCCGGAGACCTACGACAACGCGGCCCGCATCTGCGATTACATAGACTGGATGACCTTCCGCCTCACTGGCGAGTGGACGGCCTCGATCAACACCGCCAGCTTCCGCGCGTACTACGACCGGGACGCGGGCGGCTGGCCCGAGAGCCTCTACGAGGCAATCGGTATCGGCGACGTGATCGAGAAGTTCCCGCCGCGGGTGTTGGATATGGGTACGGCGGTAGGCGGCCTCACGAAAGATGCTTCCGAAGAGCTGGGGCTCAGGGAGGGCACGCCCGTGGCGCAGGGCGGCGGGGACGCTTTCGTGGGCACGCTGGGCCTCGGGGTCACCGAGCCGGGCAAGACGGCGCTCATTACGGGCTCGTCGCACGTCATCGTCGGGCAGGCCGCCGAACCCCACTACGGGAGCGGTTTCTTCGGGGCGTACACCGACGGCATAATCCCGGGCCAGTACAGCGTCGAGGGCGGGCAGGTCTCGACCGGTTCCATCGTCGCGTGGTTCAAGAACCAGTTCGCCGCCGAGGCCGCGGCCGAAGCCGAAAGGCGCGGGGTGGATACCTACGACGTACTGGGCGAAATGGCCGCGGAGATCCCGTTGGGTTCCGACGGGCTCATCGTCGTAGACTATTTCCAGGGCAACCGGACGCCGCACACCGACCCGCTGGCGCGCGGCATGATCTGGGGCCTCTCCCTGGGCCACACGCCGGCACACATCTTCCGGGCCACCATCGAGGGTATCTGTTACGGTACGGAGGACATCTTCCGCACCATGCGCGAGCACGGTTTCCGGCCGGCGGAGGCCGTCTGCGCGGGCGGCCCCACCAAGAGCGAGCTGTGGATGCAGATGCACGCCGACGTCTCCAACATCCCGGTCTCGCTCATGCGGGAGAGCGAGGGGCCGGTGCTGGGATCTGCGATGCTGGCCGGTGTGGGGGCGGGCATCTTTCCGGACATCCAGGCCGCCGCGGAGAGCATGGTGCACACCGAGCGGGTTATCGAGCCCAACCCCGAGGCCCACGAGGCTTACAAGTTCTACGTCGACCGCTACGTGGAGACCTACCCGCAGATGAAGGACTCCATGCACAAGCTGGCGCGTCATGAGGCGGGACGCGGCACGGCTTCGGCGGAAGCTTAAGCGATGATCGCCGCCGTCTTTCGCGGCCCTGGCGAGCTCGAGGTCACCGAGGTAGAGACCCCGGGCGCCGGCCCCGGTGAGGTGCTCGTCAAAACGGGCGCCAACACCGTTTGCGGCACCGACGTGCGCATCCTGCGCGGGGAAAAGACAAAGGGCATAGCCTCGGACGTGATCCTGGGCCACGAGCTCGCCGGCTACGTCGCCGAGGTCGGGGAGGGCGTCCGGGGCTACGAGGCGGGCGCGCCGGTGGTGCTGGCGCCGGCCATCGCGTGCCGCCGGTGCTTTTTCTGCAAGCGCGGCATGGAGAACGTGTGCGTCAACAAGAGGATCGTGGGTAACGTAGTGGACGGGGGGCTCGCCGAGTACGTGCGGGTCCCCGCGGAGGCCGTCGAGGCGGGCAACCTGTTCACGGTCCAAAAGGACTTGCCCTCCGAGTACCTCGCGCTCGCCGAGCCACTCGCCTGCTGCATCAACGGCCAGGAGAACTACCGGGTGGAGCTCGACGACGCGGTGCTGATCCTGGGAGCCGGCCCTATAGGTCTCTTCCACCTCCAGCTCGCGCTGCTGGCCGGCGCCCGGACCGTCATCGTGAGCAACCCCTCCCAGGCGCGGCGCGAGTTCGCGCGGGAGCTCGGGGCCCACGTGGCGGTGGACCCCACGACCGAGGACCTGGAGGGGGTGGTGGCCGAGCACACGGACGGGCTGGGCGTGGACGCCGCCGTGATCTGCATCGGCATACCGTCGCTCGTCAACGACGCGCTCAGGATGACCCGCAAGGGAGGCCGCGTAAACGTCTTCGCCGGCCTCTCCGGGGCGGGATGGGCGGAGGTGGAGGCTAACCTGATCCACTACAACGAGCTCGTTGTCACGGGGGCCTCCGACGCCCGGCGCTCGGACTTCGAGAAGGCGATCCGGCTGATCGAGGCCGGCAGGATAGACGTGCAGTGCATGGTCACCCACCGCTATCCGCTGCGCCAAGCCCTGGAGGCCATAGAGGCCTCCGCTGGCGGAGAAGGCATCAAGGTCGCGGTGATGCCGTGAGAGGATCTTTGTTGCAGAACTTTGTGACAGAAGGAGGGACATGAAGCGGATGCTCAACGACCCGGCCACGTTCCGGGAGGAGATGATCGAGGGCTTCGTCGCCGCCTACGGCCGCTACCTGCGTCGGGTGCCCGGTGCCTCGGGCGTAATGGCCGCGGGCTCCCCGGTGCGGGGGAAGGTGTCGGTTCTGATCGGAGGTGGCTCGGGCCACTACCCGGCCTTCTGCGGGATGGTCGGCCCCGGCTTCGCGGACGGGGCCGTGATCGGGGACATCTTCGCCAGTCCTTCCGGCGAGCAGGTCTACCGCTGTACGAAGGCTCTGGACGGCGGGGCGGGCGTGCTCCTCTCCTACGGCAACTACGCCGGCGACGTGTTGAACTTCGACGCGGCCCAGGAACGCTGCCGGGCCGGGGGGATGGACGTTCGCACCGTCCTAGTCACCGACGACGTGGCCTCGTCCCCCAAGGGTAAGGAGAGCGAACGGCGCGGCGTGGCCGGCGATTTCTACGTCTTCAAGGTCGCGGGGGCGGCCGCCGCCCGCGGCGACGACCTCGACGGGGTGGAGGAGGCGGCCCGCAAGGCCAACGCCGGCACCCGCAGCATGGGCATCGCCCTCGCCGGGTGCACCCTGCCGGGGCAGTCGGAGCCCCTGTTCACCGTCGAGGAGGGCCGCATGGAGGTCGGCATGGGCGTTCACGGCGAGCCGGGCGTGCGCTCCTCGGAGTTTTTGCCCGCCAGCGGTATCGCCGAGATCCTGGTCGAGACCGTGCTCGCCGACGCTCCGGAGAACGCCGGCAGCCGGGCGGCCGTCATGCTCAACGGCCTCGGGAGCACCACCTACGAGGAGCTGTTCGTCCTCTTCCGGGAGGTCAACCGCCTGCTCGGGGAGAGCGGCGTCGAGCCGCACGAGCCGCTGGTCGGCGAGCTGGTCACCTCGCTGGACATGGCGGGCTGCTCCCTCACCCTGATGTGGCTCGACGACGAGCTGCAGGAGCTGCACGACGCCCCGGCCGCGACCCCGGCCTTCGCGCGGGGCGGTGTGGATCTGCCCGGCGGCGCGGGCGGCGAAGCGCCGGTGTCCGCGGCGGCTCCGGCTGTGGCCGGTACCCCGGTTGCCGTAACAGACGAGCTCACGGAGAGTGGCGTCGTGGCGCGCGACGCCCTCGTGCGGGCCTCCGAGGCCCTCGAAGCCGCCGAAGAGGAGCTCGGGCGGCTGGACGCGGCGGCGGGGGACGGGGACCACGGCGCGGGCATGGTCCGGGGCATGAGGGCCGCCGTGGAGGCCGCCTCCGGCGCGGGCGGAGCCGCGGGGCCGGTGCTCGCGCGGGCGGGGGCCGCCTTCTCCGAGAGCGCCGGCGGCGCCTCCGGGGCGTTGTATGGGGCCTGGATCTCGGCGCTCGGCCAATCCCTGGGCGACGGGGAGCCGGAGGCCGAGGACGTCTACCGGGCCTTCGAGTCGGCGCTCGAAACGCTCCAGCGTATCGGCGGCGCCGAACCCGGCGACAAAACCATGATCGATGCGCTAGATCCCTTTGTCCGGGTCCTCGGGGAGGCGGTCAAAGATAATCCTTCGCTGCCCGACGCCTGGCAGGCGGCGCTCCCCGCAGCCGAGAAGGGTGTGGAAGACACCGCCGGCATGGTCAGCCGGCGCGGCAGGTCGTCCAAGCTCGGCGAGCGGAGCCGGGGGCACAAGGACCCGGGGGCGGCCTCGATGTACCTCGTGTTGCGCGCGGCGGGCGAAGCGCTCTCGGAAGCCCGGCAACCGTAGAGCCGGGAGGAGGAGCATGACCGCCAGGGAAGAAAACGACTCGGCCACCGGCGAAGCCGGCGGGATCCGGGCGCCGGACCGGCTCTACGAGGGCTACGTCTTCGACCTCGACGGCACCATCTACCTGGGCGACGATCTGCTTCCGGGGGCGAAGCGCCTGGTCGAGAAGCTGCGCGAGCTGGGCAGAAGGGTCGTCTTTCTCTCCAACAACCCCACCAAGGACCCGGAGATGTACGCCGAGAAGCTGACCCGGCTCGGCCTGCCGACTCCCGAGGACGAGATCGTCAACACCGTCGTCACCATGAAGGAGTGGCTGCTCCAGAACCACCCGGACGCGACGGTATTCCCCATCAGCGAGGAGCCGCTGAAAAAGGCGCTGCGCGAGGCCGGCATAAAGATATCCGAGGACCCGGAGGAGATCGACATCGTCATCGCCTCCTACGACCGCACCTTCGAGTACCGCAAGCTCCAGATCGCCTTCGACGCCATCTGGTTCCACCAGCGGGCGCGCCTGGTGACGACCAACCCGGACCGCTACTGCCCGTTCCCCGGCGGCCGGGGCGAGCCGGACGCGGCGGCCATCGTCGGTGCCATAGAAGGCTGCACCGGGGCGAAGTGCGAGGTAAACGTCGGCAAGCCCGACCCGATCATGCTCAAGACCATCATGGACATGGTCGGTCTGGACGCGGCCGAATGCGTGATGACCGGCGACCGGCTCTACACCGAGATCCGGATGGCCCTCGACGCCGGGATGCCTGGCGCGGTGGTGCTCACCGGCGAGACCACCGCCGAGATGCT
Organism: Actinomycetota bacterium; assembly: GCA_004563715.1. GTDB lineage: Bacteria > Actinomycetota > Rubrobacteria > Rubrobacterales > Rubrobacteraceae > SIRX01. The sequence continues at coordinate 7,323 of SIRX01000032.1, read as the reverse complement.
CCGGGATGAGCCCGAGGAGAACAAACCCGAGTACGTGCTGGACCGCATAGACCGCCTCGTTCCGCAGCGAATGTGGGACGAGTTCGGTTGGACGGAAGACGGGGTACAGTGAGTGACGGCAGAGAAACAACGGGACCCTGTCGGATGCGAACGGGAGGTGGCGGATGAATGACGAGCGGATCCGGGCGGCCCTGCAAGACGCCACCGATACCGAGCAGGTCGTGATCGGGGAGGGGGCTCTGGCCTCGGTCGCGGACGTGTTTGAGGCGTGCTTTGGCGGCCGCCGCGCGGTGGTCGTCGCGGACGGAAACACGTTCGCGGTGGCCGGAGAGGAGGTGCAGCGGCGCCTCGAAAGCGCCGGGCGCGAAACCGAAGAGCCCTACGTTTTTCCTGGCCGCCCGACGCTGTACGCCGGCTACGACAACATAAAGATACTCGTGGAGTCTCTCCGCGCCCACGACGCCGTCCCGGTCGCTGTAGGTTCCGGGACCCTCAACGACATCGTCAAGCGGGCGGCCCACGAGTGCGAGAGGCCCTACATGTGCGTCGGTACCGCCGCCTCGATGGACGGCTACACGGCGTTCGGCGCTTCCATCGAGAAAGACAACAAGAAACAGACGTTGACCTGCCCCGCGCCGCGGGCGGTGTTGGGGGATCTGGGGGTGCTCGTAAGCGCCCCCGATAGGATGACCGCCTCCGGCTACGCCGACCTCCTGGGCAAGGTAACAGCCGGGGCCGACTGGCTGGTAGCCGACGCGCTCGGTGTCGAGCCCATACCGGAGAAGATTTGGTCCCTCGTGCAGGACTCGCTCGGCGAGTGGACCGGCCGTCCGGCCGAGCTGCGTGCGGGGGATCAGGGGGCGATGGACGGCCTTATTGAGGGCCTGGTCATGTCCGGCCTCGCGATGCAGACCCACCAGTCTTCCCGTCCGGCCTCCGGCGCAGAACACCAGTTCAGCCACCTCTGGGAGGGAGAGGGGCTGGGGCGTGACCTGGACCCACCGCTCTCCCACGGCTTCAAGGTCGGGGTGGGCTCCGTAGCGATAGCCGCCCTCTTCGAGCGGGTGCTACAGCGCGACCTGGGCGGCCTGGACGTGGACGCGCTCTGCGCCGACTGGCCCGCCTGGGACGAGGTGGAGAGGAACGTTCGTAACGCGTACTCCGGCTCGAAACTCGAAGAGGCGGCCGTCAGCGAGACCCGGGCCAAGTACGTAGACGCCGAGAAGCTCAGGGAGCGTCTGGAGAAGCTGCGCGAGGCGTGGCCGGAGCTAAGCGGAAAAGTCGAGGCGCAGTTGATGCCGGCCGGCGAACTCCGCGACCGGTTGCGCGCCGCCGGGTGCCCCACCAGCCCGGAGGAGATCGGCCTGAGCCCGGAGGCCTTCAGGGCAACTTACCGGCGGGCCCAGATGCTCCGCAAGCGTTACACCGTCCTCGACCTCGCGAACGAGGCCGGCGTTCTCGACGAGTGTGTAGGTGAGTTGTTCGCTCCAGACGGTTTCTGGGCCGGTGAGAAAAAGCCAGGGGGCTGAGCCCGCAGGATGGGGTTGATCGGACCGGGGTCCCAAGCGAGAGGAGGAAGACGTGGTCGAGAAGGCAGGTTTTAAGGGGGCGATCTTCGACGTGGACGGGGTCCTGGTGGACTCGCCTCACGAAGAAGCCTGGCGTGAGGGGCTCAGGCAGCTCATGGACAAAGAGTGGGCCGATATACGGGGCGAAACCTCCTACACCCCGGAGGCGTTCACCCCGCGGGTCTACCAGCAGGTGATGAGCGGCAAGCCCCGCTACGCCGGGGCCGAGGCCGCCCTGGAGCACTTCGGGGTGCCGGACGCCCGCGAGCGGGCCCAGGAGTACGGCGACCGCAAGCAGGTGATGATAGAAGAACTTATAGAAGACGGAGAGTTCCACGCCTACCCGGACGCCCTGCGCTTTATCCTGGCGGTAAAGGCCGCGGGGATGAAGATAGCCGCCGCCTCCTCCTCCAAGAACGCCAACGCCTTTCTGGAGCAGGTACGCCTGGATAAGTTCTGCGAGGAGGAAGGGCTCGACTACGGCTTTGTAGAAGAGGGCTACACGATCCTCGACATCCTGGACGCCAACGTCAGCGGGCGCGACTTCGAGCAGGGCAAGCCACACCCCATGATCTTCCTGACCGCCGCCGAGGAATTGGGTTGTTTGCCGGAGGAGAGCTTTGTGGTGGAGGATGCGGCCAACGGGGTAGAGGCGGCTAAAGCGGGGGAGATGGCGGCGCTGGGGTTGGCGCGGGCGAACGACGAGGAGGCGTTGGCCGCGGCCGGGGCGGACATAGTGGTCACGAGCCTGGACGACGTTTCGCTAGATGGCCTGGACCGGGGTCGCCTCGAACACGCGGCCGCGCGGTGACGGTAGCCTCACATGCTGCCGGGCCCGTACAAGCGCAAAGCCCCCGCAGAGATTGCGCTCACGGTCTCCAGGAAGGAAGATGACATCGTGGGAAGCCCTGGTATCCGCTGGGTGACCGGGCAGGAGTAAGGAGGAGAGCGTGGCTGAAGGGCCGTACTTGATGGGGATAGATTTCGGGACGGGTGGTGTGCGGGTCGGCATCTTCGACCGGGAGGGCACGCCGGTAGCCTTCCACAGCGTGGAGTGGGACACGAAGTTTCCCCGTTCCGGCTGGGCGGAGCAGGACCCGGACGACTGGTGGTCCAGCCTGGTAGAGGCCACCGGCGAAGTGATGCGGGACAGCGGCGTCCCGCCGGAGGAGATCTCCGGGATCTCCACGGACTCGACGGCTTCGACCGTGCTGGCGGTCGACGAGAAAGACCGGCACCTGCGGCCCGCCATAATGTGGATGGACGTGCGGGCCTCCGACCAGGCCCAGAGGCTTCAGGAGACCCACGACGAAGCGCTGAAATACTGCGGCTACGGGGCGGTCTCAGCCGAGTGGGGCCTACCGAAGGCCCTCTGGATCAAGGAGCGGGAACCTGACACCTTCGAGAAGGCCCGGCACATCTGCGACTGTAACGACTGGCTGATCAACCGCCTCACCGGCGAGTGGAAGTCGTCCGTCAACATCGCCAGCGCGAAGTTTTTCTACGATCGGGACGCGGGCGGTTGGCCCGAGAGCCTGCTGGAGGCGGTCGGCTTCGAGGACTTTCTGGAGAAGTTCCCGAAAGACGTGCTGAACTTGGGCGAGGTCGTCGGCGGGCTCACGAAGGAGGCCGCTGACGACCTGGGCCTCAGAGAGGGCACGCCCGTGGCCCAGGGGGCCATCGACGCCTACGCCGGGGCCCTGGGGCTCGGGGTGGTAGAGCCCGGCAAGCTCGCGCTCATCACGGGATCGTCGCACGTTATGATCGGGCAGGCCCCGCGCCCCGTGCACAGCCCCGGCTTCTGGGGGGCTTATACGGACGCCATGATCCCCGGGCAGTACACCGTCGAGGCCGGGCAGGCTTCGACCGGCTCCGTCGTCGCCTGGTTCAAGAACAACTTCGCCGCCGAGGCCGCAGACGAGGCCCAGAGGCGCGGGGTGGACACCTACGACGTCCTGAACGAGCTGGCCGCAGACGTACCGATAGGCTCGGATGGGTTGATCTTCCTCGACTACTTCCAGGGAAACCGTTCTCCCCACACCGACCCGCTGGTGCGCGGCATGGTGTGGGGCATCTCCCTGGGCCACACACCCGCGCACATCTTCCGCTCTATCATCGAGGGTATCTGCTTCGGCACCGAGAGCATCTTCCGCGCGATGCGGGCGGAGAACTTCGAGCCGCGGTTGAACGTCGTCTCCGGCGGTCCCGCCAAGAGCGAGCTGTGGATGCAGATGCACGCCGACGTCTCCAACGTGCCGATCGGGTTCACGACGGTGAGCGAGGGACCGGTTCTCGGCGCGGCGATGCTGGCCGCTGTGGGGGCGGATGTCTACCCGGACATACAGACGGCCGCGGAGAGCATGGTGCACACCGAGCGCACCATCGAGCCCAACCCCGAGGCCCACGAAGCGTACCAGTTCTACCTGGAGCGGTACCTGGAGACCTACCCGCAGATGAAGGACTCGATGCACGAGATGACGCGCCACGAGGCGAGCAAGGCTCAGCAATCCGGTGCAGAAAGCTAGGCCGTGTGAGACGGGCCACAGAGCGCAGCCTTCTCTCTGGCTTAGTCTCGGTGTCGACGTGAGGAGGACGATTGGCTAGAGTAACCGTTTTGGGGTCGGGCGTGATGGCGACGGCGCTAGCCTTTCCGCTCTCGGATAACGGCCACGAGGTGCGCCTCGTGGGCACCCACCTGGACCGTGAGATCATAGACAGCATCCAGGAAACCGGGGTGCACCCGAACCTCGACCTCAAGGTCCCGGAAGGTGTGCGCGCCTACCAGCTGGAGGAGGCCGAGGAGGCTTTCGAGAGCGCGGAGGTCGCCATGAGCGGGGTCAACTCCTTCGGGGTCCACTGGGCCGGCGAGCGGCTCGCGTCGCTGTTGAGACCCGGGATGATGGTGATCGCCGTCACCAAAGGCCTGGAGGCCGCCGAGAATGGCGACCTGCGCATCCTGCCCGACGTGCTCGCCGATGAGGTGCCGGAGGACATCAAGGATCAGGTCTCCTGGTCGGCGATCGTCGGCCCGTCGATCGCCGGCGAGGTGGCCGTGCGGCACGAGACCTGCGTGGTATTTACGGGCCTGGACGCCGAGGTGTTGGAAGACCTGGCCCGCCTCTTCCGCACTGGTTACTATCACGTGTGGACGGACACGGACTTTGTCGGGTGTGAGGTGTGCGCGGCGATCAAGAACTGCTACGCGTTCGGGGCGGGTTTTATGGAGGGCCTTCTTGACAGGGAGGGCAAGTCGGAGGACCGGTACCGCCGCTACAATTACGGGGCGGCGCTCTTCGGGCAGGCGACGCGCGAGCTGGGACGGTGGATGGAGCTTATGGGCGGAGAGCCCGAGACGCCCTACGGGCTGGCCGGGGTCGGGGACATGTTCGTGACCAGCATGGGCGGTCGCAACGTGAAGGCGGGCCGCTTTGTCGGGGCGGGTGAGCCTTTCTCGGAGGTGCAGAACGGGCGGATGAAGGGGGTGACGCTGGAAGGGGTCGCGGCCATCAGGGTCGTCGGAGAGACGCTGCCAAAGCTGGCCGAGCGGGGGCTCGTCGCCCACGAAGACTTCCCCCTGATGCGACACTTGTACGAGATCGTCGCCCACGACGAACCGGTCGATATGCCCTGGAGCACCTTCTTTGGAGGCGAAAGATAGTCGTGAGACCGGGTGCCAAAACAAGAGCTGGAAAGGTGTAGAGGTATGGACCGTAAGAATTTGCTGGAGCACGTCGGGGACCGGCCGTTTGACGTGATCGTGATCGGGGCCGGTATCAACGGGGCCGGCATCGCCCGCGACGCCGCCATGCGGGGTCTCAGGACCCTGTTGCTCGACAAAGGCGACATCTCGTACGGCACGACGCAGTGGGCGACGCGCCTGATCCACGGCGGCCTGCGCTACCTGGAGTACTACGAGTTCCACCTGGTGCGCGAGTCCCTGGGGGAGCGCGAGAAGCTACTGCGCATAGCGCCCCACCTCGTCAGGCCGCTCAAGTTCGTAGTACCGATCTACGAGAGGAGCTCGCGCGGTCCCCGCATGATCCGGCTCGGCATGGTCGGCTACGACGTGCTCTCGTACGACAAGTCTGTCCCGAACCACAGGATGCTCTCCCGCGAGGAGGCCTTGAGCGAGTACCCGGGCTTGAACCCCGAGGGGCTTCTGGGGGCGGCCACATACTACGACGGGCAGGTCGAGTACGCCGAACGCGTTGCCGTCGAGAGCGCCGTAGATGCCGCGCGCCACGGCGCGGCGGTCATCACCTACGCCGAGGTCAAGCGCCTCCTCTTCGATTCCGGCAACGGCTCTATGCCGCGGGTGACGGGCGTGGAGATAGAGGACAACCTCGAAGGAGGGACATACACGGCCCGCGCCCCCGTTACGGTGAACGTCGCCGGGCCGTGGGTGGACCAGGTCCTCAGCGGAGCCGGGGATTTCGGTTTCGAGCAGGGTTCCGGCACCGCGGGTGGCCAGGATGAAGACACAGAGGCGGGACGCATGATCGGACCGACCAAAGGTTCGCACTTGGTCGTGGACCCGTTCCCCGGAGCCCCCGAGAGCGCTGTATACGTCGAGGCCCGCAAGGACGGCCGGCCGTACTTTATCGTGCCGTGGAACGGACGCTACCTCATCGGCACCACCGATTTCCGCTACGAAGACGACCTGGACTACGTCTCCGCGGACGGGGATGAAATAGACTACCTCCTGGAGGAGACCAACCACGTTATCCCGGAAGCGAACCTGACGCGGGACTCGGTCCTGTTTACCTACTCGGGTGTTCGGCCGCTGCCGTTCAAGCCTGCGGGGTCGGAGTCCTCGATCACCCGGGCGCACGTCGTCTTCGATCACGCAAAGGGCAAGTCTACCGCCGGGGGGAGGGTCAAGATCGCTGGCGGCCCGAAGAAAGCCGAGGGTTTGATCTCTATCGTCGGCGGTAAGCTGACCACGTACCGCAACCTCGGCCGTCAGACGGTGGACGCCGTGTACAAAAAGCTGGGCACCAAGCCTCCGAAGTGCGCCACCGACCGGGTCCCGCTCCCTGGTGGCGCCGTGCGGGACTTCGAGGCGTTTTCGGCGGAGTTCAAGGCCAACAGCGGCCTCTCGGACGTGCTCTCCTCCAGGCTCCTCAAAGTCTACGGCGCCCGGGCCTACGACGTGCTCGCCGAGGCCGGTGACGACATATCGCTCAGAAAATCCCTGGCTGATTTACCCGCCGCGGAGACCGGCCTGATGGGCTGCGAGGTCCTCTACGCCTTCAAGCACGAGATGGCCCAGAAGCTCTCCGACGTCCTCCTCCGGCGTACGATGGTCGGGTACGGTCCCGACGTAGGTCTCGGCGTAGCGGAGCCCGCCGCCGCGGTGGCCGTCGAGCACCTCGGATGGGGCGAGGAGCGAGCCCGGACGGAGGTAGAAGAGTACCGCGAGTGGATCCGGCGCTACACCCCAAAGGTGCTGCGCGAGGAGGCCGGCGCCTCGAGCGGCGCGGGCTAGCCCGCGGCGGACCGGTGGCGTATCCCTGGAGATGACCGAAGGCTACAGGAGAGGAGGAGCCGGTGGCTAGAGAGATCAGCGACCTGCCGCACGCTTTGGAGAGCACCGGAGAGCTGGACGAGCGCCTGGCAGTAAAGCGACCAGCAGTCTTCCTGGACTACGACGGGACCCTCACCCCCATAGTGGACCGGCCCGAGGAGGCAGTCATCTCCCAGAGCATGAGGGAGGCCGTGAGCGGGCTGGCCGAACGCTGCGTGGTGTGCGTGG